>CAYHHO010000096.1:0-11545 GCA_964356445.1 uncultured Singulisphaera sp. | reverse complement strand
CTAGTGATCCTTCGCAGATTCGAGCGAGAGTGGGCTTTGCTCGTGCAGGCTGCTGGGAGCGGCGTGACGAGCTTGATCGATGCGGGAGTTGCCAGCGACGGGCAGGCGTACATCGTGATGGAGTACATCAATGGTGAGTCGATCACGGCGTACTGCGACCGACGCTCGTTGCCGCTTTCTCAGCGACTCGCGCTGGTTGCGCAGTTCGCGGCGATCGTCGATCGATTGCACGCCAAGGGAATCGTGCACCGCGATCTCAAACCGTCCAATGTGTTTGTGCGAACGGACACGAAAGAGCCCCCCATCGTGGTGCTCGACTTCGGACTGGCTGCGTTGCTTGGACGAGGCGATGATGACTGCAGCGCGGAGGGCAACACTGATGGTGAACCGCTCTCGACCATCGGCATGCCGCTGGGAACCCCGGAGTGGATGGCTCCCGAGCAAACGGGACTGCGAAGCGAACGGATCGGATCGAGCGCAGACATTTGGTCGATCGGATTGATCATCGAACGGCTCTGGCTGGGGAGGTCGCGCTGGGGAGTCGGTCTGCGCGATGAGCAGACGCTTCAGCGAGTGCTCACGGAAGTCGCGGCGGGAAGCAACGGTCCCACGGTGCCACCGCAAGACTCGCCTCACTGGGATGACTTGACGCCCGATGGCCGCGCGACACTGGGGCAAATCGTTCGCCGGGCGACTGAAACTGATCCGGCTGCGCGCTCCATCGAGGCCAGCGAGATCGTCCGCACGCTCACGCAGCTTGTAACGCAAGATGCGGCGCGGCGTGCGCCTCGATCGACCGCACTCGGCTCGCGCGCGTGGCTCGCGCGGATTGCGCTTGGGATCTGCGGGATCGCCGCGCTCGTGTGGTTGATTGTCGATGTCAGTGGTGGAAGTGGCGGCATTTGGGGCAGATTCATAGCTCCGATCGTTTTCCCTCCAGCGCCGCCGTGGGCCGGCAGTGTCGTGGCGTGGGGTGACAACAGCGATGGTCGCTGTGAACTTCCGCGCGAAGAGCGTTTCATCTCGATCGCATGCGGCTATCGCTGGACCCTCGGCGTGACAGCCGATGGACGAGTGCTCGCAGCGGGCTCGATCAACGAGCCCGCGTGCCAAATCCCGGATGCGCTCGTCCGTGGACGAGAGCCCGTTGTGAAAGTCGCAACTCGCGATGATGGCGCTGTCGCCCTTACGCGCGACGGTCGTGTGGTGCAGTGGGGAGTCGTTGCAAATGAAGCAACGGTGAGCGCGTTGACTGGCGTGCGCGACATCGCGTGCGGCCGCAAGTCGTTGGTGATCGTGAACAGCAGCGGTGGCATCGTGGTCGCTGCTGCTGAACCAGGCGGAATGGAGCGCCCTGTGCCGACTGACAAGGCAGTGCACGTGGCGGTCGGGCACAAGTCCGCATGCGTGACGACGGATGACGGACGTGCATACGCATGGGGATCGAATGCGTCCAAGGCGGTTGAAGCGGTTCAAGGGACGCCGGCGGTTGCGGTTGCAATCGCCGGTCGCGATTCGCAGACGACGGCGATGCTTGTGGTCGCAGGCGACGGAACCCTGCGAAACTTTGGATGGAGTGTCGGAGATACCAGCGGGCTCGCGGGAGGAGTCGCTGTCGTCGCGGGCGCTCGTGCAGCGACATGGTTCGTCGCCGGTCTGAAAGCTGGGGGCGTTGTGATCCTCGGACACTCGCCGAGCGTCGTGCAAGCCATCCCGGATTCACTGATCCCAGCGACACCGAGCAGCCATCGGATTGCAGTCGCCGCCGCTGGCGAGAGTCACGTGGCAGTGATTCTGGGCGAGTGAGCCCCGGCTGCGCGCGGACGGGTTTCAGACGGTTTCTCCGATTTTCCCGACTTCGCACGGTCGAATCCGATGCGAATTCTTCGCGATTCGGACGATTTCGCGGCGCAGCGGACCTGCGTGAATCTGTAACGAGGGTCGACAGTTTCCAGATTGGTCCATTCCAGGAGAAAGAAATGAAACGAAGTGCATTCTGCGGGAGATTTTTCAGCATGACGGCGGCAGTCATCGGTCTTTGCGTTGCGAAGGCGATGGCCGGCGGAGATGGATGGGTTCAGATCGCAGACTCAGAGGTGGACTTCTCCAATGTGCAAGGTCAGGGTGGGTGGTACTACCTCTACGCAGCCACGACTGGTGCCGACGGCGAGTTGGCACCGATGGCCAATTACTCGGCGACGCCGGGGTGCGGCTGCGGCAACACCGGACCACTCTGGCATTTCGCGCCGGATGTTTGCTTCTGCGGACAGGAGTTCTGCTTCATCGGGCGGTCGCTAGCCCACGGCGACACGCAAGGCGTTCCACATGTGCCCGTTCGCCGCTTCGTCGCACCGCAATTCGGCAGGTATCGGCTAGATCTTGGATTCGCACATGCGGGAGGCTGCGGCGGCGGCAATCCCATGCGACTAGAGATTCGTCACGCTGGCACAGTGCTCTGGGCTGCCAACGCGAACGCTAATGGCTCGATCCAGACCGGAACGGTCGAGATCATCGCGAATGCGGGAGATGCCATCGAGATGTGGAGCGTGATGCTCGCGAGCGAGTGTGGCGGCGTGCATCAGTCCACCATGAAGGTCTTCGCGGCTGACTGTAATGGTGATGGCGCAAACGATTATGCGCAGATCCAGGCGGGTGAGCTCCCCGATTACAACGGGAACTGGCTTCCAGACTGCTGTGAGTGGGGTGAAGAATGCGTGCTGGGCGATTACCCGATTCAGTGGCGCATCTCCGATGGAGGAAATGGCCACTGGTATCAGAGGGTGTCGTCAAACCTAGTGTGGTCCGACGCACAGGCGCAGTGCGACGAGATCGGAGGGCATCTCGTCACGCTCACCAGTTCGGATGAAAATCAATTCGCGCTCACGCGCCTCGGCGTCTCGCCGATCGCATATTCGATGGGGGCCGTTCAGTTGCCAGACGCCTGTGAGCCCGGATGCGGGTGGGGGTGGGTCACTGGGGAAGTGTGGGCCTACACCAACTGGTTCCCTGGTGAACCCAACAACGCCAATGGCAGCCTAGGCGAGGATGTGAGCAAGTTCTGGGGTACAACGGGACAGTGGAACGACACTGGGCTCGGTGGTGGTGGTGCGTTCATCTGTGAATGGAGCGCTGACTGTGACGGCGATGGAGACATCGACTTGGGTCAAGTGCGGTCGCGATCGTTCGCCCACCGCGATGCCAATGGCAACGGCATTCCAGATTGCTGCGAGTCGCCCGCGCCATGCCCACAGTGCATGGGGGACATCACGGGGAATGGCGAAGTAAACAGCGGAGATCTTGGCGAACTATTGGGGGCGTGGGGTACAGATGGCCAATCGACCAGTGGCGGCAATTGCGACTTGAACGGCGACGGCGTGGTCAGTGGCAATGACTTGGGTACGTTGTTGCTAGGTTGGGGACCTTGTTCGTGACGAGGCCTCCTCGCACGAAGTTCGCTGCAAAGATCGTGAACTGCAACCACCCTTGAATTGGTGGTCTAGTGTCGAAAAACGACACTAGGTCACCATTTCAAGATCCGAACGAGTCCTGCAGTGATGCACGCGCGTGTGCGCGATTCAGGTCGAATTCGTCGATGGCGCGATGGAAATCGAATTCGTCACGCGCTGACGCGCAGACAATCGGCGGTCGAGTCACTCGCTAGGATGCGGCTTCGCGCAATTGCGCGATTTCCCATGCCAACAATCACGATCAACGGCGTTCCAATGGACTTCGCAAAAGGCGAGTCGATCATCGACATTGCCATCCGCAGCGGCGTGGAAATCCCGCACTACTGCTACCACCCGGGGCTGTCCGTGCCCGCGAATTGCCGGATCTGCCTCGCAGAGATTTCGCAAGTGAATCCAAAGTCTGGCCAGCTTGAGTTGATCCCGAAGTTGATGCCGACATGCCACACCCCGGCAGCGGATGGGATGGTGGTTTCGACCCTCACCCCCAAAGCCGAGGCAAATCAGAAGGCGGTCATGGAGTTGTTGCTCATCAATCACCCAGTGGACTGCGCCGTCTGCGATCAAGCTGGCGAGTGTGGGCTCCAAGACTATTCATATGAGTACGGGCGGTCGCAGTCGCGCTTTCAGGAAGACAAGATCAAGAACCCGAAGAAAGATGTCGGTCCACATGTGCTGCTGTACAGCGATCGGTGCATCATGTGCACGCGCTGCGTGCGCTTCACAAAGGAAGTGACGCAGACGTCTGAACTGATGGTCGAAGGTCGTGGCGGCACCGAGATGATCGACGTCTTCCCGGGTGTCGCGCTCGACAACGAACTTTCAGGCAATGTCGTGGACCTCTGCCCAGTTGGCGCGCTGCTCGACAAGGACTTTCTCTTCCAACAACGCGTGTGGTTCCTGAAGAAGACGCCGTCGATCGACGGGATCACTGCAAGTGGCGACAACATCTCGATCGAGCACAACGAAGGCATCGTCTATCGCATCAAGCCGCGCACGAATGCTGCGGTCAATCAGTGGTGGATCACTGACGAAGTTCGTTACGGGTGGAAGTTCGTGCATGCACAGGACCGTCAGACCATGCCCATCCTTCGCGGCGCTGCCGAGTTCGACCGGACTGCCCCCGCGCAAGCGTGGGATGCAGCGATGAACCGTGCAGTCGAAGTGCTTCAGGCTGGGGCACGAAATGGCCGAATCGCTTTGCTTGTGAGCCCGATGCTCTCCTGTGAAGATGCGTTTCTGTTGGGGAAGACGATCCTCAATCTCGATCCGTCGGCCGTGATCGGTGTCGGTCCCGTACCGAAATCCGGTGAGGACCGTTCGCTGGCTGGTGGATTCACGATTTCGTCGGAGAAGGCTCCCAATGCCCGCGGAGTACGGCGCGTCCTCGAGGCACTCGTTGCCGCAGTCCCTGCGCGACGCGTTGCTGCTGGGACCCCAGCGGTCTGCGACGCGACGGAATTCCTCGCAGCGCTCACCACTGCGGGCGCCGGTGTAGCGCTGATCACTGGAAACTATCCCAGCGAGTGGGTGACTGATCCGCTGGCGCGAGCACTCTCGACTCGTCGCTTCGTGTTGCTCGACACGCTGCCCAACCGGCTGTCTTCATCTGCAGAGGTGTTCCTACCAGCGGCAACATGGATTGAAAAGTCCGGCTGCTTCGAGAACGCGAAGAACCGCATTCAATCCTTCGAGCGCGCGATTTCTCCTGTCGACTTTGCCAAGTGCGAGGGGCAGATCGCGCTCGACTTGGCTGTACGACTTTCGGGTGCAGCGGCAGCGACCTACGACGCAGCGCGTGTTCGAGGTGAAATGTCAGCGCTGCGCGGGCTGGAAATGTTTGCCGACAGCGTCGAGCATCCACCTGCCACGCAGTCGCGTGCGAGCGACATGGTGACTGTCGAACTCTGAGAGCGACTCGAAATCTGCCTGCGACGAAAACCGCAAGCGCCGTAACTGCCCAAGCCGCCCCGCCATGCCAATTCAAAAAGTGAAAACTGCCGTGCGCTCCGCGGCGGAGGTGTGGTCGCTGGCGTGGCCAACCGTCATCACCATGATGAGCTACACGATGATGCAGTTCGTCGACAGTTTGATGGTCGCGCAACTTGGTCCGCTCGAGTTGTCGGCGCAAGGGAACGGCGGCGTCTGGACATGGACTGTGATTGCCTTTCTGATTGGGGCGATCACGCTCGTCAACACCTTTGTCTCTCAGAGCGTTGGCGCGGGTGATACTGGTGCGATCGCGCGGTACGCATGGGGAGGCATCTGGCTTGCAGTCGGCTCGTGGATCGTCATCCTCATCCCGGTCGGGTTTCTCGTGTTGCCACTCGCGTTCTCGTGGATGGGTCACGAGCCGAGGATGGAGAAACTCGAACTGGAGTACGCGCAGATTCTGGTCGTTGGCGGTTGTTTCACGCTTGCAGGCAAGGGGGTGAGCAACTTCTTCTTTGGGATCGGTCGTCCAAAAGTCGTGACGCTTGCTGCGCTCCTGGGCAATCTCGTCAACCTCTTCCTGAACTACGTGTTCATTTTCGGCGATCAAGGGCTGCCCGAGGCTGGGCTCCCTGGCATCCCTGGGGTCAAACCGATGGGAGTTGCAGGATCCGCGCTTGCCACGATCATCGGCGTGGCGGTGGAGTTCGCGTTGCCCATGGCGATCTTTCTCGGGCCGCGATTGTCGAAGCAGTACCAGACTCGCGCCGCATGGCGACCAGACATACCCGCCATCAAGGACCTCATTCGCGTGGGCTGGCCAGCCAGCCTTCAGTTCGGAAATGAGATGTTCTGCTGGTCAGTCTTCATGACGGTGCTCGTCGGAAAGTTTGGCACGGATCACCTCGCGTCTGGATGGATTGTGCTTCGGTACATGCACCTCTCGTTCATGCCCGCCGTGGGATTTAGCATCGCGACGGCGACGCTGGTCGGGCGATCGATCGGTGCCAACAATCCCAAACTCGCGACGAGATATGCGCGAACGGCAGTCTGGATGTCGCTGCTCTACATGGGTGCATGGGGATTGCTGATGATGATCTTCCGTGAGCCGATGGTCCGCGTCTTCACGCACGCTGCTGGCAGTGCGGATGCATCGCCGGAACGCGTCATCGAGATTGCTAGCGCAATCATGATCTGCGCTGCGATCTTTCAAGCGTTCGATGCCGTTGGCATCGTCTACTCCGGGGCACTGCGCGGCGCGGGCGACACGCTCTGGCCAGGTATCGCGGTCGTGTCGCTCAGTTGGATTGTGATTGTTGGGGGCGGCTATTGGGTCAGCGAGGCGATGCCGCAGTACGGCTCTCTTGGGCCGTGGGTTGGTTCAACGCTTTACATCATCGCCATCGGCGCTTTTATGGCGTGGCGATTCGAATGGGGACCATGGCGTACGCACAAGCTCGTCCGTCATGGCGCAACAGCGTTGGATGCGACGGGCGAGCCCTCGGTGCGTGACGGCGTGGTTTGAGATCGCGCGAATTGTGGCTATACTTCCCTATTCCTCGGATTCTGCGCTGTGCAGTGTCCGATCCTTCCAGCCTGTTTCAACGAACTCGGTCTTTATCCGAAGAGGTGTCTTGCGAATGAGCGAAGCAACGATCAACAAGGTCAATCGATCCAACCCCGCGGCAGCACAGCCGCATGTCGCGAGTGCAGTTGCGCACGAGAAGGAGGGTCGTCGATCGGAGGCTGTTGCTGCTTACCGAACTGCGCTTGCTGAGGATCGTTCCGTCGCGACGCTTTTCGCGCTCGCCCGATTGTTGGATCGAGTCGGCGAAGATGAAGAGGCAGTCGATCTGTACGAGGAGATCTGCTATCTCCCCACGCCTCCAGTCAATGCGCTGATCAATCTCGCAGTGCTCTATGAGGATCTTGGAGAACTTCCGCGCGCGGAGCGTTGCCTGCGGCGCGTCCTCTCGCTGTATCCGAATCACGCGCATGCCCGCATGTATGTCAAGGATGTCTGCGCGGTGCGCATGATGTCGTACGACGCGAACGCAGAGCAGCAGCTCGCTCGCCGCAATGCGATTCTCGACACGCCGATCACCGACTTCGAACTTTCGGCGCGTGCACGCAACTGCCTCAAGAAGGTCGAGATTCGGACGCTCGGCGACTTGTTGAGGGTGACTGAGGCCGAACTGATGGCGTTCAAGAACTTCGGAGAAACCAGCATTGCAGAGATCAAGGCGATGTTGAATTCGCGAGGGCTTCGACTCGGACAGGGTCTCGAAGGTGGTTTCGAAGAGTCTTATCGCCGCGAGTATCTCGACCAACTCCGCACGACGACTGCGCCCGACTTGCTCGATCAGCCGGTCTCCGTCCTTGAACTCACGATCCGCGCGCGCAAGGCAGTGCAGTTGCTTGAAGTGCGCACGCTGGGCGAACTCGCGTGTCGCACTGAAGCCGAACTCATGGGAATGAAGAACTTCGGTTCGACCAGCCTTGAGGAGATCAAGTCTCAGCTTGCGACGCACGGGCTGGCGCTTCGATCGCTCGAGTGACTTCATTGTTGCACATCGTCAGCCGATGGGTGACTCGCCGAACTTGGGCGAACGCCGTCGGGTGCGCGATCTCGCTTGCTATCGGCGCTTGCGCGAATGAAACACTTCCACTGAAGGCAGTCGTTGTAGCACCAACGACTGGTGAATCGGCGAAATCGATCGGTCCCGCGCTTGTTGAGACTTCGCCTCAGATCCAACAGCAATCGGAACAAGTGGCGGCAGAGACCGTTCCGTCGAAACCGCAGCCAATCCCTCCAAGACCTCTCCCGATTCCACCGGCGGTGGAGCCGCATGTTTCAATCCGAATCGGGGAACTTGCATCAACGGATGCGGCTGTCATCGGGAATCTGAGCGGATCATTGGTGGTCACACTTGCGCAGCCGTCGACGTCGGATGTGGTCTGGACGGCGCAAGCGCCGATTGAAGTGCGTGCACTTGCGGCGGGTTGGCGTGTGACCGAAAGGCCGCGGTCCAACAACTCGGCTTCGCGTGCGAAACCCAACTCTGCGCCGACATCTCGGGACTTTCCTGCTGGCGAGTTGTCGATCGATGCGCCGTCGTCGAGTTCGAAACCCATGGAGTGGGATGGCAAGTCATGGCCGGGATCGCTGCGAGTCGTTCGCACTGCGACGGGAATTGATCTCGTCATGGATGTCGCGATGGACGACTATCTGCCGGGCGTTGTCGCGAAAGAACTCTATCCCTCGTGGTGTGACGCGGCCTATCACGCGCAGGCGATCGCGGCGCGCAGCTTTGCCGTCGTTGAGGAGGCTCGCTGGGAGGGGCGCCGACACTATGACATGGTGGCGGGCCAGCAGAGCCAAGCATGGATTGGCGCGACGACGAATGCCAAAGCGATCGCTGCAGTGCGCGAGACGCGAGGTCAGGTGCTCGTGCACGATGGAGTGGTTGTTCCGGCGTACTACTCCAGCGCGTGCGGGGGCAGACCGGCCAGCGCACTTGGAGTGCTGACGGACAATCCATTTCACGACATCGCACCTGTGGCAACTGGCGATGACTCGACGCGTCGGAGTGCGTGCTGCGAACGATCGTCAGTTGCAACTTGGAAGACAACGATTGCGCTCGCCAAGATCCAAGCACGGTTGCAGGCGTGGGGGGCGGCGCAATCGCGACCAGATCTCGTCGCACTCCAACTCCCGACCAGCATCGAGGTCGGCGATCGAAATGCAGCAGGTCGACCAGAGACGCTCGTGATCCGATCGCGAAATGCGCGGTCGATCTCACTGGAAGCGGAAGACTTTCGCCGCGCGATCAATGCCGCAGGTGACCCGAAGAGTTCGATGCGTTCATCCGACTTTTCGGTCCGCATTGCCGCGGGAAACGCAGAGTTTTCTGGTAGAGGGTTCGGTCATGGTGTGGGTATGTGCCAGCACGGCGCCGAGGCCATGGGGCGCGCAGGCGCTTCATACCAGCAGATTCTCGCTCGTTACTATCCGCAGTCCATGATCGTGCAAGCTTGGAAGTAGCTGATGTTTACGGGACTCATCCAAGGCACTGGGACCGTCGTTTCGAGCGCAGTCACGGCGCACGGTCGTCGGATTGCGATTGACTGTGGCGCCCTGACATCACGCAGTCGCACTGGCGATTCGATCAGCGTCGACGGTGTTTGTCTGACTGTTGTTGAACTCGCTGGTGGAGTCTGCGCATTCGATGTGATTCCCCAGACGCTCTCGCTGACGACGATCGAAGGTTTGCGCGAGCGTGACGGGGTCAACCTTGAACTCGCACTTCGCGTCGGCGATCCGATCGGCGGCCACCTTGTGCAGGGGCACGTCGATTTCGCAGCAACCGTGCATGAAATCATTCAGAAGGATGGGGAGTGGAGGATCCGGATTCAATGTCCACCCTCTGCGAAGGGGCAACTGTCGATGATCGTCGCGCAGGGATCGGTTGCGGTGTCGGGCGTGTCGTTGACCGTCGCCGGTCGTCAGGATGATTGGTTTGAAGTCGCCCTCATCCCAGAAACGCTCGCGCGTACGACACTTCGACAGTTGAAGGTGGGCGCGCGCGTCAATGTCGAAGTCGATGCAATGGCGAAGTTGATCGATCAGGCGGTTGCGCGCCGTCTCGCGGTGCGTTCCTAGTTGCCGTCCCACGCAGCGCACAGCAGCGTCAGGTCATCGATCTGCGGAAAGTCGTCAGACTCCTCATCGAGTCGCTCGTTGACCTGCGCGATGAAGCGTTCAGGGTTCTCCGTCCCGGCGAATTCATTGAACACGTCGAGGTATCGGCGGTTCGGCAGGCGCGGAGCAGCAGGATCCTGTCCCAACTCTGGAAAGGCCTGCTCGAATCCGTCTGAATAAAGCAGCAACTTGTCACCTCGTTCGAGATCAATCGTTGCTTCCGTGAAGACCTCATCATCAAAGACGCCGAGCAGTCCGCCTTGCGTGTGGATGAATTCGCATTCGCCTCCTCGCGGGATGCGGATCATCGGCGGGTGACCTGCTGTGGCAATTGTCATTCGGTGACTTCGAGTGTCGATCACTCCATAGATCGCGGTTGCGAATCTTGTTGTCTGCCCAGCGCGTGAGATCATGTCGGCATTCACTTGCGAAAGTGATTCGCTCGGCGTCAAGATTCGATAGGAGTGTTCGGTGATTTCCTTGGTGGGAAGACTTCGCGAGATCACCAGCGTCAGCAAGGCTGCCGGAACGCCATGTCCCACGGCATCAGTCACGAAGAGCCCCAAGTGGTTCTCGTCGAGGCGCATCACGTTGTAGATGTCGCCCGAGACGAATGCGGCTGGTCGCCAGAGCGCCGCGGAGGAGATTCCGCCAAGCGATGGCAGCACGCGAGGAAGAAACTCCCGCTGAACGCTTGCGGCAAGTTGCAGTTCTTCTTGGATGATGTCAATCTCGTTGCGCAGTCCACCCGTGGATCGAAGCGCGGTCGCGGCTTCGAGTTGTGCGCGCCGAATCTCCCGCTGCCTCGATATGAGCGCCGAAAGTGCCGTTGCGAGGTGGTCCGGTCCGAGTGCGGGATCCAGCACGAACGAAATGCCTGCGGGGACTACTCGATTGCCGCCGAATCCATCGCAGAGCGCGATGATGGGAATCGTTGAAGCGATCGCCTCTTCGGCTGCGGGAGAGTGCATGCAGGCATCGGTGGGAGGACCGATCATCAGGAGTGCCTGCGATTCGCGTACTTCCATCGCGACAGTGACTGCGTCGCTCGCATCGATCACGACTGTTTCAAAGTCGAACTTTGTGGACAACACTCGGGCGACGGTCTCGTGCGTGTCGCCAGGCTGAAGCGATATCACAGCGATCCGCTGCCGAAGTTGCTTGCGAGACTGATGTTCGAGAGGGATCGACACGAAGGATCAATTGTAAGGGTTCGTTAGCATTCATAGAGCATGGCGTCGAAACTCACGGATTCTGAAGTTGCCTCCCGAATGGAGTCCATCAAAGGGTGGTCGCGCAAGGGCGAATTGATCGAACGCACCTTTTCCTTTGCGGATTTCGTGACTGCAATTCGCTTTGTGGATCGCATTTCCGTCGAAGCCGAGCGAACGCAGCACCATCCTGATATTGAGATCAAGTACAACAAAGTGACCCTTGGGTACTCGAC
>CAYHHO010000095.1:0-11743 GCA_964356445.1 uncultured Singulisphaera sp. | reverse complement strand
CTGGCACGAGCATGGATCAGATTGTCGAGAGCGTGCGTGGGTGCGTGAAGGCATATGCGCCCCTGCCCGCAGGGAGCAATCCAACTGCGCGGCTGTCAAGGTTGATGTCGTTGGCGTGTGAAGGTCGACTGCCGAGCGATACGCCGCTCAAGCGGCCGAAGCGAGTGGTTGCGTTCACGGGTGCGCCAGGCACAGGCAAGAGCACGCTTGTTGCAGCGATCGCGGCTGAAGCGGTCAGGCGAGGCGAGCGCATCGCGGTCATCGCGTTCGACCCGATGAGCCCCATCACTGGGGGTGCGCTGCTGGGAGATCGCCTTCGCGTCGACTTCAATGCCGTGGACGAGCGCGTCTTCTACCGCAGCCTTGCAATCGTTGGCGAGGACTACAGGGCGCTCGACCAACTCGTGGGGCTCGTCGGCGCTGCGGGTTACGAGCGGCTGATTATCGAGACAGTCGGCGCTGGCCAAAACGATGTCGCGATCCGAAAGCATGTGGATCGCACGGCCGTGGTCACCGTTCCGGGAATGGGAGACAGCGTCCAGATGGACAAGGCGGGAATCCTGGAGATTGCGGATCTCTTTGTGGCAAACAAGGCTGATCATGCAGGCGAAGCGAAACTCGTGCGAGAACTTCTCGATGTCGCAGCAGGTCGAAAGATCTACGAGACGATTGCCACCCAAGGGAAGGGCATCATCGAGTTGTACGACGGACTGCTCGACGCGCATTGAATCATCGTTGGGGCTCTCTTGTGGGATCACGGTGGAATGCCGGCGCTGTAGACTTATGAGTTCGCCTGTCGGCGACAGTTTCGCCGATATCAGACGTCATTCACAGGGACAACATGAGCGCCACAACACTTCCTCGCAACACAAATCAAGCTCTCGGCATCGGTCATTACGCAATTGACTTCATGCAAGGCGGCGATCCATCTGCTGGCGTCAAGGCTCGAACCGTGTTGTTCCACACGGACAGTGTGCTCTGCGGAGCGTCGGCACTTGCGCTTGGCACAAATGCACCACGAATCCTGCGTGAAGAAGCACTCGGGTACCGCAGAAAGAAGTCGGGGGCGCGGGTCTTCGGGGCACGAACCACGGTGGCGGCAGAGAAGGCGGTCGTCGCAAACTGTTCTGCGGTTCGCGAATGGGACTCCAACGGAACCAACTTCGGTTTCAACCCAGCGCTCGGGCACACGGCTGGCGAGTTCGGCCACAACGACTTCTATCCAGTTGCGATGGCTGCTGCCACAATCGCTGGACTCGACGGTGCCCATGCACTGCGCGGAATGATCTGCATCGACGAGATTCGAGGACGCCTTGCAGAGGTCTTCAGCCTCAAGTCCTACAAGATCGACCATGTCGTGCACGGTGCGATCGCGAGTGCCGCGGTGTATGGCGCAATGCTCGGCGCGACTGCAGAGGAAATCGAGAGCGCCATCGGAATGGTCGTTGCCCACTACATCCCGTGGCGGGCGATCCGTGCGGGAAAGCAACTCTCCGACTCAAAGGGTGCGTCAGCAGCGATCAGCGCAGAGGTCGCTGTGCTGTCGATGCAACGCGCGATGCGCGGATTCCTCGGTCCGCGCGACATCTTTCGAAATCCAGAGAGCATGTTCCGCCAGTTCGAGAAGACGAAGGGCGATAGCCCGTTCGATCTGGTCCTCGGATTCTCTGGAGACGACTTTGCGGTCATGGGAATGCACTTCAAACTCGGGCTCTACGAGCATCAGTCTGCAGGTGCGCTGCAGGGGCTCATCGACATCATCGTCGCCCATCCCGACCTGCTCTCTGATCCCAAGAGAATCACTTCAATCCGCATCACCGCATACGAACCTGCCTTTTCAATCATCGGCGACCCCGCCAAGCGCGACCCACGCACGAGGCAATCAGCTGACCATTCGATGCTCTACATCGTCTCCACGATGCTGCGCAAGGCGATTGAGACGCAAGAACTCTCCGCGAGTGCGACCAACCCGAAAACGAGCGATGAATGGTGGAAGGAAATCATGCTCGGTCCGTACGACTTCAGCGCGGAGGCGATCAATGATCCGCGAACACGCGAGTTGATGGGCAAAGTGGCATTTGAGCATGGCGGCGCGGAGTACGACCGTCGATATCCAGACGGCATTCCCACTGCGATCGTCATCGAACTCAGTGACGGCAAGAAACTCGATAGCGGGCTCATCATGTACCCATCCGGTCACGCGAGGAACACAACCGCAGACCTTGAGGGGATTCTGGAGAAGAAGTTCCAGATGCTCGGCAGGCTTGGGATCAAGAAGCCAAAGCGTGCAATCAAAGACTTGGGACAACTCGAGTCGCTCTCGCCGAAGGAACTGCGGTCGATCTACTGTTTCGAGTTGCTCGACCGAGGCACTTTCGAGTAGTGAGCGCATTCAGATGTCAGGAGGCTCATCGAATGAGCGCCAGCCGAAGTCCGCCTCGCTCGTTGAGGATCTCGACAACCTCGAATCTGATTTCTGGCAAGTTGCGACGATCAAGCCGATAGCGCATACGAAGGGCTGTCACTTTTTCGGTGATCACTTCCGATCCGCTCCAGTTGGATCCCATGCGGTTGAGAAAAGTAAGCAAGTCCTTGCGATGGGTCTCTGCCCATGCGGCGAAGACTTCCTCGCCGCCCGCACGCTCGTACGCGTCAATCGTCTCCCGAGCGAGCATCTGCGAGTAGAACGGACCGTATGTGTGCGTCTTGACCGCCTCTACAAAGTGGGCCATCACATGCTCGGGCAGTACTGCGCGGAGCGTCACCGAACCATCTCGCTCGACCTCTCGGAGTTTCAACTCTTTCGGCGGCTCCGGCTTTGGAGGCGGAGGTGGCGGGAGTCCCGCGCTGCTGTATGGCGCAGGGGTATAGACAGGCTCGTTGTCGTTTGACTTGCTGTTGATGGCAGGACGCGCACTTGATCGAGTTCCACTTTCGCCCGAAGGCAACTCGTCGACGACAACGACGCGGGTTCCGTCTTCGTTGATCGTCTCCTGCCCAACTGCGCCTTCGAGACCAAGCATTCCAGCCCCGCGCTTGACATGGATTGTCTTCGTCGGCTGGCAGGCGAGGGAGACGACTGCACAGCCGAGGGCAACGACGAGCATCTGCGCTCTCGCGACCCATCGACCCCTCGTTGTCACTCATCCCTCGCAGCGACTTCTCCAACACGCACGCGCTGCGGCGAAGGATTCCCAACGGACCAACCGATGTGAAAGGCACCTTCTGGATCTTCAGTCGGCCAGTCTGTCCGAATGTGGCTCGCCCGCGTTTCTTTGCGCTCCGTCGCGCCCCGGGTGATGAGATGCCCCACCGTCAATAGATTTTGGGCTTCCCATCCCTGCGGATCTTGAAAGACGGCGCCCAGCGCATACCGACCCCAGAAAGCAAACATGTCGAGGCAGTCTCGCAGTTTCGCGCCATCTCGAACAATGCCGACATTTCGCCACATCGCACTTCGGAGGCTCGACCGAACGTCCGCGAGATCGAGTTCGCCCGCGACTGACGCCCGCACGCGGCTCTCCCATTGCATCGGCACAGGATCAGGGAGTGAATCGCCAATCGCTGCAAGCACCGCGCGGCGGCCAAAGACAAGCCCTTCAAGCAGGCTGTTGCTTGCGAGCCTGTTTGCGCCATGCACTCCATTCGAAGCGACTTCACCACACGCATACAAGCCGCGCAAGTTGGTCCGACCGTCGACATCCGCTTGCACGCCTCCCACGGTGTAGTGCGCTGCGGGATGGATTGGTATCAAGTCCTTTCCCGCATCAATGCCGTAGCCAGCGAGCATTTCCGAAAGCCCTGGAAATCGTGTGGCGAAACCTTCGCTCGTCAGACTGCGCGCATCGAGGAAGGCGTGCGAGTCTCCCGAAAGTGCGAGATGTTCAATGATGCCACGCGTCACGACATCGCGCGGAGCCAAATCCGCCTGCGGATGGCGTCCAGTCATGATTCGGTGCCCACTCCGATCGACGAGAAATGCTCCCTCGCCGCGCACAGCTTCGCTGATGAGGTGCCTTGGCGCTCCAGCGACGTACAGCGTCGTCGGGTGAAACTGCATGAATTCGAGATCGCGCACAACCGCGCCGGCTCGCCATGCCATCGCGATGGCATCTCCAGTGGCGACAGATGGATTCGAGGTCTCGCGAAAAACTTGCCCTGCTCCACCAGCGGCAAGAATCGTCGCGCGCGACCAGATGACCTGCAGCCCGTACTTCGAATGCCATGTGATCGCACCTGCAACTCGCCCCTGCGCGTCCACGCAGAGATCAATCGCGAAACATCGATCAAAGACTCGAATTCCTGGCGTCTTCCCGATGATCGCGACCAGCGCTCGCATCAGTTCACGCCCCGTCATGTCGCCATCAGTGTGCACGATTCGAGGATGCCCATGTCCGCCCTCAAGACCGAGTTCAACCCTGCCTTGCGCGCAGCGATCGACTCGCATGCCATTCTCCATCAACCACTCGAGTTCGCGCGGACCCTCTTCGACGAGTGCTCGGACGACATCAGACTCGCAGAGCCCAGCACCTGCAACGACCGTATCGCGGAAGTGCGCGTCAGTCGAATCGCTCTCATCGAGCGCAGCAGCGATCCCACCCTGCGCATACTGCGAGTTGGAGAGGTCGAGAGGTCCCTTTGCCAAGACAAGCACACTGCCGTGCCGCGCGGCCTCCGCCGCAGCACGCATCCCCGCAACACCGCCGCCAATGATGAGTGAATCCGTGAAGAGTTGCGGCAGCAACTGACTTCGAAATGGAATCAGGTAGCGCCGGTCGTCGTAGATGCTCATGGCGCTGGAGTCGGCACCGTGTCCGCGATCCACAATTGACTCGATCGACCCGCGCCGCGCTGGCTCGTCCACATCATGCGCGTCCCTTTGGCGTCGAAGACTGGGAGCACATCCGCCCCTTGCGCTCGCGTGATGCGAGTTCGCACCGGCTTCACGTTGGCGCCGCCCGACAGTGAAACAGAGAAAATCTCGTAGTTCGAGTGTCCGACCTCGCTCGAAGCGTAAACCATGGACTGACCGTTCGGATGCCAGTATGGCGCCCAATTGACATGTTCATTGGCTGTGAGTTGGCGTTCATTGGTCGTCCCAGTGATTGATCCATCGGGACCTCTCACGACATCACTGACGAAGACCTGCAACAGGCTGTCGCCGTTTCGATCCGATCGATAACAAATGCTCTTCTCGTCAGGAGAGAAGAACGGACCGCCGTCGTACCCCGGAACTGCCACCATCGAAACCATCGCTCCGGTGCGCAAATCCTTCACCATGATGTCACCCTGACCACTCACGAGCGTGCAGCAAAGGAGATGCCTGCCATCGCGCGTCGTCGTGCACTCTGCGATGTATGCAGTTCCGTCGCCAGCGAGAACCTTTGGCGGGACTTTCCCAACTGCCACATCTGCGGCCTGCGCAAGGTTGACCTCAACAACTCGCATCTCAGGCGGAAACTGCCACTTGTAACGACCGGTTCCGCGTTGGTAGCCAGGAGCATCCGTCGATTTCGGCGCGACGAGCGTCGAACCGAAAATCACCATGCCAGGGCGCGATGCATCGAACCAGCCACATGTGTTCGCTGAATCGGGCGGACTGACGCGCTGAATATTCGAGAGCGTGGTCGCGCCAGCACCATCTGTCGATAGATCGGCAACGAACATCGCATAGAAATCCGCTGGAGTCTGACCCTCGGCTGGTTGCTCGACGGCTTGAAAGATGATCTTGCCACCGTCGGGAGAGAAATACGCCTCTCCCGCCTTCACGAAACGATCAGGAAAGGTCAATTGAGTCTGCTTCGTCAGGTAACTCCGCTCCGCATCACGCCAAATGACCGGGTCTTCGGTCTCAACTTTCTTTGGGTCCGCCGACTGAACGGGACTTGGCGAGTGGCATGCAAGCAGTAACTCCGACGAAAGTGCCGCGACAAGGAGTGGATTCATGGTGACAATAGGCGCGATGAGTGAGGATCCGAACAGCGACGCAGACGATGTGCCAATCATTCTAGGAACTGAACTCCCGAGGACTTTGGGGTTTCGCATCGTACATCTCGATGCATTCCTTGTGGTCATTGACAAGGAATGCGGCATTCTTTCCGTCCCGGGAATCGGTCCAGAAAAAGCCGACTGCATTGCTGTTCGGGTTGCGGCAAGAGTCGCTGGAGCGCGCATCGTCCATCGACTCGATCGAGATACGAGCGGACTCATGGTGATGGCGCGCGATGGTGAGTCGCATCGATTGCTTTCGCATCAGTTCGAAGCGCGGCAAGTTCGAAAGCGTTACTCGGCGCTCGTCGATGGACATCCCGCCGCCGATGTCGGAACGATTGACTTACCGATTGCGAAGGATTTTGATCGATCTCCTCGCCAGAAAATCGACCATGAGCATGGGCGAGCTGCGATCACGCACTATGAGGTCGTGGCGCGCCTCTCATCTCCGCCGCACGCGCGCGTCCATCTCGCACCGAAAACTGGGCGATCACACCAGTTGCGGCTGCACCTGCTGACGATCGGCCATCCCATTCTGGGCGACGATCTCTACGCACCGCCAACCGCTCGAGCACTCTCGCCGAGACTCTGCCTGCACGCGGATCAACTCGCGTTCACGCACCCTGCGACCGGTGCCGAAGTGTCGTTCGAGTCACCCGCGCCTTTCTGAACGAAGTGCGCGCCACATTCACGCGCGTGAAGAAAGCGACCGATCGCCATGAGCGGAAAGTAGAGGCGATAGAGGTGGTAACGCAGATAGAACACCCGGGGGAATCCCGTTCCAGTGAATTCCAGCTCGACCCATGACCCTGCTGGATCGCCATCGGGATTGCGACTTCGATCTGCGGCAGTTTCGACACTCAACTGCGTGCGAGCCAACCATGCCAGCGCCTTCTCGACTGCCGAATCGTTGGCGCCGAAAACTTCCTGCAGCGTCATCGCCGCCCATGCAGTTTGCGACGCCGTCGCAACTCCCTGCCCCATCAGCGTCGGGTCGATGTAGGAGTCTGCGCTCTCACCGAACGCGCCGCACTCCTGCTGAATCGATCGAACCCAGTCGCCTGCTTGCATGATCCATGGCGTACTCGGCGAGACGCCACACCGGATTGGTCCGATGACCGACTGCCATGTGCCATAAATGTAATTGACTCCCCACCGGCCGAAGAAACATCCCTGCGGTTCTTGGCGCGACTTGATGTACTCGATGGCGCGGTCCACCGCATGATCTCCGACCCTCATTCCGTTCCATGCGAGACACTCGAGCACGCGGCCTGTGATGTCCGGGCAGGATGGATCCTGCATCGCGTTGTGATCTGCGAACGGGACGCATTCGAGCAGCGGCCTATCCCGCGTGCGGTCGAATGCAGCCCATCCGCCGTCGTCGTTTTGCATCGCGAGAATCCACGCGATGCCTCGTCGTGCTGCGGCCTGCGAAGCAGCCCCGCCAGTGCGTAGGAGTGCCATCGCGACCATCGCAGTGTCGTCGCAGTCCGGATACCAAGCATTCTCGTACTCGAAAAACCATCCACCTACGGGAGCGCCTTCTCTGCAATTCTCCGCCCAGTCACCGCAAAAGACGCACTCTTTGCGGACGAGCCACGACGCAGCGCGCGCGGCGGGCGTATCACGCGCATCAAGCCCGCAGTCGTTCATCGCGTAGAGCGCGATCCCGGTATCCCAGACGGGCGAGAAGCAAGGTTGAATTCGAATCGCCTCGTCGCTCTCAATGAAGAACGCGTCGAGATCTCGTTCGGCACGCTGCACCCGAGGGTCTGCGCGGTCGATGCCAAGCGCGTGCATCACGATCTGCACATAGACCATCGGGGGGAAAATCGCGCCAAGCCCGCGGGTCGGCGCGGGATGATCCTGGCTCGCGCGGGCTGTCATCCAAGCAAACGCGTCTGCAATGGCGCAAGTGCGCCACGGACTGCCGCCGAACCGCTCCGCGATTTTCAGTCCACGGTCGATCGCTCCAAACATCGCCCGCCAGATGCGCGAACCATCGCTGCGACGGTAGAGACGCGCGCGCTCGCGCTGGTCAACGAAGAGTTCGTCGATTGAGAGCGACGCTGGGAGTTCGCGAGTCCGTCTCAGTGCACTCACGATCGCGAGCGGCAGGATCATCGTGCGACTCCACGCGCTCACCTTGTCCAAGTGAAATGGAAACCAACGCGGCAGGTACACGACTTCGGGTGGGATCGTCGGCACGGCCGACCAAGGAATCTGCCCGAGTGCAGCGAGATAGAAGTTTGTGAACGAATTGCAATGCTCTGCACCACCCATCGCGCGCACGCACGCCGCTGCCCGCGTCATGTGAGGATCGGTCGCTGCGTCTCCCGCAAGTTTCAGCGCGAAGTAGCCCTTCACTGTCGAGGAGAGATCCGCGGCTGAACCTCTGTATTGCCCCCAACCACCGTCGTCTCTTTGCTGCGACCTCAAGTAGGCGGTGATGCGGCCAAGCACTTCGATGCCGCTCCTGCCGTCGGCCATTGGCGATGCCTCCTGACCGAGCGCCCACTTCATCAACAAGTATTCGGACTGCAAGATCGAATCGCCTTCGAGTTCGCCGCAGAAGTGACCGTCGTTCCGTTGAAGCGACACGAGCGCATCGAGCGCGCTTTGTTTCGTGACGTGCAACTGCTCAACGAGCGAATCGGAGGGCAATGTCCTTGGCCCGCGCAAACGCATGTGCATCTCAGCTGATCTCCGAGAGTCCAACCGAGCGCCCCTTGCGTGCGCTCTGGATCGCCGCCTCGAGGACACGCTGTGTCTGCCACGCATCCGCGAAATCGGCGAGCGGCGCTTCCGCCACATCTCCTGCGAGCGCGCGTGCAATGTCCGCAGCCTGACTGACGAAGCAGTGCTCGTAGCCGATCAGGTGTCCTGCAGGCCAGTAATGCTTCATGTATGGATGCGCGCTCTCGGTGCAAAGAATGTTGGTCCAGCCCATGCACTGCGCGTCCTGCGTGTTGTCCCAGAACTCCAGTTCATTCATTCGCTCGAAATTGAACCGGATCGAGCCGCGCTCTCCGTTGATCTCGATGCAATTGCGGTTCTTGTTGCCAGTCGCAAGGCGAGTCGATTCGAACGACGCGACGGCACCACCGGACATTCTTGCGAGAAACATCACACAGTCATCAACGGTCGACTTGCCCATGCGACGCGAACTGCGACTGCTCGATCGACCGCTGATGGCGACGCCCGAATCAGCGACGATTTCCCGCTCCTTGATGAATGTCTCCTCGATCGCTCCAGCAACTTCGGTGACTTCCTCCCCCGTGATAAACCGTGCGAGATCGATGATGTGCGCGTTGAGATCTCCGTGTGCACCCGATCCGGCGATCGATGACTGAAATCTCCACACGAGCGGCGTCTCTGGTCCGCCCCAGTCCTGCAAGTACGCGGCGCGAACATGGAAGATCCGCCCGATGCGACCATCGCGGACGAGTCGCTGCGCCAGCGCGACGGCGGGTGCACGCCGATAGTTGAACCAGACGAAAGTCTTGATGCCTTTCTTCGCAGCCTTCAACGCAGCGACGTGCATCGCACGTGCGTCGACGAGCGTTCCAGCCAACGGCTTCTCGCACGCGACATGTCGACCAGCCTCGAGCGACTCGATGGCCATCTCGCGGTGCGCATCATTGGGAGTCGCGACATCCACCAAGTGCACAGCAGGATCCGCGAGCGCCCCTCGCCAATCGACAGTCGATCCCTGCCACCCCCACTTTCGCCCGAATTCGTGGGTCTCTGATGGATCACGGCCTGCGACCCATCTCATGTCGACCTTCAGCGGAAGATCGAAGTACTTGGGGGCATTCGCCCATGCAATCGAATGTGCGCGCCCCATAAACTTCGTTCCCACGAGCACAACGCCGAGTGTTCCAACCAGCGGGCACGATCGGCTCCCGCCGCGCGACGACAGACTTCGCGTCGATTCACCGGTTCGCGTGCGTTTTCTTGCCATCTTCGTATCCTAGCGATCAGAAGGAAACTCCCACATGATCAACTCATCGGACGCAGCGACGACTCATCGAATCGAACAACTCGAATCACGCGTGATGGAACTCATCACCATGGAGCACCGCGCACGCAAATGGAAAACCATCGCCGTCGTTTCAAGTCTCGCAGCGACCGTCTTGGTGGGAGTCGCTGCCACCCAATCTGCTCGCACTCCGGACGTCATTCGAGCGCGGCGCTTCGAAGTCGTTGACCAGAACGAAAAAATCGTGCTGCTTGCTGGCATTGGGCAGGCGGGCGGGCAAATCGATGTGTGGTCCAACACTGGGGCAAACGTCATGCGTTTCGGTTCGAATCGAGATGGAGGTGACCTCGCGATCTGGAACAACGCCTCCCAAGGAGTTGCGTCCATCTATGCAACTGAGGCGGGAAGCAGCGTTGAAGTGCGAATGAAAGATGGAAGCGGATCCGCATCTCTGCGTGCAGATGCAACCGCACCATCCATGGTGATCGCCGATTCGACTGACCGACCGAGAGTGGTCGCGTCGCTCGGCGGCGACGCAACGGGGGTGACCATCTCGAACCCGGACGGCAAGATCATTGCCGCGGTGGGCGACACCAATGGAAGTGGCGGCATCATGAGCGTGTCACAAGAAGATGGCATGATCGCTGCGCGAATGATGGCGCTTCCCGACGGCGGATCGATCGGGTGCGCCAATCGAGGTGGATCGCGCGCAGCGGTTCTCGAGTCAGGGTCGGCGCAGTCAGGTGGATCGCTCGCGCTCTTTGGTCCCGACGGTGGAGAGGCAATCACTGCGACGGCACGTACCGAGTCAGGCGCACGCTTCATGCTGTATGGGTCGAAGCACCAACCGCTCGCGATCATGGAAGGTGGGACCAACGATTCCGCGATCATCGCCTTCCTTCAAGGTGGTCTTCGCGTTGCGGGTCTTGGCAGTTCCGCTACGGGAGGTCTGCTCAACCTCTCGAAGTCAGACGGAACAGCCGTCCTTGTCGCTGGATCTGCGAGCGATGCAGATGGCGGAGCGATCAGCGTCCGAAGCGGTGCTGGATCGCAACTGGTTCGGATCGGCGTGGACCGAGTCGGCGCCGGCGAAGTGGCTGTCTACGACGGAACGGGACTTCGCAAACGAGTCTTGAGCGCGATCCTGCCAGAGCGGTAGGCGACCCATGCCGCATGGTTCCATGCCGCGAAAGCGCGGCAGTAGCTCAGCCAGCCGCGAGGCAAAACGAACTTCCACCCTCGACGTAGAAATTCACCAGTTCGCCCGTTGAAAAATCCGCTGCGGCCTGCCCGGCAGGCATCGCGATCCACATCGGAATCACGACATGCGCGAGGATCTTGTTATTGACGGTGTCCGTCGCAAGCACTCGACCTTGCACACTGCGCGGTTGACCCTGCACAGGTTCGATGAACACGCCGCCACCTGTGGCGCGGTGCATCTTGAGCGCGCGCGCATGGATGACGCCGTGAATGTGGCGACCAACTGCCGACGCAAGTCGCGCTGTTGCGGAGGGATTCGCATCGACGAGATCGAGCGAGTAGTTCGACTTTGGTATCGCGACCTGAATGCGACCAGTCGGGAGGGATTCCAAGACGACGCTTGCTGTATCTGTTGCTGCGTGTTGCATCAATCGAGAGAGTAGCAAGCGGGCGAGACGGAACCGTAGGCGCATCACGGAATGGTGAAGGCCGCGAAAGGACCTCCCGGCGCTCAGACATGCTCCCCCGGCGGCGCGGACGCTTGCCGGGGTCCGCAACTCGCGCGGGAGG
>CAYHHO010000094.1:0-11874 GCA_964356445.1 uncultured Singulisphaera sp. | reverse complement strand
CATCCAGCGATTCGTCAGCCCTCCCACGCACGCGCAGACCACGCCGACTACGACCGCTGCGCCCAGGATCCACCGAATTCCATCCCAGTCCCAGCCGAGCGAATAGAGGTCTCGCTGGATCATCGGCACCTCGAGGATGAGGAGTGGACCATAGAGCGGGAGGGCAACGAACAGAACCACAGCGACCATGACGAGCGGATTGGGTCGATTGGGCAGCCAAGTGGGGCGCAAGATGTACAGCGCGAGCAGCGCGAAGGTCACGGTCGATGGATCGCCCCAAAGTCCGCGCAAGTGTCCAGCGAGCGAAACGCCTCCGATGGGAACCACGAGCATCAGGAGCGCTGCAGCGGCGAGCTCGATCCACAGGTGTTTCGGCGGCTTTCGCCCGCAGATTTCTCGCACGAGTCGCGCGAGAGCCGCCACAATGACGCACTGCGCGAAGAGTCCGTAGACCGCATCGACGCTCAGTGCGTTCACGGCGGATTTCCCTCCACAGCCGGCCGAGTCATCTCGACATCGCCAGTCGCGTCGAGCCACGACTGCGTAAACACACAGAGGCGAATTCCCTTTCGTTTCCAGGTGTACGAGAGTCGAATGAGTCCATCGTCTCCCGCCACCAAGCACGGGTAAGAAAACTCGCTGCTCGTGTCCAGCTCATCGCGTTCGATCGTGCGTGACGCGACCCATGTCGTGCCGCCATCGCTCGATCGAAACAACTGCAGCAGGTTGCGCCCAGTTTTCAGCGGATTCGCTGCAATCAAGAGCGATCCATCCGCAAGGCGAATCATCGCAACGCTCGAGTTTGGATTTGGGATTTCGAGTGAGAAAATTCGCGACTTCGGCCACGACGCACCAGCGTTCGTCGTTCGATTGACTCCAATCGCCGGATGAAATCGGCTCGCGCTGCGCAGCGCCGCGAAGGCATCGGTCGAACTCAGCGGCGCCACTGCCGGCTGCAGCCATCCGCCGTCGTACTTCTGCATGCGAGTCGCCTTCATCACGGTGCCGTCTTCGGCGAGGTGGACCCAAAGTCCCCACTTGCCGAGGAACTCGTGGTACGCGGGAAGTCCGATGGTGCCATCATTCATCGCAACGGCTTGGTTGCGCACGAGTGTGCTGAAATTGAAGAGCGGCGAGAGAATCAACCTGCGGCAATCGGTCCACGACTTTCCCCCGTCGTTCGACGTGAGTTGGTTGATCGAACTGCCGGACCATCCGCCATAACTCACGCTGACGACGTGCATGCGCAGTCGCCCATCGCTGGCAACCCAGATCACTGGATTCCCAAGCTTGCGTATGACGCGGTGCGCGATCGACGCCAACTGTTCACGCGTCAGAGAAACCCACTCCTCGACGACCTCGCCAGTCTCGGCGCTGAGACGCGCCATGTGGATCGCAACATCGCGCGCACCTTCGCGGCTTCCGCCAAACCAAGCGACGACCCACGATCCGTCGGGCATCGCAGTCATCGAAGAAGCATGCGCTGACGCGGTCGGGTGCGGAAGGTCAAGCCATCGAAACGAGGGGGAATCGCCCGCGGGCGCCACCGGCGGTGCCACAGAGAACAGAGACGATGCTGGCCGCGGTGCGCTCCAGATCGCCGCAATGATCGCGAAGGCGAAGAACGCGCACGATCCGCGAATGAGTGACGGAGTGGGCGGTGCAGCGCGTGCGGGAGTGGTGTTCATTCGTGAATAATCGATCCGCTGCCGAACTATAACATCGCTTTCGCAGGATCCGACTTCTGCAGCACGCATGGACATTCGATTTCAAAGGATGGTCGATCGTTGGGTGGGCATCCCCATGTGCGCGGCGTTGTCATTGTGGCACCGAGCGACACGAGTGTTCACTCGTGCGGGTTCGGCGGACGCGCCGAAACGAATTCTGGTTGTCCTGCTGAGCGAGATGGGCAGCCTCGTGCTCGCAGAGCCCATGTTTCGGCGACTGAATTCACAGTTTCCGGGCGCCGAGATTCACATGATGCTCTTCGCACGAAATCGCCAACTGCTCGATCTGCTTGGTGTCGTGAAGCCTGAGCATGTCATGACGGTGCGAGACGCATCCCCTGTGCTGCTTGTGTGTGACCTGTTGAGGGCGATCGTGCGCATTCGCGCGACGCGCTTCGACGCCGTGATCGACTGCGAACTCTTTTCTCGCGTCAGCGCCGTGATCAGCGGGCTCTCCGGCGCGCGGCAGCGAGCGGGATTCCACCGGCATACGCAAGAGGGGCTCTACCGCGGGTCGTTCATGACCGCGCCAGTTTCGTACAACCCGTACCGCCACCTTTCGCATCAACTCGTCACGCTGGTCGATGCGCTGAGCAGCAATTCCGTGCCGCGAGCCAAGTGCGATGGAGACTTACCCACGTATCTGCCGCCGACTTTCAAGCCGGCCTCAGGCGAAGTTGACCGAGAGGTCGCGCAATTGCACCGCGATCATCCGGCGCTTTCGAATAGACCGCTCGTGCTGCTCTATCCCAGCGGCGGACTGCTGTCGATTCGAGCGTGGCCGGTGCAGCACTACATCCTCGTTGCACAGCAACTTCTCGCAGATGGATATGCAGTCGGGATCATCGGCATGAGAGAAGATCGCCCGCTTGCGGAGCAGATTGTCAGTGCGTGCAAACCAAACGAATCCTGCATCAACCTCGCTGGATACACGCGGTCTGTGCGGCATCTGATGTGCCTCTTTCACCGCGCACAACTGCTGATCACCAACGATGGTGGTCCAGGGCAGTTTGCTGCGATGACACCGATTGCGAGCATCGTCTTTTTCGGTCCAGAGACACCGACGCTCTATCGAAGTTGGTCGCCGAATGCGTATGCGTTCTTTACGCAACTTCCATGCTCGCCGTGCCTCACCGCCTACAACCATCGATCATCTCCCTGTGACGGTGACAACCAGTGCCTGAAACGAATCTCGCCAAAGGAAGTGCTCGCAAAGGCGCGCGAACTCTTGGCGGCGTCGCAGGTCGCAGCAGGGCACTCCGCGTGAGGGGACCTCTGCGTTCCATCTTCGCGGTGATCGCGTGGGGTTGGCGCCAGCGCCATCGCTTCTTCCAGTTTGGAGTGGTCGGCGTGAGCGGGGTCGCGATCAACCAACTCGTGATCTGGCTCTGCCAGGAGCATCTGTACCTCGGTGTTTCGAACTCATCCCTGCGACTGAATCTGGCGATGGCCACGGGGATTGTCTTCGGGATGACGAACAACTTCTATTGGAACAGCCGCTGGACATGGAAGGATCGCCAGCGGATCGACGAGCCTTCCGTTCTTCGCCAGTACCTCAAGTACGCCACGGCGAACTGGGCCGGAATCTTGGTGCAAGTCGCACTCACGAACTTGCTCGTGCGGTGGCTTCCCTATCTCGCATCAAACCTCATCGGTATCGCGTTCGCGAGCCTCATCAATTTCGTGCTGAATGATCTGTGGACTTATCGCCATGTCCGCACCGAAGGGATCGATCCAGAGGCGGTGCTGCTGGAGCGCGCACGTCTCGCCGTGCCACTCGCGGTCACCGGGCTGGTGCTCGCACTCTGCACCTATCTCTTTGATCTTGGATCGATGCACATTCTCAGTAATGGTGACGAGATGGTCTACGCCGAGATCACGCGTGAAACCGCTGCGAGCGAGCACTGGCTGCCACTCCAGTGCGCAACCACTGGACTCGTCAACACAAAGCCGCCGCTGCTCTTTTGGCAGGGTCTCATCTCGACTGACTGGGGTTCGCATTGGTCGCTCGTTGCGCTGCGATGGCCGAGCGTTGCGTGGACATTCGCGACGGCGATCATGTGCGGTCTGCTCGCATGGAAGATCACCGGCCGCAACATCTTCAACGGAATCGTTGCAGCGATGGTGTATCTCGCATTCCTCAGTTCATTTCGGTACGGTCGCCCTTACCTCACGAACGCGCCAGAGACATTCTGGGTCTTCGCTGCATTCTTCACGATGCTCTGGTGGAAACCAAAGTCCTTCGAGTCGCGCTTTGTGTTTCCCACGGTGCTGGGAATTCTCGCCGGAGCCGCGCTGCTCACCAAGAGTTTCGCGCAGTTGCTGCCGATTGGAGTGGGCTTGGCGTGGTGGCATCTCATGTTCCTCGACTGGAACTGGAGTGCATTCTCTCGGCGCGCGCTCCCAGGTCTTGGATGGACTGCGCTGATCGCGCTCGCGATTTTCTCGATCTGGTTTGTCGCCGACCCCGATCCGCAGTCGATCTGGAGCGGATTCGTGATGGGCGAAAACGTCGGAAAGTTGGCGGGGGGTCTTGGCTCCTGGATCCAAGGGTTTTTCTGGGGGGGCAACAGTGTTTGGACACTCGCGGGAAGTTGGTTGATGAACGCAGGGCTGCTCGCATTCCCACTCTTTGGCGTGACGGTCGAGTGCTGGAAGCATCGGCGAGCATTGCATCTCGAGGAGCGGATGCTCTGGATCTGGGTCATCGCGATCTTTGTCGTCTTCTGTATCCCCGAGCAGCGATCGGGTCGCTATCTGATTGAAGCGATGCCGGCGGTGGCCGTGCTCGTCGCCACAAGGTGGCACCATGTTGGACGCAATGCGTTTGTGCTCACGCACGTTGCCGCGATTGCTGTGCTCGCGGTGATCGGCTGGCTCTCTCTCATGCTTGCACGCGACATTGGATTCGCATCGTTCTCGTGGTGGCATTGGCCGCTCGTGCTTGGTTCGATCGCCTTTGCCGTCGCTGCGATCGTGCGACCAACATGGACCGCGATGTGCGCTGCGCCGGTTGCGCTGGCGGTGTTTCTGTCGCTTTCGGGATTCCTGAGTGTCTTCGAGTCGCCGCTTGGAATGTTCTCTGACAGCGCGATTGCATCCGCGAAGGGGCGGACGATCTGGGTGCCAGAAAATTTCCGTTCTGTGGCAGAGCGACACCGATTCCTTCTGCCTGGCGCGCAAATCATCGGCTTTGACAGGGCCTCAGGCGCGCCGCCCGCCGATCGCGTTGAAGCCATCGACCTGCGCATTGTGACGCTTCCACTTGGCGCACCTCCGCCCGAAGGTGCGCTTGGCAGTCGCATCGAGATGACGAATCGACACAGCGCGCGGCAAATCTGGGAGATGGCGACTGGACGCGTTCAGGAAATCCTTTTCTGTCGCGAGTGGCTAGTGCCTGCACGCGATTGACCAGTGCCTGCACGCGATTGACCAGTGCCTGCACGCGATTGACCCCTTCACTGCGCCTTGGCCGGCATCGTCCGCGCGATCCAAAACATCAGCGCGACCGAAATCACGGCGAGCGCAGCGAACGCAGCGAAGATTCCATTGAGCGGCTGCCCGGCATCGCGCATCACTCCAAAGCCCCAATCCGCGAGCCCGCCGCAACTGATGCTGACGAAGTTCATGATGCCATATCCAGTCGCACGCAAGTGAGGTCGCGCAATCTGGCTGAGGATCGGCATGTTGTTGCAGTCGAAGAGCCCCCATCCAAGCCCGAAGAGCGCAAGAAATGAAACTGCGATCACAAGAGTCGCGGCGTTGCCGACGCCGAACAGTGCGGGGACGAGAAGGGCGATTCCAATTGCACTCGTATATGCCCGACCTCGCGGTGTGATCCGCGTCCATCGATCGGCCATCCACCCTCCGATCACGACACCAACGAGCATCGCAATCGTCAAGTAAAGCGTTGCAGAAACTCCCGCCATGCCTTGCCCGATGCCGAATTGTTGCTTAAGGATCGCAGGCATCCAGTCGCGCACGACCCACCCAGCCATCGCAGGAAGCGTGAAGCAAGCAACGAGCAGAAAAAACGGACCACTCCCGAGCAGTTCGCGCAGGACTCCGCCGACGGATGTTTTCGGTTCGCGCGCTGCGACGCCTCGTTCGCCGCCCATGGGTGCACGAGGTGCGTCACGAAGCATGAATGCCAGCGGCAGTGCGTAGATCATTCCAACAATTCCTGCGACGTGAAACGCAAGCCTCCATCCCAAGTCGGGAGCATCCGCGACGTAACCGCCGAATCCACCAGCCATCACGCCCATGTAGATCGCCGTCTGGTGCAGACCGATCGCTCGAGATCGCGTTCCAGTTGCGTGAAAGTCAGTGATGAGCGCGAGTGCCGCTGGAATGTAAAACGCCTCGCTGATTCCCATGAAGGTGCGAGTCCAGAGAAGTTCTTGATAGGTCGTCGCATTGCCGGTCATCCAAGTGACGCCGCTCCACGCGAAAAGGCTGCAGATAATCGTTGTCTTGCGCCCGAAGCGATCCGCGATGAATCCTCCGAGCGGACTCAGGAACGCATAGACCCACTTGAATTGCCCGAGCATCAATCCCCAGTTCGCATCAGTTGCCACATCGGTGATGTCTCCCATCACCGAGAATTTCATCGACGCCAGCATTTGCCGGTCGAGATAGTTGAGCATCGCGACCGGCCACAAGAGAAGCACGATCAGCCATGCCATGCGCGCGATGCGTCGCGCAGTGCCATGCGATTCTTCAAGGGGGCTGGCCTGGTGCACGCGTGGAGAATATGGAAGGGGAGAGATCCTTGGCGCAAGTACCATCCAATTGCGTCGAAGATTCCAGCACATTTTCAAGGAGACCATGATGAAGAACTCGAATATCCGATTATTGCTCGTCATCGCAGTGCTGACGACATGCACCGCGATTCTCTTTGCGCAGGACGCAGCGAAGAAGACAACCCCATCGAACCCAGAACTTCCACCGGGCATGAGCCAGGAGGAAATGAATGCGATGATGGCGGCCGCAACGCCTGGCCCCATGCAGGCGTGGCTCTGCGCAGACCTTGGTACTTGGTCTGGCGAATGCAAGATGTGGATGACACCCGAAGGGGAACCGATGGTGTGCACCTCGAACTATGTTCAGACTTCCCTTCTCGGCGGTCGATTCGTCCATCAGGTATCGAAGTCCGACATGGGTGCGATGGGAATTTTTGAAGGGGTCGGCACTGTTGGCTACGACAATGCAAAGGGAGAATTCCAGGGTTGGTGGGTCGACTCGATGGGTACTGGAATGAGCTATGGCACGGGCAGCCTCTCGCCCGACGAGAAGGTGCTCACCCTCAACTACGGGTTCTTCTGTCCGATGCAGAAGAAGCAGTGCAACTTCAGGCAGACCGTCACCCGCAACGACGACGGAAGCCGAACGATGCGGATGTTCGCCAACTTCCCGAAGACCGGCAAGGAATACATGATGATGGAGACCATCTACAAGCGGACCGCAAAGTCCGCCGGAAGTTCAGCTGGCTAATCCCCGCCTCGCAACCCGCGCAGATCTGCCTGCGATTCTCGCGATTTACAACGCGTCGATCCCCCTGAGGATCGCCACGGCGGATGTCACCGCGCAGTCGATGGAGGCGCGCGAGGCGTGGTGGGTTGACCGCGATCTCACGCTGCATCCTGTCCTCGTGACTGAGCGAGCAGGCGTTGTTGTGGCGTGGGGGGCATTCTCGAAGTTCAAGGACCGCGCCGCCTACGCGCCGACAGCGGAGATCAGCATTTACGTCGCGCTCGAACACGCGGGCAGGGGACTCGGCCGCGAGATGCTTGACGCGCTGATGGAACGTGCGCCCTCATGCGGGATAGACCGAGTCCTCGCCATTTGCTTCGCGCACAACGAGCCATCAGTGCGGCTCTTTCGTTCCAATGGCTTCGAGGAATGGGGACTGCTCCCAGATGTCTGCGACTTCGACGGTCTGCGCCGCAGCGTGGTAATCCTCGGGAAGCACGTCTAGAGTCTCACTCATGAAGGACTACCGCGGTAATCCCAAAGGCGGGGCGCGCATCAACGAAGAGGCGCTCGCTGTCACGAACGCACAGCGTGCTCTCAACGAGCGTCGTCCGCTGGAAGCCATTCGGGTGCTCGAGCCGTGGGTCGATCGACCGTCTGCTGCCGCAAGCACGCTCCTCTGCGCCGCAAGAGCGCAGTTGGCACTCGGTATGCGCCGGCGCGCGCTTGTCCTGCTCGATCGCGCAATTCCCGCAGGCGCCGAACCCGTGGCGCATCTGCTGCGTGGAATGTGCCTCTCTTACGCGGGAAGAACCGACGAAGCGTGCGAGGCGTTTCGAGTATCGCTCAAGGATGCGGCACTTCGGATTGATGGGTCCTGTGCGATGGCGATTGCGCTCGAGAACGCATCAAGGATCGAAGAGGCGCGCGCGCTGCTCGAGCCGCTCGTCGGCGAGGTCGGCAGCAGCGGTCACTTCAATCACATGCTCGCAACTGCCTGGGCGCGCGTGCTCACACAACTGAAGCGATTCGACGAAGCGGATGCGCAGATCGCGGCGGCACTCGCTCACCTCGGATCAACGCACGCCCCCGTCAGGAACGAACTCTGGTATCTGCGCGCCAAGATCTACGATCGATGTGGACGGTATGACGAGGCGTTTGCGGCTGCTGTTCAAGCGAACATGATCGGCGAGATGCCGTTTGATCCTGCCGAGCACACACGACACGTGTCAGACTTGATCGCTCGGTGGTCACGCGATGCGATGAGCCACTTTCCAAAGAGCGGGTGCAGCAGCGAGATTCCGGTGTTCGTCTCGGGCATGCCGCGAAGCGGTACGACGCTCATCGACCAAATCGTCGATGCGCATCCGCAGGGTGCAGGCGTCGGCGAACTCGCGCACCTTGAGAACTTCGCCCGGCGAATTCAGGCGTCGCTTGTTCCGGGAGTTGCCCCGCCCGCCTGCTTCGGGAATCTGCAAGATCAGCAGTGGGCGGATGTCGCCAACGCTTACCTGACCGAGATCACGACTCGCGAACCGACTGCGCAGCGCATCGTCAACAAGGCACTCGGCAACACGCAAATTCTGTGGCTTATCGCGGCTCTCTTCCCAAAGACCCGCATCGTGCATGTCACTCGAGATCCGCGTGATGTGGCGGTTTCATGCTTGATGGGCGGCTTCAACAACAGGCTTCACCCATGGACGACTCGCGTCGAATGGGTCGCACATGCATGGCGCGAGTCGCAGCGACTGATGGCGCACTGGCGCGCCACACTTGCCGTGCCGATCCTCGATGTCTCATACGAAAATTTGGTAGAGCATTCGACAACCGAGTTTCCGCGGATCATCGAATTCTTCGGTCTCCCGTGGGACGAAGCCTGTTACCGCTTTCACGAATCGAAGCGAACTGTGAGGACGCTCAGTTACGACCAGGTCAATCGTCCTCTTTACAGTTCAAGCATCGCGAGACACAAGAACTACGCGAAGTCGATCTCTGTTGTCGATTGGCCTGCGTACGATCCCTCCGCGCCGGCGGGCGTTTGACCCCTGAGCGACCCATGCGCTACAGACTTTCCGACTCCGCCCGATCTCTCGGTCGCATTCCCGATATCTTGGATGGTCGAACCATCGCAGCGGGCACGAAATGCGTTTCGCTGCCGAAGTACTGACAATCCGTCTTCACGAGTCTCACCGAATGTTGATCACCGAATCTTGCGTTGCCAAGCCGACCCTTGAACCGCTCGACGAGGCGGACGAGGCATTGGTCAAGGCGCTCGGAACCAACCCCCGCATCACTGGGCGCGATATCGCGACCGCACTCGGTCGCTCCGAGGCAAGCGTGTCGCGCAGGATCGCAAGGCTCCTTGCCGATGGCGTCATTCGGTTCCACGCATTCGTGCCGCCGCATCTCCTTGGATTTCATTCGGTCGTGACGCTGTACATCGACACAAAGTCTGATCCCACTACGACTGGACGAAAACTGGCCGAGCTCCCGTACCTGCACTTTGTTGCGACGGTCGCGACGCAGAATCAAATCGTGGCGTTCATCGTGTCGCGCACTCATGAACTTGCCACGATGCGAATCGACCGAGACATCGCTTCGCTGGCCGACGTGATCAGCGTCCGAACAGCGCCGATGATGCACTTCTTCACGCCGCACCCTTTGAGCGGAGCAGTTCAGCCACCCTCGCCGGCGCTGAAGCCACGTCGAGATCGGGTCAAACTCGACGCAGTGGACCGCGCCATGATCACGGCAGCCCAGCGCGATGGGCGAATCACACACGCGGCGCTCGCGCAAGCTGGCGGACTCTCGCCTGCCGCTGCTGCAGACCGATTCCAGCGGCTGCTGGCATCCGGCATGATGACGATCATTGCGTGCACTGCCCCAACACGGTTCGGCAGGCTGGTGACGACGATTTTTCGCGTGCGCGTGCGCGGTCCAATCGCGGCCGCAGCGCAGGAGATCGGGCGTATCAGCGATGCTGCTTACGTCGTCATCGCTGGCGGCGAGTGGCAGGTTTCTGTGGAAGTTGATCTCAAGGACGAAGAGGAACTTACGGAGATGAAACAGCGCATTCAGGGTCTTGCGTGTGTTGAAGAGGTCCATCCGCTGCCGCTGCGTGCGATTCTCAAAGACACTTACGACTGGGGAGCGACAGACGAGTAGCCGTTCAGCATCGCCTCGCCCGGTGCGTGTCCCGTCACTCCACGGTGACCGACCACTCGATCTGTGAAGGCGCCGCACCGCCATCCATCACAATTTGAGTTGACGCAACCGACACGCCGAAGTCCGGGAAAGTCTCGACAGTGACCGCACTCAGCGGAACCGAACTGCAGAGTTCAGCGCGAATCGAGTCGCCGTGGTCGCTCGCCGGAAGTTCAAGCCAAACCTTCCATTGACCAGCGGGAGTTCGCTCGACTGCGCCGACGCTGGTCCCTGCAGCGAGCAGCAATCGCGCGCGCACTGACTGACCTGCGCCGCCCTCTACGGCGTCGCGAACGACCAGTCGACATGCGGTCGCATCGATCGTGCGCCTGTGCACGGGCCGCCCGCGCAGGCTTCGATATCCATCATGCGATGCAGTCAACGTGAAGCCATCACTTCGCGGTTCCCACGCTTCGACGCGCACGTTTGCCCTGCGTGCGACCCGAAAGGACGACCAGAATTCGCTTTGGTCAAGATCGTCAAGCGTGAGCGTGTTGTGGGCTGCGGTACTCCGGGAAAACGCGCGCCGCGGCCCCGCGTGGTATTCGAATACTCCTGCATCGACGATAAAGCGTCTGCCAGCGACCGACCACTCGATTGCGAGCGCGTCGCCGTGTCCATGTGCGGGCAAGTGCTGCGCACCAACCGCACCGCAGTCGACAACGAGCAATCCCGTCTCCGTGCCGAGCCCGACATATCCGCCGTTGGGCAGGCGCCACGCACCGAGTGCGCGACCGACTTCGTTCGGTTCGATCACTCCCCACGCTGCCAGCATCTTCAGCAGCGCGCTCGCGGGGGACGCCATGTGCAAGCCACCGTCCGCGAAGAGACTTGGATTTCCATCTGGATGGGTGAGTCGCCTTGCAGCGAGCGCCATCCGCCGCAGCGCGTTATCAAGTTCCCGCAGGACTCGGTTGGCGATTGCCGCAGTTGTTGGCTCTGCGCCGCCCGCAGCCGACGCGACCGCGCGGCGGATGTCCATGAGGTCCTCCAGAACCTGCAAGTGGTAGGCGGGACTGAGTTCAAAGTGCAGACCATCTGGGAGCACCTGCTCGTGCAGTTGCGCGGCGAGTTCTTCAAGGCCAAGCGCCATCCACGAATCTGCCTCGGCACCCTCGTAGTATCGACCTCCTCGAAGCAGCGCCCGAATGTTCTTCATCAGGTGATTGCCGCCGATGTCCAATTCAAGATTGCACGCGAGAAATCGAAGTTGCGCAGCGATCGACTGGTCAATCTTTCGGCGCGTCGCTGGATCAGCCACATGCGGATGCGCACTCAGTATGTCGATCCACGTCTGCACTCGAATCGAGAGTCCGTAGCAGTTCCATGTGTCCTTCGAGTACCCCGGCACATATGGTGGCGCGCGCCCGCACCGATCCGCCATCAGAGCGACTGCCGAGGCTGGGGCAAGTTGCGTGAGGTACTGCATGTACTGGAGCGTCAACTTCTCGAGCCGATTGCCTTTGTCGAG
>CAYHHO010000093.1:0-11944 GCA_964356445.1 uncultured Singulisphaera sp. | reverse complement strand
GGCGCAAAAAAAAGCCCCCGCGTCGGGCCAGTGACGCGGGGGGCGACGATAATAATCGGACGGATTACCCGCCAGACTATTCCACGCGCAAGGCCTTCCCTGACCGAAGCGCATGGACTTTGTGGGTCATCCTTGACCCTGATTCGTGCCCGAGACCGCATCCATGCGACTCTCGAGAATGGTCCGTTCGCTACGCCGTCCGTGCCGTAGCGTGGTCTGCCTGGCGCGGGCGATCCATCACCGCACGCCACCTGACCGTGATTTCATCAACTGATTCGCTTGAGTCCAAAGTTCGCCCATCGAAGAATTCCTTTCCTTCTGTTGAGCGTTCCATGTCGTCGATGCGACCAACTCCAAGTGATCTCGAACTCCGAGGATGACAACTGAGCCCGCCAGTGCAAACCTCGAAAGCAGCCGATCCGGGATTCGCACGCGTCCGGCAGAATCGAGCGGGCATCGTGCTGCTTGACTGAAGAACAACCGCTCGAATCGCCGAAGTACTTCGTCGCCGATCAGTGATCCTCCGTGATCCTGTGCAAGTTTGTCGAAGGTTCGATTCGGCCAAAGTGTCAGCACTTCGTCCGCTCCAGGAACCGCGACGAACGAGTCTCCGTTGACCGCAGGATCCAGCACTTCCCGCAGTTCGCGCGGAATAGCGAGTCGTTGCTTCGAGTCGAGAGTGTGTTCGTATTCGCCGAGGAAGAGCATGAGCGTGATCCATGTGGGTCGTGGAGCAATATACCCACCACGCCCCACAATGCAACACTTTCAAACAAAATTCATGTTTATGGCGACACTTCGCATGCTGTTGCGAAGTCCGAGAACTGTGCAGAAGTCTCTCAGAGACCGATATTGTCAGTCGTAAGACACTGACAAACAAAGATTTGTGGACAATTCGAATTGTCGGACTAGACTTCGGTCGATCATTCACTTTTCTTTGAGCGTGAATCGAGATTTATGCAAACCGACAGACCCGCAGCTGATCGTCCGACAGTCGAACATGTCCTCAACCTCGTACCCGCGTCGGAGTTCTTGCTGACGTCTGCCTACGGAGAACTCCGCAGCGGAGTCATCGTGCGCTGCGTGCAGCAGGTCGCGATGCATCCTCCAATGTTGCTCGTGGCAATGGAGAAAGGTCAGCCGCTCTCCCCCATCATTCGTGACAGCCGCAACTTTGCAATCTGTGTTCTCGCCAAGAATGATCGCGTGACACCAAAAACATTTCGCGTCGCTCCAGATCAAGGAGTCGATGCATTCTTGACCATTCCAAATCTTGTTGCGCCTGGCGGTGCGCCGATTCCACTGCGCGCGCTCGGGTACATCGCATGCGAATTGGTGCGGCATCTCGACATTGAGGCGGACTACGAGGTGTACATCGGCATGGTGCACGCCGCTGGACTCGTCGAACAACCCAAAGCCAAGCCAGTGCGCCCAGGCATGACGCGCAATCACGCAGATGCACGCAAGCGCATGCACCGTGAAAGTGGGCAGGCGGCGACGCGCCGCGATACCGCAAAAGTTCGCCGCGGATCGTGACGCTTTCGGCTCGCTCGAGAGCGATCGACTCGCCCGAACTTGCTCCACTGAGATCCACTTAGAATGGCATCGTGATCAACGACTCCAACCTTCGAGACTTCGACTATCGAGTCGAAGCGCGTCGACTGGGCGCTCCGATCACACCGATCATCGATGCGCATGCGCACGTTGGTGGAGTGCGGGCCGCGGTGATCCTGCGCGAAGCGATGGACTTGTATGGAATTGCTGAAGTGTGGTCGATGACATCAACAATCGAACAGGTCGATGGAATGCGCGAGATTTTCGGTGATCGCATTCGGTTCATCGCGGTTCCCAATTGGCGAGACAAGGATCCCAAGCACGCGCACGGTGCGGGGTATGCGGCACGAATAGCCGAGTTTCATTCGAGAGGCGCACGCATCGCCAAGTTCTGGACCGCGCCTCGAGGAGTTGACATCGGGCTCTCGGTCGGCGATCCGAACCTCATGGGACTCGACAGCCCTTCTCGAATCACTGCGATGCAGACCGCATACGACCTCGGCATGACATTCATGATCCATGTCGCGGATCCGGATACATGGTTTGCAACGAAGTACGCGGACAGTCAGAAGTACGGTACGAAGGCAGAGCAGTATGAACCGCTCGAGCGCATGCTCGATCGATTTCCGACACGGTGGATTGCAGCACACATGGGTGGATGGCCGGAAGACCTGAATTTTCTTTCGGGTCTGCTCGAACGACACGGCAACCTCTGCCTCGACGCGAGCGCGACCAAATGGATGATCCGCGAAATCTCGCGGCATCCTCGTGAAGCGGTCGTTGCGTTCTTTCAACGGTGGCGTGGCAGATTGCTGTTTGGATCGGACATCGTGACCAGCGACGAACATCTCGTTGATGCGCCAACTCAATTCGAAATGGACGCGAAAGCGAACTCTGCGCGAAGCGCGTTCGATCTCTACGCAAGTCGGTACTGGGCCCTTCGAACTTTGTGGGAGAGCAGTTCGTCGCAGCAGAGCCCCATCGCAGATCCCGATCTGGCGATGGCCGAACCAGGTCGATACACGCAGAAGGATTCGCCAGTGCTCAATGGCGTCGGGCTGCCTCCTGAAATTCTCGTCGACTTTTATGCGGGCGCAGCTCGCTCGCTCACGCAGGAGGCATCTGCGAGGTCTGACTCTTCCGATCGCCTCTAAAAAACGCCGTTTCGAGCCGAGTTTCAAGAAAGTCGGCAACCCACGAGGTACACTAGGAGTTGATGTGGCGCGCTCGCGCGATCCTCCTTGGAGCGGTGGGATTAGGTATCGCATCCGCCGTCCTCACGCTGCCCACCCCACTCGGTGCAGCGCCACTCGAACCCATCCGCTACGGCAGAGACATCCGACCGATTCTCTCGGACCGCTGCTTCATCTGCCACGGTCCCGACCGCGAGAAACGACAGTCGGACCTGCGACTCGACAGCATCGAAGAGGCAACAAGAGACCGCCGTGGACTGCACCAGAATGGTCCCGCCATCGTTGCAGGCAATGCTGCTGCGAGTCTTCTGTGGAAACGGATTGCATCGGACGATCCTGCATTCAAGATGCCGCCTGCGGATAGCAACAAGCACGCGCTCGATGCTCAACAACGTGAACTCATCTGGCAGTGGATCAACGAAGGTGCGAAGTACGAATCGCATTGGGCATTCGAAGCCCCTGCTCGACCCGCGCCGCCGATGACGCGAGATTCTGACTGGGCTTCCAACGACATCGATCGATTCCTACTCGAGCGCATGGAGCGCGCAAGGATTGCGCCGAGCGCCCCCGCGGATCGCGCAACGCTCGTGCGTCGGATCTTTCTCGACCTGACTGGACTGCCGCCGACGCCTTCCGAGATCGATGCGTTTGTCAGCGATGAACGACCCAGCGCCCGCGCCGACTTGATCGACCGATTGCTCAGCGACGAGCCATACCGCACACGATGCGCAGAGCGAATGGCGGTCCCGTGGCTCGATGTTGCGAGATACGCGGACACCAGCGGCACCCACACAGATGCAGGGCGATCCATCTGGCTCTGGCGCGACTGGGTCATCAACGCCTTTCGCAGCAACAAGCCTTACGACCAATTCGTGGTGGAGCAACTCGCAGGTGACTTGATTGCGAATGCGTCAAACGACCAGTTGATCGCAAGCGGCTTCAACCGCAGTCATGTCACAACCGATGAAGGTGGCGCGATCAATGAGGAGTACCTCTTCGAATACGCAGTGGATCGGGTCGCCACAACTGGAAGTGCATTTCTCGGACTCAATGTGCAGTGTGCGCGTTGTCATGATCACAAGTTCGACCCGATTACGAGTGAAGACTTCTACGGCTTGATCGCCTTCTTCAATTCCAACGATGAGCCTGGCCTCTACACCCAGGTGCCCGACGCAAACCGCGCATTCGAACCAGCATTGGAGGTTCCAACTGAAGAGCAACAGTTGAAACTCGCCAGCATCGAACAAGCGATCACGGCGCTGACTGCAGAGCGAGACCAATCAAGTGAGGTCGAGGGTGCCCAGTTCGTGGAATTCAGCGCCTCGGCCGCGTCGCCCACGAACTTGGAGTGGGTCGATGCCGATGTCGTCGCTGCTGTGTCGAAAGAGAAGGCCACCCTCACGATTCAACCGGACCGATCCGTGCTTGCTTCGGGCGAGAATCCGCTCGACGACGAATTCACGCTGACACTTGAGACGAATGCACGTGACATCCGGATGATCTCCCTCGAAGCACTCACCGATCCATCTTTGGCAGGCGGTCGCGTCGGACGCGCACCAAACGGCAATGCAATCTTGGATTCGATCAGGGTTCATGCGACCTCGAAACTGGATCCTTCCCGAAGCGAACCCGTCGAACTTGGCTGGGCCTGGGCTGACGCCGAGCAGTCAAACGACGACTTCAAAGTGACGAACGCGCTCTCGGCGAGCGACGGTCGGGTGTGGGCACTCGCGTCGCACGAATTGCCTGGCAGTCGGATCGCGCTGTTTGCAGTTGCCAAACCGTTCGGGTTCGAAGGCGGCACGATCCTTCGCGTCCAACTCGGTTTCAATTCGCCGTACGACCATCACGTGATAGGCCGCGTTCGAATCTCGCTTGCGAAGGCAGGCGACGACTTCTTTGGAAAACTCCCAGACGCAGCGAGCAATTGGTACATCGCAGGTCCGTGGCCGACGGACGCAGGCCCAGATCCATACGAGACGGTGCGCGGGCCAGAGTCGAGCGCCCACTTCGACCGCAATGCAAAGTGGGAGGAGTACGCATGGAGATACGCGCCAGGTGTGATCGATGGACAACTGGCAAATCTTGCGCAAGGAGCGGGCACGGAGTTCTTGGCCCGCCAGATTTATTCCTCGCATCCGCACTCGCTCGACCTTTCACTGGGCAGCGACGATGGCATCGTTGTCTTCGTCAATGGCGTCAAGGTGCATGAGAAGAGGATCGACCGTGCCGTTGCGCCGGATCAGGAGCGAGTTTCGATTCCGCTCGTCGCAGGCGAAAACTTGATTGTCTGCAAGGTCGTCAACACTGGCGGTCAGGGAGGATTCTTTCACCGAGCGGACGCGCCAAAGGAGTCATTGGCACGGGGAGTCCTCGCACTCTTTTTGCCCGCAGCGATGGTGCGCCCTGCGTCCCTCGAGTCGGCGCGCGACGATTGGCGGCTCAGCGCGTCTCCCATGTACCGCGAACTCACATCCAAGATCGCGGCAGCGCAAGACGAAGGCGCGAAGATTCAGATGGCGATTCCTCGCACAATGGTGATGAAAGAAAAGCCGATGGCGCGCGAGACATTTGTGCTGACGCGCGGCGTGTACGACCAAGTCGATCAATCTCGACCCGTGAAGCGCTCAATCCCGAAGGCACTCGGGTCGCTGACTGCCGATCAGCCCAAGAATCGCCTTGGACTCGCGCAGTGGCTGGTCTCCGAGCAGAATCCGCTGACAGCGCGCGTTGCAATCAATCGACTCTGGGAGCAGTTCTTCGGTCGAGGACTCGTCCGAACTGAAAACGATTTTGGTCTGCAAGGCGAGTGGCCGACCCACCCCGAACTGCTCGACTGGCTCGCCGTGGAGTTCCGCGAGAGTGGATGGAATATGCAGCACATGATTCAGCTCATCATGAACAGCGCCGCATATGCGCAGTCGTCACGTGTTCGACCGGAAGTTGCGGCAATCGACCCTGACAATCGCCTTCTCTCTTGGTATCCGCGGCAACGGCTCTCCGCCGAACAGATTCGAGATCAAGCGCTCTTCGTCAGCGGGCTGCTGCAAGAAAAATCGGGTGGACCAAGCGTCAAGCCCTATCAACCAGAGGGACTCTGGCAGGAAGTTTCGATGCTCGCGTCCAACACCCGCGTCTATGAGCGCGGCATGAATGATGATCTGTGGCGCCGGAGCCTTTACACCTACTGGAAGCGCGCGGTGCCGCCTCCGTCGATGCTGACATTCGATGCGCCAACGCGCGAGTACTGCGTCACGCGGCGAACGACGACGAACACGCCGCTCCAAGCACTGGTGCTTTGGAATGACGAGCAATTCGTGGAGGCAGCGCGCAATGCAGCAACGCGCGCGCTGACTGCTGCCGAGCATGGAGGCGATGACCGTGCGCGACTGGAGAGCCTGTTTTTCACTTGCACGGGCGAGCGACCGTCCGCCCTCGTAATCGCACGACTGACGAACGCGCTCACCGAGAATCGAGCGCGATACGAGAGCGCGCCAGACGATGCGCTGAAACTTGTCTCAGTCGGTGTTTCATCACAGCCGCCCGGGATCGATTCACGTGAACTCGCCGCATGGACACTCGTCGCCAACGCCATTCTTTCCAGCGACGCCACAATCGTGAAGGACTAGCCAACATGAGCACGCGACCACGCCACTTGCGCATCACCGACCGACCCGCAGACGCGCTCGAGGGATACCTGCTGAATCTCACTCGGCGCCGGTTCTTCGGAAGTGTCGCTTCATCACTCGGCGCGGGAATGGGCGCTGCAGCGCTCGCACAGTTGATGGGCTCTCGCTCGGCGAGTGCTGCCCAAGCCCCACCCTCCGCGCAGGCCGTCCTCGCCAACCTTCCGCACTACGCGCCGAAAGCCAAGCGCGTGATTTACATGCACATGGAGGGTGCGCCGAGCCAACTGGATCTCTTCGACTACAAGCCGCAGCTCGTCGATCGCTACAACGAGGAACTTCCCGCGTCCATCCGAAACGGTCAGCGCATCACGACGATGACAAGCGGACAGACGCGCTTCCCCGTCGCGCCAACGATTTTTCGATTCGACCGTTACGACAACAACGAATCCGGAGTCATGCTCTCCGAGTTGCTCCCGCACACTGGGTCGGTGGCCAAAGACATCTGCTTCATTCACTCGATGCACACGCAGGCGATCAATCACGAACCCGGAATCACCTTCTTTCAGACTGGCACCGAGCAAGTCGGTCGACCATCGTTTGGGTCTTGGATGAGCTACGGTCTCGGCAGCGGCAATCGCGACATGCCTGCATTCGTCGTGATGATCACGCAGGGCATTGGCAACATGCAGGCGCTCTCTGCGAAATTCTGGGGGAGCGGATTCCTGCCGAGCGAACACCAAGGATGCAGACTGCGCGCGGGCAAGGACGCCGTGCTCTATCTGCGAGACCCTGACGGTGTCGGGCGAGAAGATCGCCGTCGCATGCTCGACCTTGTCGGCGAAATCAACGAGGAAGAATTTGCCAAGAGCCTTGACCCAGAAGTACAGGCGCGCATCGCCCAGTTCGAAATGGCGTATCGCATGCAGATGTCCGTGCCCGACCTGACCAACTTCGGCGACGAGAGCGAGACAACGCTTGAGATGTATGGACCTGATGTCCGCACCCCCGGCAGTTTCGCGGCCAACTGTTTGATGGCACGCAGGCTCGCGCAGCGCGATGTGCGGTTCATCCAGTTGTACATGCGTGGATGGGACCAACATGGAAATCTTCCTGGCGAACTGCGCGCGCAGTGCAAGGCGGTCGATCAGCCGCAGGCTGCGCTCATCAAGGATCTCAAGCGGCTTGGACTTCTCGACGAGACGCTTGTCCTGTGGTCAGGCGAATTTGGTCGCACGACGTACAGCCAGGGGACGCTCACGAAGACCAACTATGGCCGCGACCATCACCCCCGCTGCTTCAGCCTTTGGCTTGCAGGTGGCGGGATCAAGCCAGGCATTTCGTATGGAAAGACTGATGACTTTTCGTACAACATCGTCGAGAACCCCGTCGAAGTTCACGACTTGCACGCGACGATGCTCCACTTGCTTGGGCTTGATCACAAGAAACTGGTCTACCGCGCGCAGGGTCGCGACTATCGGTTGACCGACGTCAAAGGCGAGGTCATCAAGCCGATTTTGGCGTAGCGGCGATCGCGGCGGGCACATAGGTCGTGCAGCGCGGATCCTGCCCGGCTGCCACGGCACTTGCACTTCGAAGCGCCCCTGCTCGGAGGTCGTTCAGACAGGCACGCTCGTGCTCCACAAAGCCAATCAGCATTCGCACCAGCGCAGACCGATCGCCCCGATCGAACGCGACGGATCCGTCGCACTCGCCAGCCCACTCGCCGAGACATGACTCGTGCACAACAGGCACGCCCGCTGCGAGCGCCCACCAAGCGCACCATCCCCACCAAGGTCCGATGGTCTCGTCGCACGGTCGAAGAAGAAGCATTGCATCGACCGCTTGCCACATCGCGCTAGGAATCTCGGCATTCTCGATCACGAGCAGCCGATCCGTCATCCCCGCGCGCCGCGCGTAACGAACTGTTTCCGAAACCCATCGTGCACCGCTGGTGACCATCAACGCGACATCAACTCCCGCGAGAACGGCGCGCCCCACTGCGGCGAACGCCTCGCGCGAATCGATGGAATCCGCGCGGTCGCCGCCGACAACGAGCAAGAGCGTCTCGGGCCTGATGCCGAGCGCACGCCGCGTGGCTTCGCGCCGACTGTCGGCCATTGCGCGCCAGAAATCAACCGCAGCCCGAGCACAGTTGCGGCGCGCAGCGGGCGCTGGCACTCGGTGTACGACACGATCGATGTCTGAAAACGCAGCGCGGGCGAGTTCTCCCGCGTTTGATCCGTACGCAACAATGGACTGCGGACTCGATCCACGCCTCGCAACCCAAGCCCGAAGGCGCCGCGCCAGCAGACGCTCTATTCCAAGAGGCGCAGCGAGAACGCCATCCCACTTCATGGCAATTGAGTCAGTCGCTCGCGCAACCTTCGAGGGGCCGATGATGAGTCTCAGATCACCAGCAGTGTCTCCCGTCATCGCTGCCGCCGTCCATCCCACGTCGCGGCTTGTCTGAACGAGGTGGAGTATTCCTGCGCGTCGCTGCGATCGCAGTCGCCCGTTCACGATCACTTCTTCACACCGAGTCGTCCGCCGAGTTCCCGCCGCGGATGCGCATAGAACAGCATGCCAATGTCTTGCCCGAGTTCCGCCGCAAGTTTGTCCTCGATTTCCCTGCGACCAGCGCTCGTGCTGAGGATCGAAGGATCGATGTCTTTCAACATGCTCTGCACTGCTTCAGACCCAGCGGAAGGCCAAAGTCGCACGCCGTTGGTGACATCAATCACCTTCACGACTGCGACTGCCTCGGGACCGCCTTCCTGTCGACCACCCTGAAGATTGAACTCGTCGATCTCGACGTACACCACCTGCTCTGCCCCGAGCGACTCGCACAACCGCTGAATAGAAACGGGTTTGGCAGCAGTGTCGAGCCGTCGCATCAGGGCGATGGCATCGCGGGTTGAGATCACTTCAGGAACGACGTTGTTTTCAAGCAGTTCAGTTCCAGCGGAATCACCGATCGTGCTGCGCAGAGCAATGCGCGACATGCGATTCAATCTGTCATCGACCACGATGACGGTCCGCCGCGATGGCAACTCGTAGGCTGCCGGAGCCTTTGGCGGACCCTCGATGATGTAACTCGCCGGGAGGATGTAGTTGCAGCCGACAATCGCTGTCAGCGCGGCGGTGCCGATTGCGATCGCAGCCAGCGCTCGGAAAGTGCCGGTCATTTGCGACGAATTCCTCGATCTGGGTATTTCATTTCGGCGTGGTCGTAGAAGAGATATCCGACCTCATCGACGAAGGTTTTCTGAAGTCCGATTTCAATTTCACGAGGGCCGGCCTGTGACTTTCCGATTCCTTCCATGTCGGGGAATTTGGAAATCACTTGAAATTCCTCCGCGTACGAGTCGGGATCGATTCCATCACGCTCGACGACATTGACATTCGCGCCCACGACGCCATCCCAGAGGAAACTGTTCCCTTCTGGGTTCAATCGGTACTCGAATATGTCGATCACGATCACGCGGTCGACATCGAGTTCCGACGCGAGGTCTGCAAGCGGGACCGTCGGCCAGCCAGGAGTTTGGTGCATCCATGAAACGGAAATCCGCGGGTCAAGCAGTTTCACCCCAGGCACGTTTTTCTGGATGATGTTCGAAACATTTCCCACGACATTGGGAAGCGCGGTCGGGTACTCGTAGGCGGTCCGCATATCTGCATGCGCGAGAACCGCAACCGACTTGTTCTCGAGCCCGCGATACTTTGCAAGAACTTCGATCTGCTTCTGCTTTTCGATATTCGAACCAACGGCAGAGGCGACTCCGAAGAGCACGCATCCGTTCATGGCAAGCAACGATGCAACCGAAATCGCACAGCCGCACAGCACCGCGATGCTGTCATGCGGTTTGGTCGCCCTTGATTGGATTTCTCGCGTCTGCGGCTGTTTCATCACAAGAAGCCTCGAAAGACGAGAATCTTATACCCCCACGCCAAAATCGCAACGATGGCAGCAGTCCACCAGAACCTGCTCCGTAGCGAGTCAGAAAGCGTCTTCAGCAGTCGAGATCCGGTCGCCGCGCTGTAGCTGCCGACAACCGCGACGGAAGCAGTCCCTACGGCAAGCGCGAAACCCATCGGTTGACTTTGGGCAGAAGCGAGAAAGCGCCCGTCGGCCGCAAGTGCGAAGGCCGTCGTCATCCCGCAACTCGGGCAAGGCATGCCGACGGACGGCCAACTGCACTGCGGGATCCCGAGTTGAGTATGGGTACCCACACCGAGTGGCGACGGCTCAAGCCAGGCGGCGACCGTGAGCAGCGCGATGGCGCCAAGGGCAACGCACGCGGTCCCCGCGCGTTCGCCCACCGTTAAGCGTGCGACTTGCGCGCGCCGCGGTGCGGGTTTCACCTCGGAAGTTGGACTCGTCGCGCATTTCATGGAGCGCCACATCGTAGTCGACGTCCGGGGCGATCACTATCCTGATCGCGTGCACTTCGAGTGGATCGACGGACATCTTGACTTGGCATATATCGCCGCGCAGGCTGGAGATATCCGCACAGAACCTGCGCCTGAGCAGGCGCGGTGCGTCAGTTTGCCAGCACTGCGGCGCGGGCGAGTCGGGATCGTGGCTGCGACAATCTTTGTCGAGCGCGGGCCTGGAGGGGTTGGACAGACGTGGGGATACCGCGACGACGACGATTGGGTTGGCGCCAATCGCGCCGCGGAATTGCAGATGTCGTACTACGAAACACTTGAACAGGAAGGACTCGTCCGCATCGTGCGCTGTGCAGCGGATCTCGCCGATCAGACGCGGACACGCCTCCTGATCTTGATGGAAGGTGCAGACCCGATTCGCGACGCTGCGGATGTCGCGCGCTGGCATCGGCGCGGCGTTCGAATGTGCGGGCTCACATGGGCGCTCGGCTCGCGTTTTGCGGGGGGAAACTCAAGCGGCGGAGGACTGACTGCGGCGGGGCGCGATGTCGTGGCAGCTCTCGACGAATTCGGCATCTTGCATGACGCGAGCCACCTCAGCGACTGCGCCTTCGACGATCTTGTCGCAGCGACTGATCGAACGATTGTTGCGTCGCACTCGAACGCACGCGCGCTGCTGGGATCGAATCCTCGGCACATCAAGGACGAGCAGGTGGTTGAAATCGCACGCCGAGGCGGCGTTGTCGGGCTCAACTTGTTCGGGAAGTTCTTGGCGGTCGACCGCCCTGCCACTCTTCAAGATGCGCTGAATCACACGCAGCACGTTGCGGCAGTCGCGAAGTCGGACGAAGTGAGCGCGCTCGGATCCGACCTCGACGGTGGATTCGCACCTGAACTCGCCCCAGAAGGGCTGCGTGGACCCGATCGTTATGACGCGCTCACCGATGGACTCATGACCGCCGGATGGAGCAGCGAGCGATGCACCAAGTTTGCAAGCGGAAACTGGATGCGGGTGTGGATGGCGGCGCTCGGTCGCTGAACTCGACAGCGGCGCGCAGCGCGGAATCGGGAAGGCCGCGAAAGAACGTCCTGGCGCCCAGGCAGTCGACGCCGAACACGGAAGCGCGAAGCCCGCGAAAGGACCTCCCGGCGCTCAAACATGCTCGCCGGCGGCGCGGA
>CAYHHO010000092.1:0-12149 GCA_964356445.1 uncultured Singulisphaera sp. | reverse complement strand
ACTCGCGCGTGAGCATGCACGCACTGAAGTTGGCCATCCCTTCGCTGAGGATGTTCCCACCAAGTCCTTTGCCGGGCATCAGCATGTTTCCCCACCACTGATGCCCTGCTTCGTGCGCGGTCACGAAATAGACGGCATCGAGTTCATCATCGCCGCCAGGTCGTGCGAGAAATCCGATCGACTCGCTGAAGGTGATGTTGCCCGGGAAGCCCTGGGCATAGGTCGCCAATCCTGGAAACTCGGTCAACCGCAGTTCCTTGCGGGGAAATGGCGCGAACCACTCACCATAAAACTTCCGAGAGTTCTCGAGCGCACCCTTCATCGTCTCGACATTCCATTCATGCTGCGGGTTGAACCAGACTGCGACGCCGTCGCCCGTTTTCTCCACCAGCGGCCCGCCGCAGATGTTAAAAAACCGTACGGGATGCTCTGTCTTCCACGACACCGTCTTGCGATCGCCATTCACGGTCTCGTCAATTGCCTCGCCGCATGCATTGAGCTGCCAGTCAGCGGGTCCCGTCACTCGAATCGCAACATCGCTTCCCCACGCGGATCCGAAGGCGGGGTCGGTGACACCCTTCCAGGCGTCGCGCTCCGGCTCGGGCGGATCCGTGTCATTTCGTTCGTCAACACCGACGCCTTCGAGGTAGCCGACGCTCGGAAGCATCGAAGGCGAGAAACTCGTCAGCACGACTCCAGATGGAAGCACGAATTCGGCCGTTCCGCCGCCGTTCTTGGTCCATCCCCGCGGGAAGTAGCCGTCCCATGAGAATCCGATGGTGACGGTCTCCCCCTTGGTGAGCGGCTTATCGAGGGTAACAACCCAGAGCCCAGCACGATCTTCGATCGATGGGGGCACGGGGTCTGCGACATCCTTCTGCGGCTCGATCGGAACTCCGCCGAGCGTCCACTTGAGGTTGTCGAAGTGCGCACCCGGCGTCAGCGGAATCTGCGAGATCGGCTTCTCTTGCTGATTGGAAAGGACATAGTTCCCTTTGACGACAAGCCGGCGTGTCTCTGGAATGATCTCAATGTCGGCGTCAATCGCATCTATCTTTGGAACGGCAACATTTCGGAAGGTCATCTCATTGCGCTTCCAATAGTCCCGCCCCTTGCGCTCCATCACCGCCCCCTGAAAACCATCTCGCGCATCAATCCAGATCCAGCCGCCAGCAACGAGCCAAATCACAATGAGTGGCGACCACTTCAAGAGCGCCTTTCCGATGCGCGCTGGTTGCATCGCATCGACCGTGCGCTGCACATCTCGCACCCGCCGTGGATAAAGCGCGATCGCACCGAGGACAAAGATGCACGCCGTGTAGATGACGAACAGCCGGTTCGCCACAATGGACGGCCGCAGAAACTCCAAGCGATCAAGATCGCTCCAGACGAGCGCGCTCCAGAGATGCCAATTCGTTGCCCAGTTGAGATACCCGCGCGTCTGCAACCAGCCCGTGAGAATGAGCGTGCCGAGCCCAACTGCGTAGGTCGCATATCGATTGCGCACCAGCCCGTGCACGAGTGCAATCCACGCGCACCAAAGGATGAGCGTCGGCGCGAGCACGACTCCCCACAGCATGAAGAACACGCCGAGATTGATTGGGACGAAGATCTTCGTCTGGAACCACTGGACCAGAATCACGATGATGCACGCGAAGAGCGCACCCACCGCAATGATGATCGCAAGCACTGCATTGGCGAGGACTTTCCCACCAAGCATTGCAATCGTGGGAATGCCGCTCGCCCTGACGATCGCAGACATCCCGTGGCGTTCTTCGCGATTGAGTGATTCAACCGTGTAGAAGAGTGACAGGAAAATGAGCAAGAGGGTGACGGTGTTGAACGCACCGGCGGCGAGGGTTCCAGATGTTGCGAGCCGGATAGTGCCGAGCCAGACTTCATTCACGGAATTCGTTCCGATGATCTGCAAGATGATGATGGGCGTGAACAACCAGATCCCTGGACTTCGCAGCAGTGCACGCACCTCGTAGCGCATGATGGCAAGCGTGCCTGCGATCACGCTCGGCTGACGCATGGTCATGGCGCCGAAGTGCTGACGCGCCGCGCTCTGGCGAGTTGCTCGCTGAAGTTCGGTTGAACGGGTCGCTGGTCGCGCAACCAGCGCACTCGCCGCGACCGCCCCGCGCAGCCGCGACCCGACGATTCGCGCGCTCAACCATGCTGCGGCAAGCCCAACTGCAATCCAAACGAGTCGGCTGAGGGCGAAGAGCGCGTCGACGCCGACAGGCTGCGTGTTGTAGTACTCGACTCCCCGGTCTGACTTCAGCCACGTCTCTGCGAGCCATCGATTTCCCGTTGGATCAACTTGCATCAGGAGGACGTTCGCCCAGTGGGGCAACCACTCTGGGCTCCATCCCCAGAGAAAGAAGACTCCACAGAGCAAGTTCGCGATGGGCAGTAGAAAGACCAAAATCGCTTGCCTGCTCCAGATGCCCAGCAGCATCGACGTTCCCGCCACCGCGACCAACGTCGGCGCACCAAACAGCAGCGCCGGAAAGACAAAGTTCCAGAGGTCGAATGCGCCGCGACTCTTCGCCGGATCGTCGATTGGCCAGAATTGAAAGAACGCCACCTGCGCAAGCACAAACATGGCGAGGCAAAGCACGAGGGGTATGAGCGTTCCGAGCCATCTTCCGAAGACATATTGGCTCGGCGAGAGTTGCGTTGCGAGCACCATCCGGTCGACGCGCCGATCGGCATCCGCGATGAGAGGCATGCCCGCCGTCACGGCGGCGAGGAATGGAAGCAGCAGTCCCAGCAGCGCAGAATCGACGAAGGCGGCGTTGAACATGGAATTGATCCACGCCTGCTTTCCGCCAGCTGTCACATCCCCTGCCTGCACTCGGACATTCCCCATGAGAAATGCCCAGACCAACAGGACGAGAAGCGCTGTGAAAATGATGTAGATCGGTCGTCGCCACGCCGTGCGCGTCTCGATCCACGCGACCGCGAACACGCGGCCCACACGCGAGAATGGTGACTCAGATGGTCTTGTGGCTGCCGTTGGAAGGAGCGGTGTCCGCGCTGATGAACTGGTCACGCCGACGCTCCGACGGCACTCGCAGACCGCTCCGTTTCGCGCGCGGTGCGAATTGCGACAAGATACGCATCTTCGAGCGTCGCGACGGATCGCTCGAATCCTGCGGGAGCATGCGAGGCATCGGCGCAGTGGACGCGAACTCGGTTCGTCGATCCTTCGCTCAGGATCGCACTCGTGACGCTGTGATCGCGAGCGAATTCATCGAGTTCGGCATCGGCGATGAAACCCTCGTACATGGCACCATCTATCGCGGCACGCGCGGCGCGCGGCGTCGTATCGATCACCACGCGACCGTTGTTGATGACGGCCATCCGCTGGCAGAGTGTTGCGACGTCTTCGACGATGTGCGTGGAAAGCAAAATGATTCGGTCCTTCGCAAGTTCCGCGAGGAGGCGATAAAAGCGATGGCGCTCTTCGGGATCCAACCCCGCTGTTGGTTCGTCGACGATCACGAGGCGGGGATTCCCCGAGATGGCCTGCGCCAACCCGAGCCGCTGCCGCATGCCCCCCGAGTAGCCGCTCACCTTTCGCTTTGCTGCATGCGAAAGGTTCACGCGCTCAAGCAGCGCCTGCGCGACGCTTCGCCGACCGCCGAGTCCTTCAACTCCTTTGAGTTTCAGCATCAGTTCAAGCATCTGCAGACCAGTCAGATCGGGAAAGAACCCGAAGTCCTGAGGGAGATATCCCAGTTGCCTGCGCACGATGCGCGGATCCTTGACAATGTCTGCGCCATCGAGCGAGATCACCCCAGATGTCGGCTCGAGCAATCCTGCAACGGCGTTCATCAGCGTGCTCTTGCCAGCGCCGTTGGGCCCAAGCAAACCGAAGAGACCCTCGCCGACGTTGAGAGTCACCCCCTGCAGCGCGTTCACAGGTCCCGGATAGATCTTGATGAGGTTGGCGATGGAGAGCATGAGGCGCGCAAGCGTAAACGAACGCCCTCGAAATCGCGCGACTGCCTCGAAGTCAGTTCACTCGGCCTTCGCTCGCCACCACTGCAAATGCGAAAGCACATACAGAAGTGAAGGGAGCGCAAGAACAGGGATAGCCCATCCGCTTGGGAATGCACCAGCTTGTAGGTAGTTCACGGCGTAGAAGCCAACCAAACCGGCGAGCCCGAGTGCGCCTCCCCACTTCTCGCTCCACCATCCAAGAATGTTGCCTGCACTCACGCCGACCGGAAAGCACACAAACAACTGGAGTTCCCGCGCGGTGATGTTGGCGAGGTTTCTCCCTTCGCCGTTGAGAAACATCAGGATGATGCCAACAGACGCGAGGCTCAGCACACGCCCTGACCATCGAAGCACCTGCTCCGCGACGGAGTGGCGCGACCCGATGTTCGTCGAATCCGACTGCTGCGCGACGGAGTGGCGCGACCCGATGTTCGTCGAATCCGACTGCTGCGCGAGTTTCTGCTCTTCCGCTGTGCTGCGCATTGGCCACGAATCATAAAGTTCCGTGCGGGTCGTGTCCATCGGATAACCTCATCCGAAATTGGTCCGCGCATGGATCCCTCTGACATCCCCACACTCGCGTTCCTCTTTCTCGTCGTCGGAGCGCTTTACGCAAGCGTCGGTCATGCCGGTGCATCGGGATACCTCGCAGTCATGGCGCTTCTTGGCGTCCAAGCAGTCGTCATGCGTTCGACTGCGCTCTCGGTCAACATCCTCGTCGCTGCGATCGCGTTCGTTCAATTCGCGCGCGCCGGCCATTTTTCTTGGCGGCTCTTCTGGCCGCTTGCATTGCTCGCTGTTCCAGCCGCATTCGCTGGCGCCGCACTTCCGCTGAGTGGTCGTTCCCTTCGCCTCGCGATTGGTGCAGTGCTCGTCGTGAGCGCTCTGCGCATGCTTGGGACGGCAGTGCGACCCACTCGATCGCCGCGTGAAATCCTGCCGCCTGCCATACCAACATCTCTCGCGGTCGGGGCTGGCATAGGGTTCGTAGCCGGGCTGACCGGCACGGGGGGCGGGATATTTCTCAGCCCACTGATGCTGCTGATGGGATGGGCTGATGCCAAGAAGACCGCCGGAGTCTCCGCTGCCTTCATTCTGGTCAATTCCATCGCTGGATTCAGCGGAATCGCGCTTGACGGCTGGCGTCCGACAGCTGACATCGGATGGCTCGCAGTTGCGGCGTGCGCTGGCGGCGCGATTGGATCACACTTCGGAAGCCGTCAGTTTTCTGGGAAAACCCTCCGATTGGTGCTTTCGGCAGTTCTCCTCATCGCTGGAGTGAAACTGTTGCTGATTTAGCCGTTTTCCGTCCCTAGTATGGTGTAGAACCCCTAATCTCGATATCCTTGTCGCCTTCTCGTTATATGGCCCCATCCCTGACAAATCCTCCGTTTTCCCTCGAGCAGCTGGGCACGCACCGCTTGCCACGCGCAGCAGAGCCCTTCCCGATCGTCGGACCGCTGCGCGACCGGTTCGGTCGCGTGATGAATGACCTGCGACTTTCGATCACGGATCGATGCAACTTCCGCTGCTCGTACTGCCTCTCCCCCAACACCAGATTCATGAAGCGGGAAGAGCGACTCACGACCACCGAACTCATCCGCCTCGGGCGAATCTTTGCACGGCTGGGAGTCGAGCGCCTTCGCCTGACCGGCGGCGAACCCACACTTCATCCAGACCTCTGCGAGATACTCGAAGAGCTCTCGCCGCACTTCAATGATGTATCGCTGACCACCAATGGTTCTCTGCTGACAGACGACAACGCGAAACGCTGGAAGTCCGCTGGACTTCGGCGAATCACCATCAGCATCGACTCCGTGGACCCCGTTCGATTCAGAGCCGTGACGCGGTCGAATGTCGATCCAGCAACCGTCATCGACGGCGTGCGCGCTGCGATTGCGGCGGGGCTGAGTCCCGTCAAGGTGAACGCTGTGCTGCTCGCTGGAGTCAACGAGTCCGATGCCCCTGCCCTGGCGGCACTCGCTCGGGCTCTCGACATCGAGGTGCGCTTCATCGAGTTCATGCCGCTCGATCAAGCTGGAGCGTGGAGCGACGAGTGCGTCGTCGCTTCGCAGCGCACGCTCGAACGGATCTCCGGAGTCTTTCCGCTGATACTCGAAGGTCGCGATCGACCTGACCGCACCGCCGTTCGCTATAGATTTCTCGATGGCGCAGGCGGAAGTGTCAGCACAATCGCTCCAGTGTCAGAGCCATTCTGCGGAGATTGCAGCCGAATTCGGGTGACGGCAGACGGATTCCTTCGCCCTTGCCTCCTTGCTCGCGACGAATGGCCGCTGAGATCCCTCTTGCGAGACGGAGCAGATGACAATGAACTCGAGCGAGCAATTCGCGAGGCCGTGTGGAACAAAGATCAAGGCGGCGCGCTCACGATGAGTCCCGTCGGTGGCAGAACCATGTCCGCAATTGGAGGCTAATGCACCGCACGCTTCCAAATCGGTACGTCACGCTTCATCTGGTCGATGAATTCGCCCAGCGCAGCGATTGCCTCACGTCGATGCGCCGACTCGACGCTCAGACGAAACGAGCACTCGCCAACAGCAACGCGACCGGTGCTGTGCTCGACCTCGATACTGGAGAGACAGTGCTTGGCAACCAACTCCTGCGCAATGCGTTCGAGCATTCGCTCGGCCATCGGTCGATAGGCTTCATAGTCGAGTGCGATGATCGCGCGCCCCTGCTCTTCCACACGGACGATCCCATCGAAGGTGAGCCAAGCACCGATTGCACAGTTCGCTCCTCGCGGCGAGTCGCTTGGGCAAAGCCCCGTCCCCGCTGCACCAAGCGCACCCTCAACGATTTTCACGCGCACGCTCATCCGCCTGAAACCAATCCGATGAGAGCGCACTCGTCCCCTTCTAGAATCACCGTTTCTAGGCGGGAAAACTCGCCGCGGACAGCCAACCGAGCCCCTTTCACAGTCGCTGCGAGCGATGGAAATTGTTCTGCAAGAGCCGCCATGACTTCGCCCGTGGTGGCACTCCCCCGAACTTGGACCTCGACTGAACTTGCACCGACCGCATCCCGTTCGGGTCCAAAGAGAAGCACGCGCACAGTCATCATCAACCAAGGATAGCCATGACCACAAAGAAGTCCCGTTCGTCGTCACGCACACGCAAGACACCACACGCATACACGCGCTTCGGCGACAGTCACCCAGAAGTGATTGCGAAGTATGAGGCGCTCGGACGTGCCTGCACAAACGCGGGTCCGCTCGACGCGCGGACAGTCGCGCTCTGCAAACTTGCAATTTCGATGGGTGCCGGTCTCGAGGGCGCAGCGCACTCTCACTGCCGAAAGGCGCTGGAAGCTGGCTGGACCTCCGCCGAACTCATGCACCTTGCAATCCTGACAACACCGACGATTGGATTCCCTTCGATGATGAGAAATCGAGGGTGGGTCGAGGATGTCACCAACGCGCAAAGGAGCGCAATCGTCGCGCGCGGCAGCCGCAGCAAGAAGGGGCAGCGCAAGCGATGACGTTGACTGCAATCAGCACGATGACTCCGTCGCAGGCGCTCGCTGCACTCCTCGAATCCATCGAGCCAGTTGAGCGGGAGTGCGTAGCACTTTCGCAGGCAACTGGTCGCGTTCTCGCCCAAACTCTGCTGGCCGATCGACCAAGTCCCGCAATTGATGTCAGCGCAATGGATGGCTTCGCCCTTCGACTTTCGGATCTCCACATGACCGCGATTCCGATTGCAGGTGAGGTCGCCGCGGGACAGCCCCCGCTTGCACTCCCCCCTGCAGCTTGCCTGCGGATCGCCACCGGCGCGCCTGTTCCCATCGAGGCAGATCTCGTTATTGCGCGCGAGCATGTGGACGAGGCGGCACAGACAATTTCGGTCCACGCTGACCGCGTCGCGCACGCGAAGTCTGGCCTGCACATTCGCCGCCAAGGCGAGAATGCACAGGAGGGCGCGACCATCCTTCAGCCAGGAGCCGCAATCCACGCACCGGCAACTGCTGCGCTCGCCTCGTTTGGAGTCATGAGTCCCTCTGTCTACAGACGCGTTCGCATCACCGCCGTGATCACCGGCGATGAAGTAACCGATGGCGAAGGTCCAATCGCAGACTGGAGCATCCGCGATAGCAATGGTTCGGCACTCATGGCACTCTTCGCCGCGTGCGCATGGATCGAGTTCGCAGAAGTTCGGAGGGTTCAGGATTCGAAGCTCCTGCTGAAGGAAGTGCTCGAATCCGCCATCCGCACAAGCGACTTCGTCCTCGTGACAGGTGGCGTTGCGGTTGGGCACAAGGACTTCGTTGCGGAAGTCCTCACCGAGATTGGTGCGCGAACGCTCTTCCACGGGATTGCGCAGAAACCTGGTCGACCGATGCTCGGCGCTCAGCATGGCGGTGTGCCTGTGCTCTGCCTTCCTGGGAATCCAGTCAGCGTGCTTGTGACGGCTCGAAAGTATGCGATGGCTGTGGCGCGGAAACTTGCAGGTTTATCGCAGGCCGAACCTGCTGCAGAAACCGTGCGCCTGATCGATCCGCTCGCGAAACCTCATGATCTCACACAGTTTTTGCCTGTTCGGCGCATTGCGCCCGGAATGGTTCGTGCGCTTTCGATGCGCGGAAGTGGCGACTGCGTGGGAATCGCACCAAGCAACGGATTCATCGAGATTCCGCCTCGGTCAATCGGCGATGGCCCGTGGAACTACTTTGATTGGAACTAACCGAGAACCCCATGCAGAAGAACCTGACTCATATTGGACCGGATGGCAACACGAAGATGGTGGATGTCTCGCAAAAGGAACCGACGCGCCGCGTCGCACGTGCGGAGGCCATCGTTGGGGTGAGTCCCGACCTCGCCGCGCGCATCAAGGCAGGAACGCTCGCCAAAGGACCCGTCGAGCAGGTCATCAGGATTGCAGCGATCGCTGCGGCAAAGCGCACAGACGAACTCATCCCGCTCTGCCACTCCCTTGCGCTCGATGGCATCGATGTCACGACGGAAGTCGGATCGAACCAAGTTCGAATTGAGGTGACCGTTACCACCTTCGCAAGAACCGGCGTCGAAATGGAGGCGCTCGTTGGAGCAAGCATGGGCGCGCTCACTCTGATCGATATGGGAAAGGCGGTCGATCGCTGGATGGTGATCGAACGCGTGCGATTGCTCGAGAAACGAGGAGGGCGCTCAGGCACTCTCATCGCTCCCGACATGCAAGCAGAGTCCGCATCGTGAGCGCTGATCGATCACATGAAGCAGCAATCCGAGCAGTGGTGCTGACGGCGAGCGATCGCTGCGCACAAGGGATCGCCGTCGACGGGTCGGGACCTGCCGTTGCAGAGTTTGTCCGCGCGCGCCTTGGCGGCGACGTTGTCGCCCAAGAAATCGTCGCCGACGAGCCAATCCAGATCGAAGCATTCCTTCGGCATTGGACTGCACTCGACCAACGAATCGATCTCGCGCTAATCACCGGCGGAACTGGGCTCTCGCCCCGCGACATCACCCCCGAGGCTGCGATGCGAGTGATCGACCGCCCACATCCAGGTCTCATGGAACTTGCGCGCAGTCGCTGCGGAGCGCGCCACCCGCGCGCATATCTCTCGCGCGGTGTTGCAGGTGCTGCGAACGAAACACTGGTCCTCACACTGCCTGGATCTCCTGCTGGCGCCGTCGAGACACTTGAAGCGATCCTCGACATCCTGCCTCACGCCGTTCGAATGTTGCGCGCCGATCGAAGCGAGCAAGCGCATGCCTGAGGGCCACGCGAACGGCGAGGCGAACGGCGAGCGCGCGAGCCCTGAGCGCATCGAACCAATCGTGCTCGTCGGCGGAAAGAGCCGCCGCTTTGGACGCGACAAGTTGCGAGAGCCAGTGGCTCGGGGGATCGTCGGGGACTCGCCGATGCCTGACGGCGTGCTCGTCGAGCGATCGATCGAAGCACTGCGCGATGTCTTCGGCGCGCGCGTCACAGTCGTCGGTGATTGCCACCAAGATGTTGTCCACCTCGGAGATTTCAGCTTGCGCGACCGCTATCCAGGGCGTGGTCCCGCTGGGGGCATCCTCTGTGCGCTCGAACACTTCCGCTGCGCAGTGTTTGTTCTCGCTGGAGACCTCTCTCAGATAGATGGCAAACTCGTGGCTGCCATCTGCGAACTCGCACGAACGAGCCCCTGCGCCGATGCGATTGTCGCCGCTGCGGGGACCGAGGCCGAGCCCTGCATCGGCATCTACCGCCTCTCCGCCATTCCCGCGCTGACTCACGCGATCGCGCAACCACGAAGCCTCCCCATGCGAAGCGTCCTTGAGCGGCTCAACACGCGGCTCGTTGACGCACCCCATGAACAACTCCGCAACGTCAACCAGCCCGCAGACCTCGCGATCGATGGGTCTTGTTGATCCGACAGCGCCGCTCCAAGTGTCAGCGCATCCTGTATAGTTTCCGCAAAGGAGATCTGTTTGTACGGAAAGCAAACTGAATGTGCCATCGCGGCCACGAGCCGACTCGCTGAAGTTTTCGACGGAGGCGTGACGCGCTTGAGTGCAGAAGAAATCGCTACTGCGCGCGGACTGCAAGCTCCATTTGTTGCGAAGATCCTGACGTCGCTTTCGATGGCGGGAATCGTCAAGGGTTCGCGCGGACCAGGCGGCGGATACACGCTGTCCAAGCATCCGAAGTTGATCAAGCTGCGTGATGTCTTCGACCTCTTCGAGCGACCAGACTCCAGTCCAAACTGCCCATTCGGCGGCGGCGTGTGCGGCGCGGGCAGTCCCTGCGCATTGCATGATTCATTGGTGGAACTTCAATGCGATGTCGATCGCTTCTTGGACTCGACTTCGTTCGAGGCATTTCGCGTTGCCTTTCAGGAAAAGGGTCACCGCCCTGTGCCGTCGGGCACCAAGCCGAAGGGTTCAAAGCGCGAGAGTTACCGCGCCCGCAAACCAACTGGTCGCAAGCCAATCGGGTGAACAGCCTGCAGCAGGTGCGCCGCACCTGACCTCATCTCCGCGCGATCGCGAGCGCCGCTCCACCGACGACAAGCGCAATACTCGGCCAGAAGGTGCACATCGCGAGCATCCCGAAACCAACTGGATTTGGATTCGGGTCGCTCGTCCAGCCGAGCCATGCAAACAAGATGGTGAGAAGCAGCGGCGCCATGCCGAGAACTAATGCAAGCACTCCCGAGAGCATCAAGATGATTGGAAGGCGAAATCTTGCGCGGGTCTTCTGAATTCCCGAAGGAGGACCACCAGTGAAGTCAGGTGGCCGGGAAGGGTTTGGCGCGTCATCCTGCATCGGTGCCTCTTCTACCAGTCGAGGGCCCGACTGCTTGCGAAGGCGCGCGCGGCGCCGGTCATCGGATCGGTGAATGCGAGGCCGCACGCGAGCAGTTGCAGCGGTTTCGAGTAGTCGGCTCGCTCATCGCCGCTCGGCTCTGGAAGCATTGCCGGATACATCGGGTCGTTCACGATTCCGGTTCCCAGCGCGGCAGAGTGCACCCGAAGTTGGTGCTTCTTCCCAGTCAATGGTGAAAGGCGATATCGCGCGACTTCACCTCTGCGCTCGAGCAGTTCGATCCGCGTCGTCGAGTTCGGAGTCCCTGCCGCTTCTCGCATCCTCATGAAGTGGTCGTCCTGCACGAGTCGGCTGGAATGCGTCAACGGGAATTCCAACTTCGCATTGACTGCACCGACTGACTCATAGGTCTTGGCGACCGCGCCCAGTCGAAAGAGCGATTGATATGCATCGCGCTCTTCTTCCCGAACGGAAAAGACCACGAGACCAGCGGTACCCAGATCGATTCGGTGCACAGGCACAAGCGCGTCGATGCCAAGTCGCGTCTTCAGGCGAGCGAGCAATGTCTCGCGCAGGTAGCGCCCCGCTGGAATCACAGGCAGAAAGTGCGGCTTGTCTGCGACCACAATGTGATCGTCCTGGTAGAGCACCGACTCTTCGAATGGAATGGGACGCTCATCCTCGATGCTGCGGTAGTAATAGATCTGCAGGTATGGCTGATATGGCGAGCGTGCTGTGACGATCACGCCCGACTCGTCGACGACTTCCCCGCGTTCCATCCGTCGGTGCCACTCACTGATGTCGATCGCAGGAAACTTCGCAGCGAGGCACTGTGCGATCGTCTGCCATGAACCTCCGGAACCATCT
>CAYHHO010000091.1:0-12177 GCA_964356445.1 uncultured Singulisphaera sp. | reverse complement strand
GCGCTGTGCCCTGAGAGATCTCCCACGAATCGGGAATGTCATTGTTGTTGCAGTCTGGCTGGCATTCGTCGGGGATCGCATTGCTGTCGACATCGTCGCTGAAGCCGCTCGCGATATCACATGAGTCCGGAATCGCATTCAGATTGCAATCCTGGGCAATCCCCGTTGCGATGTCTTCTGCGTCAGGGATGCTGTTGTTGTTGCAGTCGAGCGGACGAAGATTGAAGATGTATGCCGATCCTTGATCCACTCTCACCGGAGTGCCGATATCGTCGCCATTTGCGCCAACCAGTGCGACCTCGCCATAGATGCTCGCAGAGATGCCGAAAAACTTGTCGGTCAGTCCATCGGCCGCGGTGGATCGAGGCTGCTGTGTCCAGGTCGCCGTTCCGGTCTGCACATAGAGGTATGCAGCGCCGATGTTGTTGAAGGTCGTGCCTCCACCCTGCGCAGGTCCATCATCGTTTGGTGCGGTCGCGACCGCGAGGTTTCCCTGGAGACCGACTGCCGCTCCAAAGTAGTCCGCGCCTACGCCGTCGCTTGCGACGACCTTGGCTTCCTGTGCCCAAGTTGAAGTGCCAGTCAACTGGAACACATAAGCAGATCCGCGGTCTGTCGCGCCGCTGAAATCGTCGTAGGGTGCGCCCACCATCGCTTGATTATTGAAGAGAGAGACCGAATATCCGAAATAGTCCTGCGTCAGCCCATCCGCTGCAACAAACTTCGCTTCGAGCGTCCACGTACCGGCTGTCGCGCGCTTGAATGTGTATGCAGATCCTCGGTCGACCACTCCGCTGATGTCGTCGCCAGGCGTCCCGACGAGAGCGCGGTCGCCGTAGATCGCGACGGACCAGCCGAAGTCTTCGTTGGCGGCCTGGTCAGTCCCGGTGATGACGAACTTGGATTCCTGCGACCAGGTTCCCGCTGTCGCCCGTTTGAAGATGTATGCCGAACCTTGATCGGCGTACACCGTGTTGTCGTCGCGGACTGAACCAACGATCGCGAGGTCGCCGATGGTTCCAGTTGCGACAACCGTGTTCGTGACGCCGACCGAGTATCCGAAATAGTCGGCCGCGCCGGGGTCGAGGGCGACAATTTTCGCTGCCTGCGTCCAGACTCCCGCGGTACTCCGCGTGAAGATGTATGCGGAACCTTGGTCGACGAGCGAAACATCGTCAAACGGAGCGCCGACGATGGCTGTGTTTCCGAAGATCGCGACCGAGTACCCGAATGAATCACCAGCGAGTCCGTCCGACGCGGTGAGTTTGGCCTCGAAGGTCCATACGCCAGCGGCGTTCAGTTTGTAGACATTTGCGGAACCCCGGTCAGCGGTGGGGCTGTCGTCATAGCGCAATCCGACGATCGCAATGTCGGGCTGTGTTCCCGCGAGCCCCGCGAGATTTGACAGTGCCACAGCGTTGCCGAATTGGTCGCTCGCGAGGCCGTCGGTTGCCGTCACCTTGGCAATCTGCATCGGCGGGATTGCCAGCGCCGACGGAGTGGCGCAGTGCAAAGCGACGACAAACCCAAACGCAGCGAGAATCGAGAAGGAACCTCGGTGGTCGGCAGCCCAAAGTTTGTGGCATTCGCTTCTCATCGGACGCTCTCGGGTTGAAGATGTTCGCATATCGCCAGACAAAAGCCAAGTGAATTCGAGATTTCTGGAAGCGCGCGGAACCCAGTCCGAATTGAGAGGCAACCGCGCAGTTAGAATCTCGATCGATGCTTTGGCAGCAGGAACTTTCAGCGAGGTACAGGGACGCAACCGATCAGGAGCTTGCGTCGATGATCCGCGCCCGCAAGGCGGAACTCGGCAATCGCCTGATGATCTTGGGGCATCACTACCAGCAGGATGATGTGGTTCAACACGCTGACTTTGTCGGCGACAGTCTGAAGTTGAGCCAGATCGCAGCGAAAGAGGCGGGACTGCGCGGAACCGAATTCATTGTTTTCTGCGGCGTGCACTTCATGGCTGAGACCGCGGATGTCTTGACCGACGATTCGGTTCAAGTCATTCTGCCGGATCTTTCAGCGGGCTGTTCGATGGCTGACATGGCCGCGTATGAAGATGCAGTTGATGCGTGGAACGCAATTCAGACTGCGATCAAACAGGTTGCGGGGAAAACAAAGTGGCGAGTCGTGCCGATCACCTACGTCAATTCAAGCGCAGCGATTAAGGCGTTCGTCGGGAAAAATGGCGGAGCGTGTTGTACGAGTTCGAATGCCAAGCAGGTATTCGACTGGGCCCTTGCTGGTGGTGCGACGGCACGCGAGCGCGGCGAACGCATCAAGGTTTTCTTTCTTCCCGACCAACATCTCGGCCGAAACACAGCGCATGCCCGAGGACTTGTCACCGAACACGACGCCGTGAAGTTGAAGAAGGCGGCGCAGACGGTTGTGTGGAATCCGAAGGCGAATGACGGCTTTGGTGGCGCAAGTTCGCAGGCGATCTGCGACGCAGATGTGATTCTGTGGGCGGGGCATTGCAGCGTTCACAAACTCTTCCGACTTGAGCATGTCGCCGCGGTGCGCCAACGCAAGGATGGCACCAAGGTGCTGGTTCACCCCGAGTGCTGCCAAGAAGTCGTCGACGCTGCAGACCTCGTTGGGTCAACCGAATTCATCATTCAAACCATCGAGAACGCGAAGTCGCCAGCCCAGTTTGCGGTCGGGACAGAAGTTCACCTTGTCACGCGGCTCGCGCGAGCAGCTCAGCAGCGCGGAGTTGGCGTCGAGATGCTCTCTGGTTGCCAGTGTCTCTGCACCACGATGTACCGCATTGATCAACAGCATGTTGCGTGGGTGCTGGACGAGCTTGCGCAGGGGCGTGTTGTCAACGAAATCCGCGTGCATCCCGACGCGAGGAAGTTCGCGCGGATTGCTCTTGAGAGGATGCTCGAGCAGGGATCGGCGAAAACAGGGCTGGTGGATTGACGGCTCGCGATTGAGGCGTGCTTCCTGAGCGGTGTGGACGTCGCGCCGCGGAATCCGCAAGCGGCCGCTATAGAATGTTTCGCTCACAATGGAATCGAAGAATCAATCGGGATCATCGCGGACACCAATTCGTCGGAAGTGGATCCGACTCGCAGTCGTCGCGTTGGCGGCTGTCGTCGTTGCAATCGTGATTCTGGTGGCGTTGCTGCCGACCATTCTCTCTGGCTCAATCGGTCGCAGCCTCGTGGTGGGAATCGTCAAGCCGATGGTGCAGGGGGAGGTTTCGATCGCGGAGCTTTCTCTCTCATGGTCAGGACCTCAGGTGATTCGCGGGTTCGCAGTGGCGGGAAATGACGGGGCGTCGATCACTGTCGATGTCAGGGCAGACAATGGTCTTCTTGGGCTTGCAAGGGGCAGCGAACCGCCAAGACTTTCACTCTCTGGATCCATCGCGACGAACTACCGCCCCGACGGCACGCTGTCGTTGGCGACGCTCTTTCGCACCCCCGAATCCGAGAGGTCTGCATCGGTTCCACCAGAGCCGCGAGGCGAGAGCGCATCGCTTGCAGAGACGCTCCGTGGAGTTGTCGTCGAAATCACATCGCTTCGCTTTGTGGCGACGAGCACGCAGGGTGATCCACGAATCGAAATCTCCAACTTCCAAGGGAAGTTCGCGGTCGAGAATTCAGGAATTCGCGCGAATTTCTCGGCGCAAACGAAAGTCGGCGAGAAGTCTGGAGATCTCAAGCTTGATGGTGTTGTGGATGGGCTCTTCACCAAGGACGGCGGTGTCGATGTCACGTCCGCATCAGTCGCTCTCGACCTACACGCGAGTGCGCTCGCTATTCCTGCAGTCGGCATTCCGATCGCGGTGGAGTCGCTGGATCTCAAGGTGTCATCTTCAAGAGTCGCCGACGCGCTGCGAGTTGTTGGAGAATGTGTGTTCGCACTGCCGACCGGAGAAACAGCAAAGTTGAGCGCAACTCTGGACGCGACGAGTCCCCTCGACGCTGCCAACCGCGCCGTCTCTGGGTCGGTCGCTGTTGTCAACCTGCCGACCTCAGCGATCGCGCCGTACTTGCCTGCGCCGTTGAATGCCCAGCGCGATCTTGGCGCGACCCTGAACGCGTCGATCACGCTCGATGGCCGCAACGGCAGTGGATCACTCTCGACGCAAAAAATCTCCTGCAGTTTCGCAGGAGCGCTCTCGCCGAGTGGCGAACTGCTCGCTGTCGATCGTCTCTCCATTGCAGCGCAGGTCGATCCTGCGTTGGTGGCGTCAGCGGTCAGAGTTGCGGAACCCGTTGCGATCACGCTCGAAGGAACTGACATCGCGGTGCCGCTGCGCACGGGCGGGACGGCCGATGCGCCGTGGAAGGACGCTCGAGCAAACGTGATTGTCTCGATCGCGCCGATGTCGGTCGCGGTCTCGCCAGAGATTCCGCTCGCTCTCGGCGCGACGACGATTCGATTGCAGACCACGGATCTCATGACGGCGGTGACGCTCCAAGTGAGATCCACCGTGGATGGGTCAGCGCTCGAGATCGATCAAACAATTGGCGGACTCATTGGGTCAGATGGGATTGCGCTGGATTCTGCGCGTGCGAAGGGATCACTCAAAGTCGCAGCAGTCTCACTCGCCAATCCAACTTGGTTCGATGACGCGACTCGGTCGCAACTCGCGGCTTGCGCGGTCACTTCTCTGTCATTGCAAGTCGCGAATGACGGGACACTGCACGCTGGAAAGGCATCGGTCGACCTCACGATTGGCGCGACGAGTGTTGACACGGAAGTCTCGTGGACGCAGAGCGGTTTTTCGACAAATCCCATTGAGTGCGATCTGATTGTGCTGCCCTCGATGTTGGCCCACTTCGCCGGTGCAAGCGTGGCGATTGAGTCATCGGCACGCCTGAAGCTTCAGGTCGACGGGATGGCAGGCACGTGGGAAGCGATCTCGGCGGGACAGATACTTCCGCCGTCAATTCGTGCAAAGGTGACGGCGGACGTGATCGACATCGCACGCGCTCCGGGACTCGTGCGTGGGGGGCGATTGCAGGGCGTTGCCGCAAGCGCGACGATCTCAACGAAGCCAGATGGTTCACTCGGAGCCGTCGATGCGCAGGTTCATACGAAGGTTCAGGCTCTCGCGCAATCTGGGAAATTCGAGACATCCATCGACGCCGCATCGGTGGACGCGACGATCAAGTTGCCAGATCTCGCAGGTTCCACGTTCCAGTCAACTGCTCAGGTGACGATTGCCAGCGGTGGCGCGCTCGCAACGATGCTCGATCTTGGCGATGCCGGCGCGGCGCTTGTGGGACCAGGTTCAATCAGTGGGTCGTTCGAACGCAGTGGAGCCGCCGACGCATTTCGCGCCGAAATCAAGTTGCCCCGTCTCACCTTGAAGACTTCAGGGTCCTTCGAACCAGCCAGTGGCCACGTTGATGTTTCGAAAACGACTGGGTCGTTCAACATTCCCGCGGAGATCGTCGAGCAAGCACTTGGTTTGCGCGCTGGCGTTGATTGGAGATCGCTCATGGTGCGCGCGGGGGGACGAAACGTCGCGGGGAGTATCGACCTCGAGCGGTTCAAGTGGACGGGGAGTCCCGACGATGCTTCAGTCGTTTTCGCATTGAACGTCGAGCCTGCATCGATCGAGGCGAGCGATCGTGCGCCAGTTTCGTTCGGCAAGGTGGTGATCGATATGGCAAGCCCACGGCTGGCGGAGCGCGCAAAGGCTTCGATCATCGGCAGTTTCGCAGTCGGTTCGGATGTTGCGAAGCCTCTCGCGATCACGCTCGATGCAAGCGGAGATCTTCGTGCGCTGCTCGGTTCGGCGGATCATCCGCTTTCGCTCAACGCGAGTTCGCTTTCAGTGAAGGTGCCAGGAGGTCTCGCCATCGCGCTGTCGGATTGGCTGACGCAGAGCAAGTCGATGTCAGAGAAACTTGCTCGACTTGGAGACATTGATGCGATCTGCAAGATCAACGCGCTCACGCTTCCATCGACTGCTGCGACGAAGGGGACCGCAGACCTGCGTCTCGAGCTCGGGGCGATATCCCTCGAACCCACCGGCAAGAAAAAACTCTCGTTTGGAAAGTCAGTTTGCACGGTGAAATCTAAGGGGTTTGACCAAGACTTGATTGTCGCGTTTGACGGAATGGTGCAGGTCGCAGACTCGCCGCCGAGCGCCGTTTCGGCCGCGGTTGCTCTCGACGGAGATCTCCGCCCGCTCTTCGGCACGGCCACGATTCCACTCGCGCTCCAGGCCAGTGAGGTGCAGGTCAAGTTCCCTGGAGCACTCGCGCTCGCGCTGGCAGATTGGTCCAGCGGCAACAAGAATGCGAGCGCAGCGATGACGAGCCTCGGGTCGATCGATGCAGGACTTCATGTGAAGTCGTTGACGATTCCTCCGACGGGAATTCTCGACGCAGCCTTTGATCTCAGCCTTGACCTCGGCGCGATCGAGTTCGAGCCCGCAGGCAAACCGCCCATCGGCCTCAAAGCGACTCGGGTGGTCGCGCAGTCACCTCGCCTCAGGGACGCGCTTTCGATTTCCGTCCAAGGGGCAGGAGCGAACGCAGGTGAATTCTCGGCGCAGGCGAACGGGCGTGGATTGACGAGTGCAGCAGGCGAATTCGACGCGCTCGCCGGGGCGTGGACCGCGAAAGTGACCGCGAAGAAAATCGCGACTGCGCTCATCGATGCGATTGCTGGACAGGGAGGACAACTCGTCGAGGCAATCGGCCCTGAGTTGGACGCGACGGTCGATGCACAGGTCGCGAGTGACCCGACTGGCAAGCAGAGCACCATCGTCAATGCGTCGCTGAAGACTCAGTATCTCTCGATCACAGCGCCAAGTGTCGCCATCGGCGGTGGCGTGGCAACAATTGCACCGACCAATCCGCTCGCGATCACCTTTACGATCAACAAGGTCTTGCAGCGTCGGCTGCTCGAGCCGCTCAATCCAGTGTTGGCGGACATTCGATCAGCGCCACCCATTCGATTGCATGTCACGCGCGCGTCATATCCGCTCGACGGGAATCTCTGCGCGCTTGATCTCGATGCGCGTGTTGATGTCGGCGATGTCGAGGTTGTTCGCAGCAACCAAGTCCTTGGGGTGCTCGCGCTTGCGCAATCGGCGAAGAGCGACACGATTCCGGCGCGCATCGAACCCCTGGTGATCAGCGTCAAGCAGGGGGACCTTCGATACAGCGACTTCATCGTCAAGGCGGGGAAGTTCGGCGACCAATGGCAGCAGCAGTTGAATCTCTCGGGCGACATCGACCTTTGCAAGATCCCCCCCTATGCAAATGCGATCACGTGCAGGTATCCGCTTTCGTCGCTGGGTCGCACCATCGGTGGAGCAACGACGGGACTCTCATCGACGATGCAGCAGTTGAGCGAGGCAATCGCAAAGTTGCCGGTGGATCCAGGCGATCTCGTTCAGGTGGACATCACGCTCTCGGGACCGCTTGGCGAAGTCGATGGCAAGAAGGTGCCGCTGGGAAGCAAGGTCAAATTGGTCTTTGACGCGTCGAGCCTCGACGGCGAGAAGATCCAGAAGGGGATCAAGAACATCGGCGGCGCGATCAAGGACATCGGGAAACTTTTCGGCAAGTAGTTCGAAGGCGGCGTGCGCGGCGGGGTGATGCCGCGAGCGCCCCAAGGAGTCGCGTGCCGCCGCGCCGACGAAAACTCACATCGGTTTTTCAGCGACGGTCTGGTCGAAGACTTCAAGAAGTTTCGACTTGTCGAAGATCAACTCCGCGCGCGTCATCCCCGTGACCTCGTAATGCGGAGTGAGTTCGATCGCATCGACCGGGCACGCTTCCTCGCACATACCACAGTAAATGCAGCGCAATTCGTCAATGTCGAATTGCTTGGGGTACTTCTCGCGGTCCTCCCACGGACTCTCGTCTGCGACGATGTGAATGCAACTCGCGGGACATGCCGTCGCGCACATGAAGCACGCGACGCATCGCACGCGTCCATCCTCATCCTTGTTCAGTCTGTGGACGCCGCGAAATGTCGGGCGAAACTGGCCGCCTTCTTCAACAGGTCGATCGTCGCGTCTCTGCTCTGGGTACTGCACGACCCACAGGTTCTTCTTGTTGGTGCCATTTCGTCCGAAGTTTTCAACGAGGTGGCGCATGGTCGTGCCAAGTCCCTTGATGATGCTCGGAACGAAGAGGTTCTCGCTTCGCGTGAGCGCCTTCGGCGTGACATCTACGACTTCGTCATCTCGCATGGGCATGGTGGGCGAGAATCATAGTATGCCCGCGTGCTACCCAAAGACCCCTCCAGAGGATCAACGCGCCCTGCGACGGGTCGAGCAAAGAGCGAGCAAGATCAGATGCGGATTGGCTGGAAGATGATGGGGCTCGGATGGCAGTTCATTACCGAGATGCTCGCTGGTGCATTCATGGGTTGGGCAATCGGTTCCTGGTTTGGGAACGAGTCACTTGGCACGCTCATTGGCACCGGCGCGGGGTTCGCCATCGCGACCTACACGCTCATTCGCGGCGCGCTCAAGTTGAACGCGGCCCTCGACAAGATCGAGCGCGCCTCGGGTCGTCCGCTTCCCAAGCCGCTCGCTGATCCGATGAATCAAAAGGATCCCAAACAATGACGAACGATTCCCAGGCCACTCCTGCGCTCAACCTCGGTCCGCCGATGAAGATTCGGTGGATCGCGGTCATGCTCGCGATGGCTTGTGGCGGAATGGGAGTCGCGACATTGTGGGGGATTTTCGCACCAGTCTGGGGGTACGAGGGCTGGACAGTCAGTTTGCGCGCGGCAGCAGCCGTCTTGCCGGTCGCACTCCTGGGATGGGTCGTTGTAGCACCGTGGAAGAGCCGCCCCGCAGTGGATTGGATCACGGTTTGGTTGGCTGGAACGGTGGTCCGCCTCTTGCTGACGCCGGTCGCAAGCATGGCGATATACTCCCTCGCCCCATGCGACTCCCGCACGCAATTTCTTGGCGCGGTGGGCGCGTGTTACTTCGCGACGGTCTTGTGCGAGGTCGGCATGATCGCTGTGAGTCAAAGGCGATCGGCTCGTTCGTTGAATGGTTGATGGATTCGCTGCCAAACGTGCAGGAAGTACTCGCCGATGTCGGCGGCGAGCGACTTGAGAGTCTCCGACACGAGGTGCGCGGTCAATGTCAGTTTTCCTAGCGAGCGGTTCCGATCCGATTTCCCACATCGTCGACAAGTCGGTCTTCAATTCCCCGATCATGCTGAGCATGCTGACGGTCGTTGGTTCGGCGATCATCTTGATCGTCAGCCTCGCACGAGCGGCGAAGGGAACTTCGACCGGTGCCGCGAGTCTTGGAAACCGCCGCTATCTCCCCGCCGGAAAATTTGCTGCGCTCATTGAAGTCATGGTTGTCTACTTGCGCGATGAGATGCTCATCCCAGTCATGGGACCGCGGCTCACAGCGCGCTATCTTTCCTACCTTTTGTCGTTGTTTTTCTTCATTTTGGTACTCAACATTGTGGGACTCATTCCCTTCGTTGATATTCAATACGGCATCCATTGGATGACGGGGATGAAGTTCGTCGACTTGAAAGAGACCAGCACTTCGGCGCTCTTCGGAGGTGCCGCAACGGCGAGCATTTCGGTGACCGCTGGGCTTGCAGTGATTTCGTTCATCGTCGTGCAGGTTCAGGGATTCCGAGAACTCGGAATCGGCGGATGGCTCGAGCACTTGTGCGGCGGGCGCGAACTTGTCCGCGGATCGATCTTTCTTTGGCTCGTCATCCCGATCATCTTTGTTGTTGAACTCGGCGGCATCTTTGTGAAGCCTGCTGCGCTTGCAATTCGACTTTTCGCCAACATGGTTGCGGGTCATACCCTCTTGCTCACGATGCTCGGCTTTGGCGCGACGGCAGCGGCCGCGGGGCTCGGCACGCTCCCGGTTGCCGGAATCACATTGGTGAGCGGGATCGGGGCCATCCTCATCACGTTCCTCGAGGTCTTCGTCGCCTTGCTTCAAGCCTTTATTTTCATGTTTCTCACCGCGGTTTTCATCAGCCTGATGGCCCATGAAGAGCACGAGGAGCACGAAGCAGGGCATGAATCAGGGCACGACAGCGACGGCGAAACGGTCGCGCATTCCACCGCCCTCGTCCATTAGAAAACTCGCTATATTGCTTCCCTCTTGTAGGCGGTGTTCGCCACCAAGATTCACGCCAGACTCACGGAGACTCGATACAAATGAAGGTTGCTCATCTCACTCTCGGATTGGTTGCTGGGCTTGTTCTCACCAACCTCGCTTCTGCTGAAGACACCCAAGCGGCAGTCGCAGCGATCAACTGGGGCAAGGGCCTCGGCGCAGGACTCGCATGCGGACTTGCGACAATCGGCGCAGGTATCGGCATCGGTCGTATCGGAGGTAGCGCTGTTGAGGCGATCGCGCGTCAGCCAGAGATGGCCCCACGCATCTTCATCAACATGATTCTCACCGCTGCGCTCATCGAAGGTGTTGCACTCTTCGCTGTGGTCGCTGGATTCCAGGCCTTTTCGTGAGTTCCGCGAGTTGATCGTCTGCCCTCCTGTCAGATCCAATTCGGTTGGATTTCAGGGCGCGCAGAAACGTCAACTCCACTGATGAGGAGAATCGACCATGTTGCTTGCATCTGCCGATCCCCTGGCATTTGATCTCTTCACGTTTATCACGACGATGGTCGTGTTTCTCGTGGTGTTCGTCGTGCTCGGAGTTGTTGTCTGGCCGAAGATTCTCAAGGGACTCAGCGAGCGTGACGACAAGATTCTGCACGAGATCGAATCGGCCGAGGCGGCGCGCGTCGCAGCCGGAGCGAAACAGAAGGAATTCGAGCACAAATTGTCCGAAGCGCTCGAGCAGTCCGCTGTCATGATCCGCGAGGCGAAGTCCGAAGCAGTGCGACTCGGAGACGAGATTCGCGCGAAGAATGAGGCGGAATTGTCTCTTCGGGCGCGGCGCGCGGCTGAGGAAATCGAGGCGGCACGACGGACTGCAGTCGCAGAACTCGAGGCTCATGCAGCGACACTCGCGGTTTCGATCGCGGGACGCATTCTGCAGCGCGAGATCAATCCCGCGGATCAGAAGCGGCTTGTGGAAGAGTCACTCGCAGGAATGGCGAGCAAGCGAAACTGATTGGTCGACGCCGTAGAAGTTTGAGTCCATGAACGCCCCCAATGAAATCGCAACGGTCTACGCCAACGCGCTGCTCGAGTTGGCGATCAAAGAGGGCGGCAATACGCGAGCTCAGGAAATCGGAGACGAACTTTCTGCGCTTTGTGAAGTGATCATCGGCAACAAGGCGTTCGTAAGTTTCTTGGGTTCGCCTGCGATCGACGCAGCGACGCGAACCGCAACCATCGACCGAGTTCTGAAGGGTCGCGTGAGCGAAACGCTGTATCGGTTTGTGCGGGTGGTCAATCACAAGGGTCGGCTCGGACATCTGCTCGAGATGGGGCAGGCCTTCGACGGTCTGCTCCAGAAACTCTTCGGAAAGACGGAAGTCGATGTCTTCACCGTCGATGGGCGCCCGATGGGCGAAGCGAGCGAGACCATGATGCGCGATCGATTGCGCGCGGCCATTGGACGCGAGGCAATTTTTCACTACTACGCGGATAAGACCATGATCGGTGGCATCAAGTTGCGCATCGAAGATCAACTGGTGGATGGATCGGTTGCGACGCGCCTGCGCCGTCTGCAAGAATCGATCATTGCCAACGGGGGCGCTGCTGTTCGCAGTGATGCCCAGAGATTTATCGCCTGAAACAGGTTCATTTGAGGAAATACACATGAAGATCAAGACCGACGAAATCGCATCAGTCATCCGCCACGAAATCGAACAGTTCGGCAGCACGCTCGAAGTCAGCGATGTCGGTCATGTCGTCGAAGTCGGTGACGGAATCGCCAGGATCTACGGTCTCGGCAAAGTCATGTCAGGCGAACTCGTTGAGTTCCAGACAGAAGCCGGCACGGTCATGGGTCAGGTGATGAACTTGGAGACAGACACGGTCGGTGCTGCAATCTTTGGCGATGCCATCGGCGTTCGTGAAGGTGACACCGTTCGATCGACGACTCGCCTGCTCGAAGTTCCCGTTGGCGCGCAGTTGCTTGGTCGTGTCGTTGATCCGCTCGGGAAGCCGCTCGATGGTGGAGCTCCGATTGGCGCGACCGAGACCGGCAAGGTCGACATCGTCGCTCCCGGCATTGCAGCGCGTCAACCGGTCAAAGAACCGATG
>CAYHHO010000090.1:0-12352 GCA_964356445.1 uncultured Singulisphaera sp. | reverse complement strand
AGCGTCAGACTCGCGAGCGCGACGGAGAAGGCAATCACGCAATAAGCGTATCGACGCTTCGAATCACCATGGATCGTGCCCCTGATAACCGCCGCCACATCCCCCGCAGTGAAACGAATGCTCACAACGCGATGTTTGGAACGCTCTTCTCGAGTGCGCGAAGCCTCAGCGCAACTTTCCCCATCGAATCCACACGCTTTTCGATAGGCAGGCGCAAGCACTCCGCGACGAGATCAGAAAGGTCCGTGCTCAACCCCGGCACGCGTTCGGCTGCAGGAATCGTGGCGGGAACTTGCTCAGGTTTGCGGGACTTGCTCTGCCCTGGCACGAGGACCGTCTCGGCATACTCGCGCGTCAGTGCGCGGTACATCGTCGCGCCAAAGTTATAGATGTCCGTCCGTTCGACAATCGCTTCCTTGGCTGCTTGTTCCGGCGCCATGTATCCCGGCGATCCTTGAAATCGCACCTTGATCGTGCCGATCTTGCACGACTGCCCGAGGTCGATGATCTTGGCCATCTTCCCGCCATCGCGCCCCTCTGGCATCATGATGTTGCCGGTCTTCATGTCCGCATGCACGAATCCCTTGGAGTGCATATGCGCGAGCCCCTCTGCGACCTCAGCGAAGATCCGGACGAAATCGCGGAGGAATTTTGGCGGACCCTCCTCGAGCGTTGTTGAGTCGATGATCTCGAGCACAAGCCCAATCTCCGTGACCTTGACGATCGGTCGCTCTCGCTTGATGGTGATCATCCGGCGGATCGAGGGATGATCGAGCTCCTTCAGCGCTGCGTATTCAGTCTCAACCTGCCTGATGAATCGATCGTCCTTGTCGCGCGCCTCATCGAAAATGACATGTTTGAGCGTGTAGGTTGCGCCAGAGTGGCGATCCTTCACGGCGTACAACTTGCTGCGCGCCCCCTCTCCGAGCATCGCAACCACCTTGTATCCGAAGATTTCATCAATCGTTGACTTCTGGCTCACTTCTCTAAAGTCTCTCTCGGCGTGATTAGAACAAAGGTCGAGCGCTTGGGAAGCGAAGAATCGAAACCTGCGAGTCTCGCCCTCGAGCATGGTTGGCGAAGTTGATGAATCCTCGGGACATGGAATGCGGCAATATAACGCTCTGATCCTACAATTCGGACCATCGAGACGCAAAGAACAGGTGAATAATCTCCCCCGGCGGAGAGAGGTCGCGAGGACCTCGGCGATTCAGAAGTGCCGAATTTGCGTCTCGAACTCAGCGGCGGGAAAGAAATTCCCAGGGCTATCAATCGTCGAAAGATCCGAGTGCAGATAGACCGCAGATTCTGGAATCCCGCACTGCTGCTGAAGGGCGCGCACGAGAGTCACCAGTTCGCGGATCTGCCTTTGCGTAAATTCGCGGCGATTCCCGTTGCCGATGAGGCAAATCCCAATTGAGTGCCGATTGAACTGGTCGGCGTCCACCTTGGAAAGCGCAACGTGCCTGCCACCCATCTGGGATGAATCTGATGGATCTGCGCCTGCAGACGCGACGTGGGCGCCCGCAAGCTGCCGATTCCAGCGAAATCCAACTTCAACGAGCCCGTCCCCGAGCCCCTGACCGTTGCCGACGACGAAGTGGTAGCCCAGACCTGCGAGCCCCGCCGCGGTGTGCTGGCGGTCAAGGGTGATCGAGTCGCCTGCTGGGGTAGCAGAGTGATGGATCACGATTGCCTGCCACTGCCCTCGAACAATCGATGCATCCCGCGGAAGGATTGGTGAGGCAGCGACTGGGGCAGCGCCGATCAATTCCGCGCTGACCGCCGCATCGACGGAAGGTGCACCACTATCACCAAGCAGCAGGACTCCTGCGATTGCAGTCATCCCACCCGTGAAGCATGCCCAAACTGTCAAACGCCTGTTCGCCGACCGAAACTGAACGGTTGGACCCGCTGCGGTAGTCGATGTTGTGGTGTTGCAATCCATTGCGTGAGGAGGGTTGACGGACGCGTCCGCGCGTTTCCGCGCCCATCTCTATCGGAAGGACAGCCGAGATTCGTGAGTAAATGCTCGCAAATCTCTACGAATTTCAAGTGGACGGCGAGAGCCGAGCGCGCAGTGCCGGTTGTGGATTGCCGAATTCATCGGGCACAACGAGAGGTTGATTCTGCTGGCGGAGATTGTCGTAGGTCTCGAACTGACTTCGAGTGTTTTTCTCGGGGAATAGTGGCTTTTGGCAACCCAGCCCAGCGACGCTTGCGATCGCGCAGCCGACAAAAAACACTATGAGGCACACTAGAGATAGTGTCGTTCGATTCGAAGATGGACTACTCATTGTGGTCTGCACGGGCATCGGTCCTTCATTTCTGGGCTGTGATTTCCCGCTGGGAATCAAAGACCTTCCCAGTCACGCCATCCGTGAATTCGATTTTCACAGTCGCCTTCTCTGTGCACTCCCAGTCGACTGCATCGATGGGAACTTCAAGTGTGTAGTGGGGTCCCATCACTCCCCCCCGCCAAGCGTCTCGGACCTGCATCGGGGAGTACTGCGCAGCCCCAAGCGTGCGCGCCTGCCCCTGCGCCTTCAGTTCAAACAGCGAGACATTCACCCTGCCGACGATCTGGATGGCGCGGCCAAGTCCGTCCGATGCTTCGAGATAAACCCGAGCGATGCATCGACTTGCGTCCGTGCCATCGTCCTGGCGCACACGCACTTGAGTCATGTGGCTCGCCGAACCGATCTGCACAAGTGCGACCTGTGGCGTCGCGGTCGCGACTTCGGGATCGACGCCCACTTGAAGTGTGGATTCACTCACGCACTTGGCGAGCTGCTGCTGGAGTTCTGTCCGCTGGGACTTCAGGGAAGCGACTTGCTCGGAGAGATCCCGAACCTGCGTCCGAAGTGGATCGTTCTGGGTTGGAGCAAGTGCGGTCACTTTGCAGCCGCTCAGAGCGCCAATGAGTGCCGTCGCCGCGAAGACGGCAATCGACGATCGTCGCAGCACCTTCATCGCCCTCCCTCGCCGCTCAATGCGCCCAAATGCCGAAGCGAAATGTCGAGCGCGAGTTGTTCGAGCGCAACACTCAAATCGATACTGGTCACACTGACGCCACTGGTCACCGAGATTCTCATCGGTGCGAAGTTTAGGATCCCTTGGATTCCCGCGTCGCACAATTGCGTCGCCACGGATTGGGCCGCCGACCGAGGTACGGCGATGATCCCAATCGCGATCTTTTGACGCCGAAGTACCGTCCGAAGTTCACTCATCGGTTTTACTTCAAGCCCGCCAATGCGCTTGCCCGCGAGCCGAGCATCCGCATCGAGGATTGCCGTAATGGGAAACCCTTCCTGGATGAATCCCCCATAGCCCAGAAGCGCGCGTCCAATGTTGCCAACTCCCACGAGCGCGGTCGACCACTTTCGATTTGTCCCAACCGTGCGCCTGATCGATTCGAGCAACCCGACAGTCTGATAGCCGACTCCTGCCCGCCCCACGGCGCCCGCGCGGCGACCCATGCCGAGCCACGCAAGGTCCTTACGAATCTGCGCACTCAAGACACCGAGTTTCTCGCCCAGTTCGGTGGAACTCACCGTTGACTGACCCTGCGTGATCATCACTTGAAGCTCGCGCGCATACAAACTGAGTCGCTGCGCGGTTGGCCGCGGAATCCGTCGGGGTGACGATGGCATCACGATCAAGTCTAGTTCGCGCCTGTGTGTCGTTCACGCGTCGCTGTCCACGACGATGGCGTTCAGGTCTCTCGCGGTCGGTCGTCGAAGGATCGCAGTCCCCGCCTGATAGATTCATCGCATGCATCTCGTTGATGTCCTCGCGCGCGACTCGTTCACGGCGAGTTTTGAATTCTTCCCGCCGAAGAAGGCGATCGATTGGGACCCCTTCTTCTCGACGATCACTGACTTCGGGAAGTTGCGACCATCGTTTGTCTCGGTCACATACGGCGCAGGTGGATCAACTCGCCAACTCACGCACGATCTCGTCGTCCGAATCGGGCGCGACACGGGGCTCGACGCGATGCCGCACCTGACTTGCGTGAACCACTCTGCGGGTGAGATCGACCAGATTCTCGCTCGCTACGCAAGTGCTGGCGTCTCAAACATTCTCGCGCTGCGGGGCGATTTGCCCAAGGCCGATCCTGCGGTCGGGGGCGACTATCTCCACGCCGCCGATCTCGTTCGCGCAATCCGCGCATTCGCTGCGAGCGGACGACACCCCGACAACCGCGGATTCGGGATCGCTGTCGCTGGCTACCCAGAGGGACATCCGCAAACTCCGAACACGCTCGTTCAGATGGACCATCTCAAGGAGAAGTGCGATGCGGGTGCTGACTTAATTGTGTCGCAGCTCTTCTTCAACAACAGTTCATTTTTCGATTGGCGCGAGCGCTGCGAACTTGCGGGAATCAAGACGCCGATTCTCGCCGGCATCATGCCGGTCACTTCGATGAGCGGGCTCAAGCGAATGGCCGATCTCGCGGGCGGGACGACATTCCCTGCATCACTTTTGCGAGCGCTACGACGCGCGCAGGATGATCCCGAAGCAGTCGCGCGGGTCGGAATCCAGTGGGCAACCGAACAGTGCCGCAGCCTGCTCGATCATGGGGTGAGAGGGATCCACTTCTACACACTCAACCGAAGTGACGCGACCAAACAGATCTATCAGAATCTTGGGGTCAATTCGACGGAGGCACTACGCCGGTAGGCGGCGCGACAGGAGCTGGCGCGTCGGCAGCTGGCGCTGGCTCGGCCCCGGTGTTCAGCCAGATAGCACGCAAAGCTGCCGTAAACGCACGATCTGCTGGGTCGCGCTCCATGATCGCGAGCCCTTGCCCTGTCATCGCATCGTCCCCGATCTGGTGTCCAACATATGCGGCGACGAGTCCGTAATCCGATTCGTACTTTGATCCCACGCTTCTCGCGAGCGAATCCTCTCCGACGGTCCTGATCCGTTCGAGCGATCCAAGGATCTCATGCGCGTACTTTGTATCGATCATCTCTGGCCACGTCATGAAAAGTCGTCGAAGCGTAATCGCGCCAGCAATCTGCAAGCGCGCAGCAATTTGACTATTGGCAAGCCCTGCAACCGGCAATGGATTCGACGGCGCGATCAGCGCGCCTGTCGTAAATGCCTTCTCCGCGGTGAAGAATCGCTTGCTGCGCATCGCCTGGTCTCCAGCTTGGAGCATGGTGTCAAGCGCTTCCTTGGTGCCACCATCAAGGTGAGCAATCGTGTTGCCATGAGCGAGCAGGAGGTACGCCTCATCGCCGGTCAGGTTGCGACGAACTTTCTTGACAGAACCGTCCCGGTTCAATTCTTCTCGAGCAGCACCTGAGTTGCCTCCCGACTTGCCTGTAATCCCATCAGCAGTGGACGTGCCAGCGGCTTGCGGAGCGGGGACCACCTGCGAATTCGCAGCGGGCGCCGAGTCAAGCGGCGCCTTGGTGGCGGTTGCATTCGAGTCGCGTGTACCGAGCAGCCGCGCCGTTTCATCGACTGGAGTCGATGGGCTCAACTGAAACCCATCTCGGAACTCCTTGAGGACCTTTCCGACTTCGGTCATCGAGTCAAAGTCGACGAGCGCTCCAGGTTCAGAGGCGGGCTCCCCATGTGCTTCACGAAACCGACTCGTCACTGAAGCAATCACGTGGTCGTATGGAGTTCTCATCTCACCGACCCACCGCACATTCGGGTTCTTGCCATCGGCGGGAGGTGAACCTGGCGCGCTTCCGAGGGCGCGGCCGTCGACCATGAGCCCGGTCACCGCCTCAGTCGGCTTCGGCGCCGAAGGATCTGGAATGACCCCAGACAAGTAGGAGCGCAGCATTCGCTGCCCGTCTGCGCGGCCCGACCGAAGATCGGAACGCATGAGCGAGCTTGCGTAGATCCCTTGCGAGAGCGATTCGATGAGGTCATTGTTGGGAATTGCGACGACCCCGTTGAATGGGCTCGCGATCAGGCGCATTGCGCGCTGATCCACGCCACCAGTGACCGTCACGGTCGCCGGCTGGTACAGCGAATACAACTCGGCACCCGACGAGGACTGTCGCGTCAACATGTCCAGCTGCATCCGGCTGAAGTTCTCGGAAGTAGGAGACCTCGCGCTGACCAAACCGCTGTCCCACCCAATGCGCGACGAATCCGCTTGTACAGCGCTTGTCAGGTCGCGCCCACCGAAGTCGCGGCGATACGCGGTGACTCCCATGCCAGTCGCCACACTGAAACGATCATTCATCGAAATCGAACTCAGCGCATCCGCGCTCGACACCGACGCGGCTGCCCGAAAGCGGCGCGTCGTGTCATCGGAAGTGGCTCCACGAAAGTCCTCTGCCGCTGTGTAGCCGACCGAGCCGCGAAAACCGCGACCCCCAGCCACATCACCCGTCACGACCAGATTTCGAGAGCGATAATCCTGCCGGCTCGTTGCCGCATTGACTGTTTTTCCCTGTTGGAGCGAACGATCAAGCGCCGTACCGCTCGACCGTTGGAGATTCCCGTCGAGCGCATTTTGAGCGAGAACGAATGCGCAGATTGCCGTGCTCAACATGATCTTCAAGTGTACAACCCCATGCATGTGGAAGCAGATTTTTTCTGCACGGCAGTCGTTCAACCCTTGGGCGATCGCTGCCGCATTGATCCTGGTGGCAGCGAGCATCGTGGTCGGCGTCTTCGGACCACGACTCAGCGAACGTCCTCGTGATGACTGGATCCCGCTCGGCGATGTTGCAGACACGACGCGGCAGATCCAAGCGCAGATGGAGGTGGAGGCGATGTACCGCCCTACCGACGCAGCGACTCCGACGCGCACGGAACTCGCCGAACTGGTGAAGTCAACGCTCGATACTGAATGGCGCGCGCCAGATCTTTCCGCGAGTGGTTTCGTTGCTGTCCTCGCTGGCCCGGCCGTGCTTCCGGGAGGAGCGCCCGGCATCGCGATCCTCTACGAGCGCCCAGGAGAATCGATGGATCGATTTCTCGCGCTCTTTGTGACTGTTGACGGCGGACTCTTTGCGTCCTTCAACGATTTCGGGCGAATGGAACCGCTCAGTTTGAACCGGTCGATCATCGAGGCAGACGAAGTGACGGATCCGAATTCACCTGCGACCCTCGTCTTCAGCGATGGCGACCTTCTCTTCATTGCCCGCGCAGGAACGACATTGACTCTGCGCGAAGTCCTCGACGAACTCGGCGCGCCGTAGCGGGCGTTGGTCCGAGCGACCGACCTACACACGCTTGTGGCTGCTCTAGTATCCCGCTTCGAATGAAAGAGCCCGCCTGCATCACGACGCCGATCTACTACGTCAACGATCGACCGCACATCGGACATGCGTATACGACAACGATTTGCGATGTCTGGGCGCGCGCCCAGCGAATGATCGGACGCGACGTCTTCTTCCTCACGGGCACGGACGAACATGGCGTCAAGGTTGAAAAGAGCGCGACGGCACGCGGCATCTCTCCGCAAGCGCTCGCGGACGAAAACGCTGCAGAGTTTCAACGCGTCCTGGCAACGTTCGGTCTCACCAATACCGATTTCATTCGCACGACGCAGCCCCGCCACATCACGCAGGTGCAAGCATTTCTCAAGCAACTCATCGCTTCGGGGGATGTTTACCTCGGGACATTTGAAGGTTGGTATGACGAGGGGCAAGAGGAGTATCACACCGAGAACCGAGCGCGCGAACTCGCTTACAAAAGCCCGATCAGCGGAAAGCCGCTCGTTCGGGCAACTGAACAGAACTATTACTTTCGCCTCAGCGCGTTCGCACCGCGGCTCGCGAAGCACTTCGCCGATCATCCGAATTTCGTTCGCCCCACCGAACGACTCAATGAGATGCTCGGGCGCATGCGCGACGGGCTGCAAGACGTTCCGATCACTCGGACGAACTTCTCGTGGGGCATCGCGATGCCAGACGCTCCGGGTCATGTGGTCTATGTCTGGATCGACGCACTCCTCAATTACATCACTGCGCTGGGCCTCGGGCAAAGCGGCGGAGACTCGAACGATCGCCGCCGATATTGGCCAGCCGACTTCCACGTCGTGGGAAAAGAGATCCTCTGGTTTCACGCGGTGATTTGGCCGGCGCTCCTGATGGCACTCGACCTCCCCCTGCCGAAGTGCATCTATGCACATTCGTTCTGGATTGCCAACGGCCAAAAGATGAGCAAGTCATTGGGCAACTTCATCGACCTCCCGACGATCGAACGGTTCACTTCGATCTATGGGCTCGATGCATGGCGTTGGTACATGGCGACACAAGGTCCGATTGCAGCGACCGATGCCGACTTCAGCGCCAAACACTTTCACGAGATTTACACGAACGACCTCGTCAATACGGTTGGCAATTGTCCAAGCCGCGTCGGAGCGATGATCGGAAAATACTTCGCTGGAAAGTTGCCCGCAGATGCGCAGGATGGCGGTGAATGGCCAGGTCGCTGCGCTGCCGCCGTTGCCAAGTGGGAGCGGTGCATGCAATCCTTCGATCTCGTCGGCGCAGCACGTTGCGGGATGGACCTACTGCGTCAAGTCGATGTGATGATCAATGACACGGAGCCGTTCAAGTTGGCGAAGGATCCGGCGAATACACCACGTCTCTCATCCATCTTGAATCAATGCGCGCAGACGGTGCGCGTCGCAGGCGTGTTGCTCGAGGCCTTCCTCCCGCAGCGCATGGCAGATCTCGCTGGGGCGTTTGGCGGCGCGCCTTCCGTGGATGCTGATTGGAGTGTTCGATCGAAGTACGGAACGATCGCCCCCGGCCATGCGATCGAAAAGGTCGCGCTCTACCCGCGGGTTGACTCGAAGAGTCTCACGATCGCCGACGGCGACGCGCCCCAAGCACCAGCGCAATCCCGCTAAGGGCGAACACGCCTGGCGCGGGTATGTAGTGAATGTCGGTGCTGACCGTGTTCAGGTTGATCCCACCGGTGTAACTGGCGAAGTCGAGTTGAAATCGAATTGGTCCAAATTCAACGCCGGACACCTGCCACTTGTATGCACGAGTCTGGATGCGACCTTCACCTCCAGGCCCGGGCTCGTCTGAGCGCATTTCGAAGAGGGTCGGCGCGAGCGTCACGCTATGTCCAGCGTTGTCCGCCAAAGTCAATCGCACCGTACTCCCGCTGAGCACCGATCCCATCGTTGCGATGTTCACAACGATTTGGTCGACGGGCGCGGTCAAACCTGCGTAGACCGTAATCGAGAGCGGGCTGTTCACCGCATGAATGTTGCCGCCATCAAGTGTCGCGCCTGGCCCAAAGTTAAAGAGCGCGGCACCTGGTTCTGTGCTCGGATAATCAGGGAGGTTGGGTCCACCAAATGCACTCGTGAAATGCTCCCAGCCATAAAAGTCGGTGTTCGCCGCGCCGCGCCAGAATGGCACAAACGGGTTGACGAAATCCGCTGATGCGTTGGAAGTACCGAGCGAAACGAATGCTGCAACCATGACATACATGGCCCACAGCCAATTCTTAAACTTCATGTTGGTCCCTTTTCTCTCGACCTACCGAACCTGAAACTACAATTCAGTATGCGCCAAGATCGCGCGGTGTCAAAACAATCTGCCAAGATGCCCGCGGAAGCCCCAATAACTGGCGGGAACGTGCCGATTTTCGGCACTTGCTCACTATCACCGGCCATGTTCGAGCGTCGCAGCTCAGGCACATAGCGAACTGTGCGCGCTTGCAATCGACGGCGAACGAGGGAGTCCATGTCACACCAGTCTGCGGTCCTGCCCCCCTTGTTGACGCACCGAATTGGGATTGTTCGGACCCGAGTTGGACTTCCCAGACTTTGTGAACCCCTCGGCTGAGAGGTTCCACAGAGCAAGTGCTCGCAAGGTCTCAGTATCGACCGAGAGGTCGAACAAATCTCCCACGCGAGATTGACGCCCGCGTGGACGGGTGGGAAGATCACGACCAAGAAAGGGGAACCCCATGCCAAACCCACGCCGGTGCCCGACGCTGCCTGCTTCCCGTGTCCTGATCATCATCGTCATGACATCGATGTGGGCGTCGACTTCATGGGCACAGCAGCGAGATGTCTCCACTCGCCATATCAACACCGAAGGGTGGATTTTCGTAGCAACGACGCTAGATGAAACCGTCGAATCCATCGTCGGTCTGCGAACCAACATGCTGTCGGGCGAAAACCTGGCGACCGTGTGGTTTCGCCGAGTCAATGGGGCATGGGAAGCCTACTCTTGGATCGACCAGAACCAGAGCAGGGCGATTGCGAGCGTCAAGTCAATTCTGCAGCTTCCGCCGGCCACCGACAGCAAGTGGCCTGTGCCGCCAAGCGGCCAACATGCCGACGAGCCAGAACTGTTGGGTAGGGGTGGGCTCGAATCCGATCCTATCGCCGGGATCGTTGAGGGCATGGAGAATCCGTTCCCCTTGGTTCAGGCGCTCGAGTGCGCTGGGTGGCGGGCAGCATGGGTTGATGTTTGGAATCACGCTTGCGAAGACACTGTCGTGCTCGACACATGGGCAGTCGCCGTCGAGGTGACTGAGTTCGAGAGTGCCGCTTACGACGGGACGAACGCCGCCATTGAAGCGACCTTCACAAACACTATCTCGCAGCCCTGCAGCGATCGGGAGTGCACGCAGATTGTCCACGGCCCGGTCACGCTCATTTCAGAAGGCGATCCAGGCTCAATTCTCGCGGTTGGCGTCATACCTGATGGAGCGGGGCACCGGTTCATAGAGGCCTCCATCATCTCGCTAGGTCAAGTGTTGATCCATGGTTCGATCAAGAACACAGGCACTCGGCCTGCAATGCTCCGCTTGGAAAGTAGCCAGGCTGTCGAAGTGAGTGCCGGTCAAGGCGTCGCACTCGTTTCAACCAACAGTCAATGCGACGACCTGTGCAGCCGAATCGTTGGATGGGTCCATGATCCTGGATTTGGCCCTCGCTTACCGATTTATTGTCTCGACGAGAAGTGCTATTGCTGTTGCTGGGCAGGACGCCAGCCAAACCCAGCAACGTGGACTCTCGCGCTTCCGGACTGCCCATGTCGGATCTCGTTTGATCAGGGTGGCGACCCGGTAAATCCGGATTCAGAAACATGGCGTCCCCTTGAGGATGCGGACCCAACGTACCATCCAAGCGCCCAATACTGCATGCGTTCCCAAGGTCCACTTATCGACGGTGGTCCAGGTCAGCAATGCTGTTACGACGCGACGGGTGATCTCATTACGGTTGGCGGCGGAGCAGGCACACCGGACATGGTCGCACCGACTGGATGGTGGGATTTTCTTGTGCATCTAGAAGTGGACGTAGCACCCTACGACCGCTGCAAAGCATCAGGAATGTTGGATTGCTACCTCCTTCATCGACCACCCAATAACGGTCATGGGTACAGGCAATCCGCCAAGTCACGCGCACTGCACAAGTCCTCCCAGTGCCGCGTCGTGTAACTGCCCATAGCCTCGTCCGCAACGACTCGGGCTTACAAGGATGTTTTGGCATGCACTCCGATTAGAGTTTCGATGCCGCTTGCGCCGGCGCGTGCTGGTGACAGTCGCAGGCATCGCGCTGAGCTTGACGGTCGGATATCTCGCCACCCTAGCGGATGAAAGCGCCTGGGACACACGAGCGCCTGGTCGATTTGTGCTGCTTCCGTTGCTGGCCGCCGCTGTTTCGTTCTGGGCGGCATGGCTCTGGTTCACATCCAATCCCTCGCACAAGTCTTCGCGAATGGGCGCGGGCTCGGATGACATGGTCATCAACGCGAGCCTGTGCCAAACCTGCGGATTCAACCTGAGCGGTCATCGTCCTCCACCGGCTCAGTGCCCAGAGTGCGGATCAGCCCCAACTCTTGATACATGGAGACAGCGTGCCGCACATCGACTGGCGCTTGTGCCTGGAGTGATCGCGTGTTTGAGCGCGGTCGCGTTGAGTCTGCTGGCGTTGCTGTACTTCTTTCTGTCGACCACCGAGTGGTTCCACGAGTGAAGCGGTAGGCGCGACCGCTTTCCGCGGGGCTTGACTTCAATGCAAGCATCTGCCAAACGAAGCGTGCCTCGATGTCGTGGAATCACTGTGGAGTCCACACCTCGGGAAGCCAGAAAATGACCAATACGACAAGCAAAGTCACTGTGATGAGCCCGAGCCAAGTCCAGACGAGTAGTTGGCCCAGCAGGCGAAGTATGCGACTTTCTTCTGAAAAACGTTGTGAAGGACGCTGTGAAAAACGCAGCGAAAGCCGCTGAAGGACCCAAAACATGAACGCGAGGTAGATCAGATTCCCGACTTGCCACCGAACCGCTGGGTAGCAAATCCAGACTCCAACAAAGATGACGATGTGTGCCGGGAAAATTGCGCGACACCACAAACTACAATCAACTTTCGCAGCGGATGAAGTGCTCTCCT
>CAYHHO010000089.1:0-12615 GCA_964356445.1 uncultured Singulisphaera sp. | reverse complement strand
CCAACACCGGAACGAGCACGACCTCAAGGACAACCGCGCCCGCCAAGAGACAACTCCGCACGAGACCGCCCCGTCGATCGCGAACCCGAGGTGGTCGAAAGCGAAAGCCAAGCGGAGGATCCACGCTCATGCCGCCCCCAGCATCGGATCGGCTTGAAGGGTCTGCGCGATTCCATCGGTGAAGTTGCGCGGCGACCACTCGAGGATGCTCGCCAATTGCGTTGTGTCCGCGACGAGGTTGCCTTCACGTGCGGCCGCCACCTGAAATTGCGGTTGAGTACCCAAGTGACCCGCGATCGACATCGCCATCTCACGCACATCCGGAGCGTCCTTGGACGCGAGATTGAGAACACTCGGCAGGCGCTGCCCATCGAGCAACCGCTGGCCCAACTCGATCATCGCGCGCGCGGCATCATCCACCTGCAGCAACGAAATCCGAAGCCCGCCATCAGGTGCGCCGCCAATCCCTTGCGCCAACTGCACAGGCTCGCCCCGACGAATCCGACCCGCGAGACCGGGGATGAGTCGCTGACGTTGCCTCGGACCGTACAGCCCAAAGATGCGCAAGTTGACTACCGTCACCCGCCCTTCATGCAGGCGATCCATCGACTCTGCATGCAGCTTGCTGAGCGCGTACGGATCGTCATGTCGCACAGCACTCGACTCGGCGATCGGACTCCATGTTGGTTTGTAGACACTGCCAGTCGAACAGTGAAGAAGTGGAGCACCCCCCGCCGCAGCGAGCACCGCCAACGTCCGCGCAACACCACCCGAATTGACCCTGAACAACTCGGAGACCTGAGGATCGTCCGCGCGCGACGGAGATCCTTGGGCAGCAAAGACGGCAAGACTCACTGGTTCGGGTAGTCGATCGAATTCGCACGCGATGTCACACCCATGCCAGACGTCGGGTGCTTCATCACCGCTCACCACGCACTCCGGTCGATCAACCCCGATCGTCCGGATGCCCAGACGCCGACAATGCGAGACCAGAGCCCGCCCGAGAAACCCCGACGATCCCATGATCAATATCGACTGGAGCGACAGTCGCGAGTTCATACGCTCGCCCTCTCCAACCGTTCGGTCACTTCACCCAAAACACGCTCAAAACAGCCTGCGATCACGTCATTGGAGTGATACCGACCGTACCACTCTGCGCCCGCTGCGCCGCGCAATCGCATGCCAGCACGATCCTTCCAACACCGACTGAGATGGACCGATACATCGGCCGGCGTTCGACAGTTGAGAACCGGTGGCAGTTCCGGGAAGCACCACTGATGTCGCTCCTCATTGAGGTTGAGGAGCACGGGCCGAGAGAGGCGCATGGCCTTTGGGGTGAGGCTGCCGAACGCACCTAACCAAAACTGGTCCGCGACGAGATCGCACGCCATCATCAGTTCTCCGAGCTTCCTGCCAGGCTGGATCGGCAGCCAGATCACACGATCGCCAATCCCCAGTTCGCGCAGCAGGTCCTGACTCGCTTGCACAGACTGCCCCCACGCGATCATGACGCAACCGGCCTTCGCACCAGTGCGCTTGATGAAGTCCGCAAATCCCCTGATGAAGATGTCGTTGCCTTTCTCCCAGTCGGGACGCCGCTGACTCGGCTCCCAATGTTGCCGAGGAGGATGAACAACGAGCAAGTCACTGCCAAGGCGACTGCACAGATCGTGGCGGAGTGACTCGACGACTCGCGGGTCTGGATCCACCTCGTTCACCGGGTGCGGAACAAAACTCCACGATCGCAATCCCAGCCGACGCGCAGCGACATCATTGTCGCAATTGGTGATCATCACATGCGACGCCGAAAGATAGGTGTCTTTGCACATGCGACCCTCGAACGAGTCTGTGAACGGCAGATGCCGTATGGTTCCGTGCTCGAACGCGACGTAGGGCACGCCGGCGGCACGCGGGATCCATCCACTGGTTCCGTAGCCAATCACCATGCCACTCGCCGCGAGGGCTTCGCGCATGGACGCGCCGGCAATGACGAGTCCGGCAACCCGATTCCACTCGGAGGTCGGAAACGCACGGTACAACTCGTGACGGCGACGGCCGAATCTGGCGAGTAATGGCAGTCGCGAGACGATTCGACGACGAGTCTTCGCCATGAATGTGCCACAACGACCCTGTGGTAGGTCATGGCGACGTCTGAGCTTGGCAACGCACTGGTCGAATGTCCCATCAATGAACCACTCAGGTCGACTGAAACCGCCAAGGTGAACTGCACCCCAATCGGGATGGAATTCATCAACGCCGCTGGCATCGAACTGCGCGTCCTCCCACTCCGCGCAGCCCATCACATGCGTGTAGTCGCTCGAAACAGCAGCGCACTCCCATCCTCGCGCGACGAGAAGTTTACAATTGAGGTAAGCGTTGTTGGCAACATTGCCTATGTGCACTGCAGCATGCCGGGGCATCATGGACCTTGAGACAGCGGGCGTAAGCAGATGAAGTGACTCTGACCGTTCAGGTCCCAATCCTCAAGAATCTCAAAGCGGCGCAGGATCATGGGATAGAACCATGACCGATCGAAGTGGAAGAGGTGAAATCGGTCGAGCCGCTCGACCACACGATCCACTTCATATGGAATCGAACCTGGCACGAAAGCCACCCAAAGAAGGAACAATCCACCAGGTGCAAGAACCCTCACGATCTCATCGAGGGCACGGTCGAGGTCGAAGACATGGTCGAGACTGGTCGCGCACGTCACACTCTCGAAGCAGGCGTCCGGCCAAGGAATCACCTCGCAGAAAGCCCGTCTAAAAACGAAAGGATGCTCAGTGAATGGAGGGAGCGGATCGATTCCTGCGCACCACGTTGGGGGGTACGTCTCGAGATAGATCGGCACAGGCTGTGGACCGCATCCGATATCCAACACACGCCCGCGCAAGAGTGGTCGAATCCACTGGGCAAAAGCTTCGGCTCCAGGATTTGCTGCGACGCTGAGATTTGCGGTTCGGCGCTCCGCGACCGCATACTCCGCGCAGTTCTCGTCGAAAGCGAGTTTCCATGCTTCGAACGCACGCGGTGCCCGCCGCTGGAGGGACTCGATGGTCGCTTCGGGCGTTCCCTCGTTGGGACACACGATCGGAGCCACTGAACTCGGTACCCCGACGCCGCGCAGGAACGCGCCAATCGATGAACGCATCGCCAAAAACTGTCGTTGCACGTCGCCAGCTTGAGAAAGTTGCTGCTCTGCTAAAACGCACCGAACAGTCCCAGCGACATTGTCGAGAACCTTGGACTGAATCGTTGCGAAAGGAAACATGAGGAGAACTTGCGAGCAAGCGTACTCGACGGTTCAACGCATGACCGGACGGCGAGAGTGCCTTCGACCGCCACGTGCTTGGGGCACCCACCTTGCCGCAGTCAAACCCGAACAGATGATTTCAGTTCGACGAATCGGCGAGCGCCTCCGCGCGGCGAACGAAGCGGACAGGCTGGTCGAAGATCGTGGTCAACGGACGCCCTGCTCGCCGCACCGCGATGCGAACCGCACGCTCCCACAGACTCATGTAATCAACGTAATACGCGGTGTCTGATCTTTGGTCGCGTCGAGGAAAGACTCCGACAGACACATCAAACTCGCCATCACCGAGCATGAGGTGATCGATCGCGAGATCGAAGGAACCCGCCCCCACGGCGAACCGCCCAGTCGATACAGGTACGGGCTCCGCGCTAAGCCAACTCGTAGCAATCACCCCGTCAGATCGGGTGAACTTGATCCAGGCGACTGGCTCTTCGACCTCTCGATCACAGCGGACCCCTACTCGAAAGACGAGGCGCGATCCCTGGAGCACGACTACCGTCGGCGCGCCATCCTCGCCAATGGTTGCGATCGACTCAATGTGCATTGGTCCAGTTCCGGAACGCGCACCTCGTTCCGACCGCTGGATGCTCAACGCTGAAGCCGCCATGCACTCTGCGTCGTAGACGCCCGTCACACTTCCGGGGTCACCGTCGATGACCAACTGACCATCGCGGAAGAGAATGGCGCGACCGCAAAGCCGACGAACCAAGTCGGTGCTGTGCGTCACGAAGAGCACGGTCGCCCCAGAGTCACAGATCTCCTTGACTCGCCGAAGAGCTTTGCTCACGAAAGCCGCGTCCCCTGCCGCCAGCGCCTCGTCCACGATGAATACTTCGGGATCAACGCTCACCGCCGTGGCGAAAGTGAGCCGTGCTTGCATGCCGCTCGAGTAGGTCTTGAATGGCTGATCGATCATCGCGTCCAACCCGCTGAAATCGATGATCCAATCGAGTTTCCGTTGGACCTCTGCTTTGGTCATGCCGAGATACAGCCCGCCAAGCAAAATGTTCTCTCGGCCAGTGTTCTCCGGATGGAAGCCTGTTCCCAACTCAAGAATCGCACTCACCCTGCCATGAATGCGGAATCTCCCACTCGAGGGAGCCATCGTCCCGGCAAGGATTTTGAGCAACGTGCTCTTGCCTGCACCGTTGCGCCCAATCACTCCCACTGTCTCACCAGCTTGAAGCGAAAGCGTCACATCTCGAAGCGCGTGGACTAGGCGGTGGTATGGCTTTCGAGTTACTACTTCTAACAGCGGGTCGATTGGTCGCCTGTAGATACGGTAGGTCTTTCCGAGCGCAATCGTCTCAATCACCGTTGGTCCACTCATAGGAATTCGGAAAAGTAGGGTCGCGCACGGCAGAACAACGCGTGTGACAGGATGGGACCGAGGAAAGCAACTGCAGCACTTGCAACCCAGGCCCACGGGTGCAGTATCGCCCCATGAAAACCCGCATCTTGGAAGCACCACAAAAGCCAACTGAACGGGTTGAACAGAATGATGAGCCTAAAGGCACTTGGGACTGCCGACGGGTCGTAAACGATTGGAGCCAGATAGGTCGCCATGAACATCCCCAGCGACGCGATGTCTTTGATGTCGCGGAGAAACACCCCAATGGTGGAAAGGGTGTAGGCGATAGTAAGCATCCACCCAATCAGGAGGAATGTCGCAGGAACCAGAAGGAGCATCCCGACATCCATACCCCCGCGAACCACCACCACGATAATCACGGCAGTCATCGACACCGCAAATGGAACCATCGCAGCCAGCACCGTCTTTGCGGGAAGCACCTCGGCCGCGAAGACGGTCTGCTTCAGAACGCTTCGGTGAGCCGGTCCAAGCACGGCGGCGCGAGCAACAATGTCTTGAAGCGCAAGCCATGGGACCAACCCAACGAGGATGTAGGAAGCGTAATCCCTGCCGACTGGTTGCGGAATCGTTAGCCGAGCCTTGAGAACCACGACAAACAGGAAGAGATACACGGCGATCTGGATCAAGGGCACGATTACGGACCAAACGACTCCGATCGCCTGTCCAATCGTCCGATCTACAACTTCCCTCCGCGCCAACTCGATCACCAGTCGGCGATGAAACCACAGACGCATATGCAACTGGAGTGGCTCACTCCACAACATGTTGCACCTTTGCCAAGTGCGGTGCTGCCGAATCTAGCTCGTGCTGTTGGAGCCACTCCTCGAGATGAAGGAACGACCAGATCAGCAGGCGGCGATTCTGCTTCCCTTGCAGGTGTTCCTCGAGCAATTCCCGCATGACCGCGCCGTCGAGGATCCGCTCGAGTCGCGTGTGACCGCTGAGCAGGACTCTGCGAACATACTCCATGCTCTCGCCTCGGAACCACGACGCATCTGGCGCCGAGAATCCCTGCTTCTCGCGGTCGATCACCTCTTGGGGGATATGCCGCGCCATCACAGATCTCAACAGCACCTTGCCATCTGAGGTGCGCTGGAAGTACCGAGCCGATTTCGAGCCGGGATCGTTCTCGTCGATCCGCTCAGCCGAGCGCACGTTTCTGACTTTCAGTCGCACGGGCAGCCGCATCGCGAAGTCGACGAGATCGTTGTCAAGGAATGGAACTCTCGTCTCAAGCCCATGGGACATCCCCAACTTGTCTTCCACCGTCAGCAGACCATGCAAAAAGGTCTTCGCTTCGAGATGCAGCGAAAGATTGACATAGTCCTCCGGGCGGTCAAGCCGGGTGGGGCGCTGCGAGAAGACGCCACTGAAAATGTCGCGGGTCCACACGTGGCGGGTTTGCGACTCCACTGGGGCGAAGAGTCTCCGAAGCGTCGTGTTCGGAAGCAGGCGTTGCCAGTACAGGTAGTACTCGTCGATGAAGTGCTCGAAGTCACGACTGTGAGCCACACGCATGTAGCGCCAGGGGTATCCACCGAAGAGCTCGTCGCCGCCCGTCCCCGCGAGTACGACTCGGTTGAACTTGCTCGCGAGGTTCGACACGTACCAATTGGGGTAACTCTGACCGACGCGCGGCTCTTCAAGCGCTCTCACCACCTGCGACATGCAGCGCTCCATGTCCCCTGCCTTCAGCACCATCTCGTATTGCTCGGTGCCAAAGCGATACGACATCGCTTCCGCCGCGCGACGCTCGTCGAAGTTGAGCTCGACCCCCGAGGCAGAACTCAAGTCGAAACCGCAGGTAAAAGTCCTCATCTGCGTCAGGTACTTCGAAGCAACCCCAACGATCGCACCAGAGTCCATGCCTCCAGATAGGAACGCTCCAACTTCGACATCCGCCACCAACTGACGGCGCACGGCCTGCTCGAAAAGAGCATTGAGTTCTTCCCCCCAGTCTTCGTCGGTTCGGTCTGAGCAGTCCTCTTCGAACTTGAAGTCCCACCAGCGCTTCACACGCGCGCTACCTGACGCATCGATGACCGCGAGGCACCCTGCAGGGAGCATGTGAACACCTTGAAGAAGCGTCCGATCTGTGAAGATGTTCTGGAACGTCAAGTACTCGAGCATCGCCTCAAGATCGACGCCCGGACGAACACCCGGAATGGCAAGGATCGCCTTCTGCTCTGACCCGAATGCGACCATTCGCGATTGTTTCGTCCAGTAAAGCGGCTTGATTCCATATCGATCACGAAACAACATGAGGCGGCGCTCTTGGCGATCCCACACTGCGGCCGCGAACATTCCGTTGAACATCGAGATCGCACTCTCGCCCCATAGCGCCACCGCCTCGAGGACGACTTCACTGTCGCTCTCCGATCGAAACACGACACCTTCTTCAACAAGGCGCGCGCGGATCTCGCGAAAGTTGTAGACCTCGCCGTTGTACACCATCACATAACGACCACTCGACGAGGTCATCGGCTGCGCTGCGGCTTCCGAGAGATCGATGATCGCCAGTCGCCGATGGGCGAGCCCGCACGAACCGTCGACGAAGGTGCCGTGCCCGTTGGGGCCACGGTGCGCCACCGCTGCCCCCATCGCCGACACGACTCCGACATTGGCCGGCGCCCCGTCCAGCATCAATAGACCAGCGATTCCACACATAGTTCAGGCGTTTGAGACGCCCCCCACCGCGACCTGCTTCGCTCGGAGCGCTTCTCGGTCGGCATTGCGCCACTCGATCAAGCTACGAAGTCCGTCCTCGAGGTCGATTGTCCAGTTGTAACCGAGGTCTCGCGCAGCAGCCTCGACAGATCCGATTCGGTTAGTCACAAATGTAAGACCCGCCGGCTCATACTGGATCGGAAGGTCGCTGCTGGTCAGGTCGAGCAGAATCTCGGTGAGCGCTTTGATGGAAGTTCCGATGCCTCTCCCGATGTTGTAGCACTGCCCGGACGACTCGGCCTGCATCGCGAGGACATTCGAACGCGCGACATCTCGCACGTGCACAAAGTCGTACTGCTGCGAGCCATCGCCATAGACCATCGGACGCTGACCGTTCTCGATGCGGTCGAGAATCTTGTGCATCACCGCGATGTATGCGCCCTTGTAGTCCTGCCGAGGTCCGTACACATTCATGTAGCGCAGCCCAACCCACGGCAATCCATACCGATGACCAAGACTCTTGAAGAAGTGTTCGCCGGCAATCTTGCTCGCACCGTAAAAGGTGTAGTTGTTGTATGGATGATCTTCCGTCATCGGAAGTTCCATCGCATCCCCGTACACCGACGCGCTCGAACTGTAAACAACCCGCTTCACCTTCTTGGCGATGGCGGCCATCGCCACATTGAAGGTGCCCCGCACGTTGACTTCAAACGCCGTATCGGGATACTCGTGACACTGCAGGATCCAGAGTGCGGCAAGGTGGAACACGCCGTCCACTCCTTCCATTGCCTTCTCGAGGATGTCTCGGTGCAGGACATCTCCGCCGTGGGGGAAGATTGAGACGCGTGGGTCGTGCATCGCTGCACGCAAGTTGTCCATGGAACCGCGGAAGAAGTTGTCGTAGATCACAATCTCACCAACGTCCGTGGATAGCAACTCGTCGACGACATGGCTTCCGATCAGACCCGCGCCGCCGATCACGAGAACTCGTTTGCCCTTCAGGTTCATGAGTGACGCAGTCTACATCACCACCAGCTTGGAATGCGACTCGGCGACGCGCGGCATGCTCGGATCTAGACTGACCCGATGTTCCACGGTGGTTTGCCGAACATGCGATCGGAGTCCAAGTCCGACACTCTGCCGAACCGCTGCGATGCGCTGATCGTCGGCGGTGGGATCGTTGGACTCTCGACCGCATATCGACTCGCGAAACGTCACCCGGGCATCAAGATCGTCGTCGTCGAAAAGGAGTCCTCGGTCGGCCTGCACCAATCGGGACGCAACTCGAACGTCATCCACGCTGGCATCTACTACCGCCCGGGATCGCTTCGAGCGTCGCTTTGCCGACGGGGCAAGGAGCAGTTAGAGCGGTTTCTTCACGACAACGGCTTGCCCCACAAACGCTGCGGAAAGCTGGTCGTTGCCACGTGCGAAGCCGAGCTGCCACGCCTTCACGCGCTCGCCGAACGAGCAGCGGCCAATGGTGTCGTATGCGAGCGCTTGGATGCGATCGGGCTTCGCCGCATCGAACCCCACTGCGCTGGCATCGCTGGAATTCATGTCGCTGAGTCTGGCGTGACGGACTATTCGCAGGTGATGCAGCGGTTGGTGTCTCTCCTTCGTGAAATGGGCGCCGCGATTGTCACGGATTGCAAGGTCGAGCGCGTGCTCGACCGCTGCTCATCGTGCATCACAGAGACAAACCTCGGGTCATGCGAAGCAGGGCTCGTGATTGCCTGTGCAGGCCTCCACGCTGATCGCGTCGCGCGGAATTCAGGCCTTCGCCCTCAATCCCAGATCATTCCATTCCGAGGCGAGTACTTCGAACTCGTTCCCGAAGCATGCAATCTGGTGCGCGGGCTCATCTACCCCGTCCCCGATCCCGCGCTTCCCTTCCTCGGCGTCCACCTGACCATCACAGTTCATGGGGGGGTGGAATGCGGGCCGAATGCGGTGCTCGCTTTTTCGCGGGAGGGATACCGATTTCGAGATGTGCGGGTTGGCGATCTCGTCGAGACACTTGTATATCCAGGATTCTGGAGACTCGCCGCGAAACACTGGCGAAGCGGCCTCGTCGAGATTCGGCGCTCGCTTGATACGGCGCGGTTCTGCGCGAGTCTGCAGACTCTCGTACCTAACATTCGGCGTGAGCACCTTCAGCGAGCACCAGCAGGAGTTCGAGCGCAGGCCGTCGAACCGAACGGATCCATGCTCGACGATTTCTTGATCGAGCGCTCTGGACGGATGATCCACGTCTGCAACGCGCCAAGTCCAGCGGCAACCGCAAGTCTCGCAATCGGCGAGACAATCGTCGATCAGACCCAAGATCTGCTTGCTGATATCGCGATGAAGCAGTGACCAGAACCGGCGCAACTCGCGTCGCCCCCCGCATACCCTTCCCCCCATGCCTTCTAGGTCTTCCGGCGCTGGGTTCATTGATCGTTTTCCCTCGACCCACCGCACATGGATCGAGGAGCACTTGACGATTATCGAGTCTGCTCCAGACGCCGCTGCTGCGACCGCCGCCCACCGCGAACTCTGCGCCTTCATCATGGGCCGCTACCACGAACCTCTCTGCGCGTACGCGCGCGCCGCCGGCCTGCGCGATCTCGGCGAGCCCGCCGACCTCGTCGCATCGTTCTTCGCGCGCACACTCGACACGCCGATGATGCTTCGCCGCTGGTCGCTTACTGGCGTCACACTGCGCCGCTGGATGATGAACGCGATTTCGCTTCATTGCCGCGGACTTCGGCGCGACCGCGCGCGCGATGCGTCGCGGCTGCGCAGCGACCAGTTGAGCGCGCCGCTGAGCGCACCCGGCATCACGCCGGAACGCGCATTCGACCGCGCGTGGGCGCTTGCCATCGCCAACGAGGCGCACGAACTCGCGCGCGCTGCGTGCGATACGCGCGATCGCGCGAGCGACTACGACGCGTTCCGACTGCATGTCGTCGATGGACTCGAGCACGCCGCAATCTCTGCGCAACTGGGCATCACGCGCACGCAGTCTGCGAACGCAGTTCGCCGCGTCTCAGAGATGATGCGCGGTCACATTCGCGAGTTGCTGCGTATCGAAGGAGTGCGCCTGGCCGATCTCGACGAGGCGGTCGCAGACTTGATCGCGCTGAGCATCGGGGATACGAAGTGAGCGCGCTCAGTTCTGCGCAGTTGCGCCGCGCGTTCGGGGCGCTGCCAGCGTCGCGTCGCGCACCCGTATGGACTAGGTCTCGTCGCAGTGCTCTGGCCGGAGCCATACTTCTAGGAGGAACCCTCGCCTACGTCGCTGGGCAGCAGGATTTCGATGGAATCGGTGGCGGCTGGACGGATTCCCTACACACGTTCGCATTTGGTGGATCTGTAGAGACCTACTCCGGAGATTCCACCATGAAGTTCCCCCAACCTTTCGCTGCCATTACCACCAGCGCGTCTGCACTCGCACTGTCTGCCGCGTTCATCTGCGAATCCGCCAGCGCTCAGCAGGCAGTGCAGTGGCGCGTCGAAGATGGAGGGAATGGGCATTGGTATGCAGATGTCGTCACTGGCTCGATCACGTGGCCGAACGCGAAGGTCGCGTGCGAGCTTCGCGGCGGACACTTGGCGAGTGTCACCAGTCAAACCGAGGACGGTTTTGTCTCCTCTATCGCTGCTAGCTCCGCCGGATGGAATCAAAACTTTGGGCCATGGCTCGGAGGATTTCAAGACCGCACGGCGACCGATTATGTCGAGCCGGGCGCTGGGTGGCGGTGGGTTACCGGCGAGGCGTGGAGTTGGACCGCGTGGGGTACCCCGATGTTCAACGAACCGAATGACTGTTGGTGCAACTGCGGTTCAGAGGACTTTCTTCACTACAAGGACGGCACCGTCTGGAATGACGTGAACGACGTCGAAACAGCGGGATGCGTGAAGCCAATCGCGTACCTCATCGAATGGTCCGCCGACTGCAACTCCGACGGCATCGTCGACTACGGGCAGATTCTCGCTGGCGACCTCGCCGATGCCAACGCGAACAACATCCCAGACTGCTGCGAGCAGAGCACACCGTGCGACTCCTGCCCGGCCGATGTCACAAACAACGACGTCGTTGACGGAACCGATCTCGCCAGCATGCTCGGCCAGTGGGGAACCAGCGGCCAAGGCGAGTTCGACGCCGATGTCAACAACGACGCATTCGTCGACGGATCCGACCTCGCGATCCTCCTCGGCAGCTGGGGCGCCTGTCCGTAGGACCCATAGCCGCCGCGCCGCCTCTCCGCCGCCCCTGCACCTTCACCCCGCTCCTTGGCCGATCCCCCAAGAAGGCAGCAATCCGCACTTGACTTGATCTGTGCATGCACTATACTGCATGCATGGCTCACAAGACGATTAGCTTGGATCTCAACGCGTACGAGGCGCTTCGGACCCTGCGCATTCGACCAACAGAGTCCTTCTCGCAGGTGGTGCTACGACTCTCCAGCGTGATTGCGCCGACCGCGCGCGGCAGCGCCGCCGTCAGTGACCTGTTCGCGCAAGGGCGAGGCCTGTGGCTCCCCGACGAAACGGAACTCGACCGACTCGACGCGATCCAGAAGAACCCGCGCCCCCGCCGAAACCGTCGCGCTGAGTCATGATCGCCGACACGACATTCTTGATCGACCTTGAGCGCGAAGTGAAACGCCAAGTTCCCGGAAGAGCTGCGAACTTCCTCTCAAAGATCGGTGACACTTCTATCGCAGTCAGCATCGTCGCAGCGGCAGAACTCAGCGAAGGATTTCCCGACTCTGGGCGAGCCTCGGCGTACCGATTCCTGAAGCACTTCGCGATCCTTGAGGTCGACGCCGAAACCGGCTGGATCTGGAGTCGACTAAGCCGGCAGACCAGAACCGACGGTCGCACCATCGGCGACAACGATCTCTGGATCGCCGCGACCGCCGCCCGCCACGCGCGGCCGCTCGTAACGCGCAACACGCGCGACTTCAAGGGGCTGCCCGGTGTCGTGCTCGCGGACTATTGACGGTCACTCCAAGTTGTTTCCGGCGCGACGTCGTTCGCACCACAGCGCAGCGATCACAGCCCAGCACAAAAAAATAACCGCCCCCGGCGTGAACCGGGAGCGGTTGAATTAAGCAGTTGGTTGCCGTTCTGAATCGTTGCCGATGCAGTTCTCGCCTTTGGGTTTCCCCTCTGGCGAACGAGATTGTGTTGACGAATTCGCTCCGGAGATCGCTCTCTGGATGCGTCTAATAATATTCCATTAGAAAGGAGGTGATCCAGCCGCAGGTTCCCC
>CAYHHO010000088.1:0-12943 GCA_964356445.1 uncultured Singulisphaera sp. | reverse complement strand
CGCGACAAACTCAAACACGTACTTCGTCTCTGCGCCGGTTCCTTCGATTCGATAGTTCACTGAACCCTTCTTGCCGCCGATTGTGAACTCCACAGTGAAGGTCGGTACGCCATCCTTCACGCTCGACTTGAAACTCGTGATCTTGGCGCCGCGCAGCGGCTGAAGCCACTCGCGAATCGGTGTGTCGCGCGGCTGCGGGTCGATGCCGTCCTCGCGCACCGTCACTTTGCCGCGCATACCTCCGTTCACATATGGATACTTGGCGCTGGCGTGATAGTGGTATTGACCCTTGGTCTCCTTGAGAGAGCCCTCGGGCGTCGCACCGAAGTGCCCGTTGAACGAATCCAATTTCTCTCGGCCGCCAAGCGGACACGATTTGTCGGCGTTCGCTTTCGCCTTCGGATCAAAGAGTCCGTAGATGGCATAGCCATCAAGCGCGTACGCGATGGGCTTGCCTGCGCCAACAGTCTCTTGAAGATGCAGCGGAGCCACGTGATAGTGATAGTCATCGCCGCGCCCGCAGTGCCCGCCGTGCTGATCAAGTTCCCCAGCGAGAAGTGTGTCGGTCTTGCCGTCGTTCTTGATCGGGTTGAAGATCGGCACTCCGTTCGCCGCGAGCGCAATCGCGCCGCGAAACAAATGTTCCTTCGCAGAGATCGGTGTGTCAGACCACTCGGGTTTGAGCGGGATCTGCCACGCATTCGTGCCCGTGTATCGCTGCGGGATCGGCACCTGCTGCTGCCACGCCGTGATGCCGATCATCATCGGGTGGGAGAGCACATACGAGTCGCGCTCGGTATGCGGCGCGTGCGGCATTCCGTCCGACTCAACATAGAGAAAACGTCCGTCCCACCGTGTCGCCACGCTCGGAGAGAAGGCCATGAAGGGGATCGATTGCGGCGGAGCGCTGGCGGTATCGACCTCTTGTGATGCGCAGAGCGCCACCGCGGCGAGCAAGACGAATGGAAGGAGGGGAAGCATGAAATGGGATCGCATCAGGATCGGCATCGCAGACAAGTTATTGTCGAATCCACCCCAGCGGTGGCAGAGCAGCACAGCCAAGCACAGAGAGAGCCGTATCGGTCGCACCGCACGTATCGCGCCGCGGGCATTGATGAACTCAAAGATCGCCCGCGTCCGATTCGATGTCCGGTTTGTCTGCGGGCGCGTGTGCGTCCGGATCATCCTGATTTTTCCACCGACGAGTATCGGGATCTGTCGGATCTGCCTCCATCGGCACCGGTCCGTCGCCGACGCGCGTGAGGGTCGTGCGCGAGCGCCCGCGGATCAAATCGTCGATCATCGCCGATGCCAGATCGGTGGTGACGGTGTGAACCGAAACCGGATTTGACGCGATGGACTCTGTGTACCCGGTCGCATCTCCGACGGACTGCCAGACGATGCGGCCGCTCGGCGCGTGATAGAGCTGCAGCACCATGTTCATCGTGGTCCAGTCGCTACGCACCATGGTCAAGCCGAGTGGGTTGAAGCGCACCGCGTTCGTGGTGTTGTGCGACGCGATCGTGCAAAGGAAGAAGTATTCCAAGCCGGTCGCGGTACCGATCGAAGCGAGGTCCTCTGCGGCGAGGATGCCTGAGTTGTTTGCATCCTCGAGCAGCTTCGCAAGTTCGCGCGATTTCCCGCCGCGCGCGACGAGCGCCAGCGTTGCGGGACCGGTCAACACAGTGGCGTCGGGGCACTGGCGGTGCAACCCCACGCGCACGGCATCCGAAGCGAAAGTGCCTAGACCGCGCAGCGGTGCGCTAGGCGCAACACCCTGCAACGTGCCGACGCGCGGCGGTTCCGATGTCAAGATCGCGCGAACATTCATGTCCGGCCCGAGCAGCGTGCGCGCGTAGACCGCCGACCGCGTGTGCAGACCAACTTGCACGTTGGTGTCGGCACAGCCGACTTGCACTGCGACTACGAACAGTGTGAGGATCGCAAGGCGTACAGCACGCATCGAAAGCGATCATAGTGGCGGGGGAATTGGGTCGGAGGCCGCGGGCGATGCCCACTCGGATTCTCGGCCGACGTTCAGGAGAGCGAGTACCAACTGCCCTTGCCCGTTCCGTGATGCGCGAGCACGCCGCGATCGACGAGCCGCTTCATGTGTTGCTTGAGAGTCGCGCGCTTTGCACCCGTGATGCGAATCGCCTCAGCCATCGTCACACGGCCTTGCATTCGCACATGCTCGACGATCGCGCTCGACAGTGGCGGTAGGGGAGGCGCAGCTTGATCCATTTGCGCGAGCCGTCTCTCGAGTTGCGCGACCTGCTCCGCCATGGCGCCAAAGAAATACTCCAGCCACGGCTGCCAGTCTTGCTCGGGTGTGCGAAGCGTCGCCTGCGTGCGCCGGAGCGCGATGTAGTACTCCGTCTTCGTGCGCTCGATCACCGCCTCAAGTGAGCTGAATGGAACAAAGGTGTATCCGCTGCGCAGCAGAAGCAACGTGGTCAGAATGCGCGAGAGGCGGCCGTTGCCATCTTGGAACGGATGAATCGCAAGAAACACAACGGCGAACACACCGACCACAGCGAGCGGGTGCGCGTCTGGATCCTTGAGCGCCGCGTTCGTCCAATTGACGAGTTCGGACATGAGTCGCGGTGTCTCAAGAGGTGTCGCCGTCTCAAACACAACACCTACTCGCTTGCCCTCCGCATCGAAGGCGACCACATTGTTTTGCGCCGACTTGTAGGTCCCGCGATGGCGCGCGTCCTTCTCGCTGTGACGAAGTAGGTCGCGATGCAATTGGCGGATGTGGTTCTCGCTCAATGCAATCGACTGGTGCGAAGTGATGACGAGATCGACGACCTCGGCGTATCCCGCGACTTCTTGCTCATCACGCGTGGAAAACCGTTGCACTCCGATGCCGCGCAGCAAGCGTTCGACTTCGCTGTCGGAAAGCATGCTTCCCTCGATTCGAGTGGATGAACCGACGCTCTCGATCGTGGCGATGCGACGCAGCGAGGTCAGGCGCTGTGGTGGAATGGAGGTCGTCGCCCGCCACGCGCCGCTGAACGCTTCGATACGCGCCAAGTGGCGCAGCATTCGGGGGGAAAACTGTGGTTGTCTTGCCGGCAGTATGGCCATATGTGTGACCATATATAGCCATAAAATGACACAATGTCCATATCAACATCCACAAATGTCCAAGTTTACCGGTGTCGCGCCCGCGGGCGCGCGCGGCGCGCTCAGCCGCACTGACCCCAGCGCGAGAGGATCTCTGCAAGGTCCGTAGCGCCAACAGCGCCGTCGCCGTCGAAGTCGGCTGCGCAATCCGTGCACGGTCCCCAAACGGTGAGCAAGTAAGTCAAGTCGCCGGCACCGACGCATCCATCGCTGTCGAGGTCGAAGAATCTCGACATCGGAAATCGGAAGACCCCCTGAGTGTTGGTCGCCGCGAGCAGCATGTCACCGTGAATCGCCACGTCGAAGAGTTGCAAGTCCGTGAGCCCCGTGTTGATTGCAGTCCAAGTTGCGCCGTTGTTGCGCGAGTAAAACGCTCCTGCACTGAAACTTCCGGCAACGATGAGTGAGCCGCTGCTTGCAAATCCGCGGTAGCTACTCGTAGGCAGGCCACCTCCGAGCAATGTCCAGTTTGCACCGAGGTCGGTCGATCGAAAGACGCCGGTTCCAACCTGCCCGCCGGCGAACAGCGTGGTTCCCTTCGCCTCAATCGCGCGGAAGGTCGTGCTGGTGAGGCCAGTATTGATCGCAGTCCACGTTGCTCCCCAGTTCGTGCTCTTGTAAATCCCAGAACTGTTCGTTCCAGCGAAGAGCGTCGAGTCGATCGCCGTGATGCAGCGCGTATCAATCCCAGCGAGCCCGGCCGCAGTCCACAGGTCTCCTTGATTGTCAGAGCGAAACACGCCGCCAGGACCGACCACGAACAACTTGGTCTGGACTTGCACGATGCCATGGCAGAGGACGTTGGTCATGCCGCTGCTCTTGGCGATCCAGCTCGTGCCATCATTGGCGCTGCGAAACACTCCTTGACTCGTGCAGGTGTAGATGAATGATGCGTCGGTCGCGAAGCCGCGCGTTGGACCAACGGCATCGTTGCCACTGTTCGACGCAACGAACCCAGTGACGAGATTGTCGGACCGGTACGCACCCGTCGCGCCGCCAGCGAACGCATACGCGCCGCGGCTGCCGAGCGACTGCATGTTGAGCGCAGCTGTGCCCGTGCACTGAATCCACTGCGCCTGCGCCGCGCTGGTTGTCACGCCGACAGAGAAAGCCACTGCGAACGTGGCGAAAAGTGTTGCGGTGCGTTTCATTGGGGTAGCTGGGTCCAGTTGGGTTACGAATGAGCCGGCAAAGCAGGCGCCAACAGACCGTTGTTCCGGGATCTGAGCCCTGGGACAGTCTGACGCCAATTTTGACCGGCGCAATTGCAGCCGTCGCCAATTCTTACCTCCGACCCCGACAGTGGAATCTCTGTTCTAGGACCTGCTCGGTCTGGGAACTTGGACTTGGCTCGGAACTCCAGGTGATGTGTCGGCCACACTGACCTCCAACTTCGGGCGAATCGAGGCGCGAACGCGCCGTTAGAATCGGGTGCGGTTCACAATGGTCGATGTCACCCCCGAGACCCTTCACCGAGTGCGCGAACTCTGCGCGCGTCATTGCGTCAAACGCCTCGAGTTGACGGGCTCGGCGGCGCGCGACGACTTTGATCCGTCGACGAGCGACATCGATTTCCTTGTGGAGTTCTTCCCTGGAGCGACGATGTCGGCACTCGCATTCGTCGAATTCTCCGATGCCCTCGAGGAAATCCTAGGACGGCGTGTAGATCTGATCGAGATTGGGGCGGTAACGAACCCGATCCTGCGCGAAGCGTTTCTCAGAGACAGGCTTCCGTTCTATGCGGCAGCGTGACCTTCGCGTCTACCTCATCGACGCGCTCGCGGCCGCCGAACGGATCGCTGCGATTCGCGAAGAGGTCGGTGCGCCGCGCCTCCGCGAGGACGAGATCGTTCGGGCCGCAATTGAGAGACACCTCATCACAATTGGCGAGGCGCTCCACAAGGCTGATGGGCTGGATGCCACATTGAGGGGCCGGATCACGCACTTTGCAGCGATCATCGGCTTGCGGAATCGACTTGTACATGGCTACTTCGCCATCGAATGGGATCGGATCGTCGCCCTCGTCGAGGGGGATATCCATCAACTCGTGCGTGAACTGCGGATGCAGATCGACTGAGTCTGCGGGGAAGGGCGCTCAACCGCTCACGCCGCCACCGAGTGGAACCGCACTCCGACTGCGCGCGCCACGCGCAAAATTGTGTCGAAGCTCGGGTTGCCGTCACTGCTGAGCGCCTTGTAGAGACTCTCGCGGCTGAGACCAGACTGCTTCGCCACCTTACTCATGCCCACGGCTCGGGCGATGTCGCCAAGCGCGCGGGCGATGCCTGTTGCGTCGTCGGGCGCCTCGACCAACCAAGCCTCTAGGTAGGCAGCCATCTGCTTTGGCGTACGCAGTTGCTTGACAACGTCGTACGCGACGGTGCGAGTGCGGGTTGAAGTGCGCTTCGCTGACCGCTTCGAGTTCTTGAGGACATTCGTTCGCTTCGCTGCACGGGATCGGCTGGTGGATTTCATGGCAGTTTGTCGGTTCTTGGCTCTTCGATCCAGTCCCGATAGACGGTCGTCATCCTGACGCGCATGTCCAGAGTGTATCCTATAGATTACACATGTCAAGGCTGGAGTGCAGATCGCAGCGCGTCGTGTGCGTCAGCGTCGCATGCGAGAGGAAGCCAATAAGACCGGGGTCCACCCCGATTAGGCCCAATACTTGTTTGCCGCGGCGATCGTCGCGAACTCCACTGCCACGGTGTGACCGATGGCAATGAGCATCCCCGCGTCTTCCGCATAGACCGCGCGCAGTCGCTCGCGGGTAGGTGCATCCGGCTGCGTGGCCTTGATGATGAGCCGCGCCATCTTCATGGCGAGTTGGCGCCCTTCTTCCGGAGTCTTGGTAATCAACGAGTTACCCGGAACGAGTTGAATTGGATCGGGTGCCATGGTCGAAGTCTATCGGCGGCGCGAAACTTGTAATCAAAACTCCCGCAGCAGCCGACCCGCATGATGGGCTCGTGCAGTGATGCCGCTCTCGCGAAGCGCATACCACAGCAGCGTTGCATTGATCCCCAAGATGGGGATTCCGATCTTTGACTCCAACGCCTCAGCCGTGGCCGTCATGCTCATGTTGGTGCCGCACTGCACGATCGCATCGAGCCTGTTGTCCTTCGTAGCGAGAAGTTCGATCACCGCACGTTCCTTTGCTTCGTTTGGAATGTGCGCGATGTGCTGCGCGTTGCCACACGCGAATCCGAATGTCGCAACCACATCGAATCCCTGGTCTGTGAACATCTTCGTGGCCGATTCGATACCGGTCCGCTCGAATGGAGCAATGAGTCCGATCCGCTTCGCGCCATAACAGTCAAGCCCCGCCTTTGCCGCGTCGTGCCATGTGGACCAGCAGAGATCGCTGCCTTGCTCGATCGTCTTCGCAGTCGCGCGGATCGGTTCGATCCCCGAGATGATGTGTTCAAGACTCATACCCATGATGAGGTACTGCGGGCGAGCGAGGAGCGCGCTGCTCAGCGCGTTCGCGACTCCGCCGAGGAAATCCTGCCTGAATTGCTCGATGCCCGCAGGCGAACTCATGTCCGGCTTGGGTGTGAGCACCGGGCTCGTGTGCAGCCCAACTCCGTCGAGTCCGTTGTCGCGGTTCCTGACGATGATGTTCCAGAGTTCGCTCTCCATCGTGGTGTTGGTGGCAGGAACGAGCAGGCCGAAACGCCGTCGGTGACTCAGCACATCGGGATGGCCAGCGGAGAGTTTCGCTACGTCGAAGAGCGGCGTGGGTTCGCCGTTGTAGCGCGGACCCGTTGGCGCGATCGACGGCATTGGCGGCTCGTTGACATTCGGGATGAACACGGGACGACCAGAGAGCGCTCCGGTGATCGTCTCGCCTGCGCGCGGCGTCAATGGTTGCGCTGCGGCTTGCCCGGCTGCGCTCGAACCCTGCACGCGCGAAGAGACCGCAGCACCGAGCATCGCAGCAGCACCGCACGCGATGGCCGAGCGGCGTGTCACCGATCCGGTCAATCCAGATAAAGCGGAGGTCCCGTCGAAGTTGCGGCGGATCCAGCGCAAGTCATTCATGTCCCGCATACTAGGTATTCACTCCATGGCTGAGAGCGCATCGGGACAATCGCGAGAGCCCCAGCCCCTCATGGCCGCGGCGGATCACCACCCGCCGCACGAGGGTCCCTGCCATACTCGCCGCCGGACTCTGCGGTCGGCAGTTGGGGCCTGGATTGATCGATCGCATCCTCTGCGAACCAACTGTTTCCCTTGAACACGAAAGTCTCTGGGGATGTGTGCGGACCGATGTTGATGTCAGTCTTCACTTGTGCGCGAAGAAACACAATCGAGTTGTCCGAGATCACGACATCGCGACAGGGAGCGAAGCCCGCCGCGGTGGTTTCTTGAAGGATCCGAAAGATCCACTTGGTCGGCCGCACGATCGTGTTGCCAGTGAACACGGCTCCGTCGACGCCGACAAACGCGCAGGCGCAATCGCTACCTTCGATCGTGTTGCTTCGGATGGTCACATCGCGCGCTTCGTACGTGACTCCCTTGGGTCGGAAGTATTCCAGTCCGGTCGAGCCGCCCACGTTGATTGGGCGCGGTCCCGCATTCTTGAAGCTGCAGTTCTGGATCGTCACCTCAGATGATCCGCCCTTCACTTGCACACCAGCCGATGCGGTGAATCCCTCTTTCCCTACGAGGTGGCACTTCTCGATGAGCGTCTTGTGGCAGCCGACGAGATCGATTCCCTGGCCGCCCCAGCCGCTCACGCTGCATCCGCGGATCGTCAGTTCGTCGATCCCAGAACACTTGATGCCGTCGCAGTTACCGCGCGGACCGATGTCGGCGACGGTGAGATTCTCCAAAGTCACTCGTGCGGTAGGGGATCCAGCACCTCCGTCGTCGATGTTGATGCCGTTGCCGGTTTGCCCAGAGACCGCGAGATTGCGCAGAGTCAGTCCGTTGCACCTGGAAAACTGCCACGCCGAAGTGCCTCCCATCAAGCGCGGCGGATTCTTTGGATCGGTCCCCTCGATCGTCAATTCGCTGATGCCCTCGACGTAGCGTCCGCCTGCGAACTCGCCGGGTGCGATTTTGATGTGCGTTCCCGATGTCGCGCTGCGAAGCGCCGCATCAAGTTCGGCCGACGTGCGCACCGTGATTTCGACATGGGCCGCTGCCGGACAGGCAACAATCCCCAGCGAAACGATCACAGCATGCAAGGCAGTCGTTGGAGCGCGCATCGCACCAAGCATAAGACGAGCCCGCGCGCACCGCGGGCAAGAAATCAAACCAGTGAAAGTGCAATCGCTCGAACTCGAAAGTTCACGGCGCGCCGCTGCCGCTCGCAGCGCTGATAACAAAGATGGGAAGGAACGGGAGGATGAGCACGGATCTCGCAGCTGTTTGTGGGTCGAATCTCGATCCGTGCGCCGATGCGATGGCGAGGTGCAGCGGGGTGTCCTTTGCCATGCCGATGAACTCGGCTTGAGTTTCCGTTTCGGTTGGTCGGCGAATCTCAATGGTGCCCTCCACTGGTATCGCTACCCGGTCGAGGAGTGCAGCGAGTTGCGTGCGAGTCGTCGGCAGTGGTTCGCCTGACACAGACTTCCCGTGCCGCGCAATAAAGGGACGCGTGATGACGCTGCGAACATCAATCTGGAGCGCGAGTGGGGAGTCGGCGCTGGGCGTGAGGGTCGCGTCGGACGGAAGCGGCGGAAGAATCCACGCGCGAATTCGGCTATCGCAACCGAGTGGCGCGAGAATGTCTTCGCTTGCATCAGACCTCCCCATCTTCCGCTTGGTGAGCGCAAGTGGATCATCTGCGACCACAACGAGCATTGAGTTGGTCGTCCATCCCAGCAGCGGCGCGTCGGTCCTCTCGCGCAGATCGGTGCTCGCGCCGACCTCAGGGATGAGCCAATAGGCTTGCGAGAGTTCTCGCACTTGGGAAAGCTGCGTGCCCATGACTTCGACGGGCGGGTTACCGGGAGATTGTGCGGTGATCGTGCTCCAAGACTTGCAGCCAGTCGAGAGCGCGGCGCTGGCGACCAAGACAGTGAATACTGTGAGTCGAACGATCCCCATGCGCTCAGTCTATCGCGAGGCTGTTTCACGAGCGATCAATTGTTGCGGCATTTATTGAGATTCACCTGCGACACGAGTTGTCCCGCCTTCAAGCCCGTTTTTTGCGCCCAGCCGCCGCTGCGCTGCTCGTAGCGCCCCAGATTTTTCGGCCGACGTGCGAACCGTGGGCTCAGCATGAGCCGTCGCGCGGCGATTACGCGGCATGCAGCAATCGCGCCTCGCGCAATACCTCATCGCGGAAATAGCCCGAGAGGTCGGACGGAGTCTTCAGATCGACGGCGCGACCGAGGATGCGCGAGAGTTCCATCTGCAGTCCAGCGAATCCGATGAAGCCTGGAGCCACCTCAGGGAGGAACTCGATGAGCACGTCGACATCGCTGCTCGCGGAAAAATCCTCTCGAAGCACGCTGCCGAACAGGCTGAGGCGGGCGATCCCGTGGCGTCGGCAAAAGTCCGCGATTTCAGCGATGGGAGGATGGATGGCAAGCGGCGACATCTCCCGGGATTCTATCGACGAGGCACCACCGAGAGCCCAAGTTCGCCGGGATCGTCGTCAGGTTCGATGTCGAACTCGCGGCGGCCCAGAGGACCACGGCCGTGGCTCGCTGCGACTGTCGGCGAACGGGGCGTGATGTAAGGGGCGACCGTGACGCGCGCGGATATGCTCGCCACACTGCGACGGATTCTGCCATGAAGCTGACGAGCATCGAGAGTGTTGTGCGGGCCTTGAACGAGGCGCGGGTTCCGTACCTCGTGGTCGGTGGTCTCGCGGTCGTTGCACATGGCTACGGACGGCAGACGCAAGACGTCGATCTCGTGATCCAACTTCGTCCGGACTGCATCCATGCCGCATTCTCCGCACTGAATTCGCTGGGCTATCACCCTCGGGTCCCCGTGACGGCTGCGATGCTCGCCGATCCCGAGACGCGGTCGCGCCTGGTGCGCGATCAGGGCATGCTCGTGCTTGCGTTCCACAGCGAACAGCATCCCGAGACTCCGATCGATGTCTTCGCGTCGGAGCCGTTCGAGTTCGAGTTCGAGCATGCCGCGGCGATGGCGGTCGAACTCGCGCCAGGCGTTCCCATGCGCATCGTCCGACTGAAGGCACTGCTCGACATGAAGCGCGCGGCTGACCGCCCGCAGGATCGGGCCGACGTTGCGGAACTCCTCCTCATTCATGGCGGTGCGGATGCCTGAGCCGATCGACTGGACTCTGCTGTCATTCGATGGCAATCGGCGCGCGCAGCACGTGGCGTTCATGGCGCTCACGTTTCGCGAGAAGATCGTCCGGCTGGAGCAGATGGCCGAGGTGCAGCGTCGGGTCACCGAGGCCGTTGCCGTCGCGCGAACCAAGAGCGTTGATCAGCCCCCGAAGCACACGCGCGAGTGAGCGTCACTCGTCGTCACCCTTCTTCCTCGCCCTACTTCTTCACACCTGGCTCGACAATAATCCGAACGCCTGAGAGGCGGCCCGTAATCACCGGGGGATTCCCGAGCTCAAGCCTGACCCTCTTTGTCCCGTCGGGCGAGAGGCTGATGGCATCAGCACTCTGCCGGGCTCGATCAAACTCAGCCGATGGCGAAGTATCGACGGCACCGGTCTCGAGATCGATCATCCAAACCGGGCAACCCTGGCATCCCGGGTTCATGTGAGGGTAATAGGTGGCGAACTCAAGGCGAAGGCGGCCATCCGCCTCAATCGACGCTTGGTGGAAGGCCAACGCGTCGGGTCGACTCGTGCCGCTGAGGGCGATGATGCGCGTGCCATCGTCGCCGGTGACGGTGAGTTCGCGGATGGCAGCTCGCCCGCTGGACGCGCTTCCGGAACGGGCGACCTGCTCGCCGCAGAGTGTCACCGTGCGAAAGCGCGGGTCGCTCCCAACCGCTGCGATTGCCAGTCCGATTGTCCAGTTCCTGCGGGTTCCAGTGCTGCTGACCTCTCTGGCGAATCCTCGGGAGCGATCCACCACGCGCACCGCATTTGTTTCGGGGTTGACCACGAACACATCCACATCGGCGACAGCACTCTTGTCCTCGCGCAGGGTCGGGTTCGTTGCGTCGAGGTGGGTCAGTACGGCGACGATCTCCTGTCCATCAGGCGACCAGCCGCAGACTGAGGGGAACCCCGCCGACGCAGCGCCGAGGTCGACGAACCCTGCTCGATCCGCGACGGCGTCGTACCAGTTCACGCGGGGATTCCAATCCGTGCGCTTGGAAAACTCGGTCCATGCGAGCAGGTGGCCGTCGGACCGTGCGATCCAGTCCGCGCCTCCGTGCTGCTGGATCGACCCGTCGAGGCGAAGTCCATCGGGTTCGACCCGAATCACGTCGAGTTGCGTCGAAAACACATCGCGATCGAGCATGGCGTCGCGCCGCCAGAACGGCCACCCCGCGAAGCGTGCTGCGTCGGGAAGTGGCCACGCGTTGAATGCACCGACAGGCATGCTCGAAATGTGCACCGAAGACACGAAGGTCGCGACGCCAAGGGATGCCGCCGCGATCAATGGAACGCCGATGGTCGTCAGGCGTCGCAGGCGCGTTCGACCCACCACAGTGCCGCGGCCGGAGAGGGTCGCTCCGCACTCCGGGCAAAGCGAAGAAGATGGCTGTTCACCATGAGCGGCATGCACATCATGGTTGCATCGCCGACAGTACTGCCGGCCACTGGCGCGGGGTCGCCGCAGGATCCGCGCAATTCCGATGAGCAGGCATACGACCGCCGCGATCGCGACCACCGCGCCGATGTCGGGTCTCGCGGCATCGAGCAGCGGTGAGAACCGAGGATCGATAGTGCGTACAACCAAGACTCGACTGCCGTCATCGGACCATCGCACCGACAGCGGGCAGGGCCAGAGCGTGCGATCGCCGTTCGACAAGTCGAGATGCCATGCAAAGTCTGCATCTTCATGCGGGGAGTCGTCTAACAGGATCGATTGCATCGGGCACGTGCCTCTTCTTGGATGCACCATACCCCGCCGAGTGGATGACGCGTCGAGGCATCGCTATACCTGCGCAGAAAGCGCGAAGCGCGCCCTTGTAGAGGACTCTCTCACTTGCTTTCGGCGAGGATCCGCCGCAGCGTCGTGAGCAGCGCGGGGAGTTCATGCCGCGCAAGACTCCACACGACACGAAGGTCGACCGCATCGTAACCGTGCGACAGCAGGTTTCGGAAATCGATCACTTCGCGCAGTTCCGGCACCTGCGCAGCAACCATTGGGAACTCGCGGCGCAGTCGCGTCAGCGCCTCACCGATGATCTCGAACTCGCGCTCGACCGCCGCCTAGGTGCGTCTGTCGGCGAAGAAGGCATCCCGCATGGTGCTGTGCATCCACGACTCGATCCGATCGCCGGAAGCGATCGCGTCGAGGAGAATCGTCCGTGCGTCACGCTGCATGAGCCGGGTACAGCGGAATGGCATCCTGCTCGAGCGACTTGAGCAGCAGGGGGTTCCGCAGCGCGCGCCGAGAAATCACGTCCACATTGCGCCCCAGGATGGCAGCAAGTTCATCTCGCAGCCCCATGAACGCGCGGAAGTAGTTGATGTCGGCATCGATGAAGTCGACCAAGACATCTATGTCGCTTCGCTGCGGATCGAAATCAGCCCGTGCAGCGGAACCGACGAGCGCGAGCGTGGAGACCGAATGCCGAGCGCAGGCCGACCGAATGGCGGCCGCATGCTCGGCGACGGCAGCGGGGAGTTGGGCGCTTGAGTCGGTCATGAAAGCAGCCTCCATTATGTCGGCAGGCAGCC
>CAYHHO010000087.1:0-13240 GCA_964356445.1 uncultured Singulisphaera sp. | reverse complement strand
GGTTCGATGATTCAAGCGGCTTTAGTGGCGGGGGTGTTGGGCGGGGTCTTGCCCGGGGTGTTGGCTGCACTCTTGGTCGGCGCCGTTGGATGCCAAACTCCGATGAGCGGCGAGGTTGATTCGTCGGGGGAGGCGCAGTTGCAGGCGGCGATCGCGGCTGCCGTGGCTCGGCAGGGTGCAACCTCACTCCCAAGCGCAACTCCTGGACCGCTGCGCACCCTCTCCAGTTCCCCAAACGAGATTTTTGAAGCCCTCGCGGCGCGGGTTCCTGAACTCGATCAACTCGGTCCACAGGGGGCGACGGGCGGCGCGGGGCTTGATCTGGGCCCAGACCTCGCTGGCGCTCATGAGCCAGAGGTTCAGTTGAGCCTCAAGTCGAGTCTGGCTGCGGCGGTTCGGAACAATCTCTCGGTCCAGCAGGCTCGGATCGAGCAAGCCGTTGCACAAACCGACGTGGTGCGCGCCGAGGCGGCGTTTGACGCGGTCCTCGTGGCGGGAACTGGATACCAGACAAACAACATTCCACCGCCGCCGATTGACATTCCTGGCGGGTTGAACAATGCATTCACGCAGGAAAACAGTCAGGCGAACCTCTCGACGGGCATACAGCAGCGGCTGATATCAGGTGGAACGATCGCCGCGAACGTTGAGATGGACTACATCCAGCAGTCGACGGAGAGCATCTACGACCCCGCGAGCTACTGGACGAACTCGGTCAATTTCAGCCTCGACCAACCGCTGCTCAAGGGCTTCGGCGCGGATGTGAATGAGGCGCAGATCCGACTCGCCCGAAATCGGGATCGAGCTTCGGTCGTGACCCTTCGGCAGACACTTCTCGATGTCGTCGAGAAGACAGAAATCCAGTACTGGACTGTGCTCGCGGCTCGGCAGCAGGTCGTCGCTTCTGCGTGGCTGCTGAAGGTCGGGGCGGATGTGCGCGACGTGCTCAAGAAGCGGCTCAACTTTGATGCGACGGTCGCCGACTATTCGCTTGCAGTCGCAATCGTCGAGCAGCGCAAGGCAAACCTCATTCGCGCGTGGCTGAAGGCGCGCGACGAGAGCGACCGACTCAAGTTGCTCATGAACGACCCGGGCGCGTCTGTGGGATCGGACACGCTGCTCATTCCGATCGATCGGCTTGTCAGCGAGCCCATTCAATACAACCTTCGAGATGCAGTCGTAACGGCTGTCGAGCAGAACCCGTCAATTGCGACCGCGCTGCTGCGCATCGATGACGCGGCGATTGTGATGCTGGTGGCTGACAACGGGCGGCTTCCACAGTTGGGACTGCAGGCCGGCGTGACGCTCACGGGACAGGACACGGATGGCGGGGCAGATGGATCGTTTGGCGGCGCTTTCGACGAGGTCGCAGACGCAAATTTCGTCTCGTGGCTCGCGCAATTCGCGTTCAGTCAGCCGATCGGAAATCGCGCAGCAGAGGCCGAGTATCGGCGCGCGCGGCTCCAGCGTTCGGCAGCGGTGATCGGGTACCAGAGTTCGATCGAGAACGCAGTCTTCGAGGTGAAGACTTCGCTGCGCGGCGTGACGACGAGTTTCGAGTTGATCGATCAGACTCGGGCGAGCCGGCTCGCTGCAGCGGAGAGCCTGCGGTCGCTGACGGTGCTTGAACGGACGCTTGCAGCGCTCACGCCTGAGTTTCTGCAGACGAAGTTCCAGGCGCAGGATCGACTCGCTGGGTCGTATGTCGCTGAGGTCGAAGCGATGGTGAACTACAACACCGCGATGGCGCGGCTTTACAACGCGATGGGAACGGGACTCGCCATGAATCGAATTGAGATCGAGATCGTGGAACCAACCCCGTAGGCTCGAGTCGCAAGAGCAACACGACGATGGCTGCAATCCTTCCATACACCGACACGAACATCGATCTTGCTGCTGCGCAACTTCGTGTGGGTGTCGTCGTCGCATTCGCGACGGAGACGGTGTACGGGCTTGGGGCTGACACCTTCAACCCCGAGGCGATTGCAAAGATCTATGAATTGAAGCGCAGGCCGCAGGGGAATCCGCTCATCGCGCATGTCGTGGATCTTGCTGCGGCGAAGCGTGTTTCGACTGGATGGTCGCGGCGTTCGCTGCAACTCATCAGCGCGTGTTGGCCTGGGCCGCTGACGATCATTCTGCCGAGGCGGCAAGAAGTTCCAGCGATTGCCGCAGGTGGACTCGACACGATCGCGGTGCGCAGTCCGCGGCATCCTCTTGCGCGAAGCCTTCTCTATGCGTGCGGCGGTGCGATCAGCGCGCCAAGTGCCAACCGCAGCGGCGGAGTCTCGCCGACCACCGCGAAGCATGTGGCACGCGACTACGCAGATCAGCCCGACCTGATGATCCTCGATGGCGGACCTTGCACACTTGGCATCGAGTCGACCGTCATCGACCTCTGTGAAAGCAAACCAGTTGTTCGACGACTCGGCGCTGTAACGATCGAGCGACTCTCGGCGCTGCTGGGGCCAATTGAAGTCGACATGCCGATTGAGCAGGGGCCAAGTCCGGGAAGTTCCCTTCGACATTACGCGCCGACGCTTCCTGCGGCGATTGTGGAGCGAGAGCATCTTGGCGCGGCGCTCTCAGATGGTCCGCCTGCCGCAGTGATTTGCTTCACGGCCGCGGTTGTTCCAGCACCCCACGTTCGCATCGACATGCCCAGCGACGCAGATGGATATGCGGCGGCGATCTATGACGCGCTTCGGCGCGCCGATGAGTCTGGGTGTGAACGAATTGTCATCGAACGCCCAGTGCAGCAGCATGGATTGTGGTCGGCGATTCACGATCGACTGCAGCGCGCGACGACCAGTTGAGCGGCTGTGGTCGACGGCGATGCACGCAGGATCAAGGACCAGCCGTCCCCCATTGACTCATGAGGATCGACAGATCGCTGCCATCGACGATGCCGTCGCCGTTGATGTCGCCCGATGGAGCAGGCGTGCCGCCGCAGCACGTGCAATACGTCCCCGCCTCGTTGGCGCAAACCTGATCCCACTCGGTCGCGCAGCAGTATGGGTCGATGTTGCAGACTGATTCGCAGCACCCGGCATCCGAGCAGCAAGTCTGACCGGGATTCGCCACGCAGCAGCCGCCAAGTTCGGCGACACAGAGGAACTTGATCGTTCCTGTGAGGGAAGTGCTCGCATTGAGCGCCATCAAGCGAACCAAGTACTCCATGCCTGCCTCTGCTGGAAAGGAGACCGATGAGCCACCAGAGATGGACGCGCTACAGTTGTCGTTGCAGGCGAGCGCACATCCTCCGGCAGCAGCACAGGCATCGGCAGCGCAGGCATCGATGGGAAACACTTGAATTCCACAATCGAATCCAGGTGCCAGCCCGCATGTTGTCACCGTGGCTTCACCGGAACAATTTGGAGTCCACTTGTAGAAAAACTCTCGATGGACGACTTTCGTTCCCGCGCAGGAGATCGTCTCTCCGAGGGCGGAGATGTTTGGCGCATAGGTCAGATTGAAATCATTCAGCACCGGTGCACCACTGATCGGAAATGTCGCCCCACAATTGCTCGCAGGGAGCGTCCAAGTGGCGACGGTCGGCATCGCGTACGGACCAATGAACGTACCCGGCGGCGATGTAAAGGAGTCTCGCCACTCGGTGATCTTCCCGGTCGTGGCGTAGCTCGACAGCGCAGGAGGGTAGATGCCTGGGGTGCTGGCGCTCACCGCGCTATCGAACAACTCCTTGGGCGATCCCACGCCGGAGAAATAACAGTCTGCAGCGGTGTCGGTTGTGCCCCAAGCAGAAAAATCCGCGCCGCTCACCGCAACGAAGTATTCAGTGTTCGCACTCAAGTGCTGATAGAGGTAGGTGGCTGGCGTCGAGAGGACTTGCGCGTTCCCATAGAGGACCGGATAGGCCGTTGACGCGTTGAATCTGACGACGGTCGCAACCGGTCGCGCGATGACGGTTTCAACACCGTCGCAAACGATCGTCACTTTCTTGAAGATGCTCAGACGCGCGTTCCAGATGGGTGACCCGGTGCCTCCGGGGAGCATGTTCATGTCGATGCGAAAGGACGGGAGCGAGAAAAGCGCACCAGTCTTCATGAGGTACAGGTCGACGAGGTCTGGGATCCCCACGAGCGCAGCCGACGTGCGCCCGCTGATCCTCGTGATGCCAGCGCCAGATGTCGACGAAATCGTCTGCCCTGATGCGGGGAGCGGTCCAGCGTCAGTGCCTCCCTCATCCCAGTCAGGACCGGCGAATGCCGCGCAGGTGAGTGCGGAGAACACGCAACTGACAACGGCCACTCGATTGCGCATCACTTGATCACCTCATGACCTCCGGTCGGCACCGGAAACTGGAACAGATTTTGACACAACACACGACCGTCTGAACATACTGTCACTCATCGACGAGTCAAGGCGCGACGGGGGAGATTCGTGCGAAGATGCTGCGTTGAGGAATCCAGTTAGTGGACTTTGCGCCATGACGCACTGAATTGCTGCGAAAGCAGCACGCGAGGAGGATCCAATCCCAGGATCCCCTCCGGGAGAAGTTCGCGTCGGACGAAGCGTTTCAGTCAGTCACGCCGCATCGGAATCGGCACATCCAGTCTTGCGGCGCACTGCTGCGCCAGTTCGTAACCAGCGTCGACATGTCGAAAGACACCCATCATCGGATCGTTGGTCAGCACGCGCTCGAGTCGCTTCGCCGCTTCGACGGATCCATCTGCGACCGTGACTTGCCCGGAGTGTTGGCTGAACCCGATGCCGACGCCGCCGCCGTGGTGGAAGCTGACCCATGACGCGCCGCTGGCCGTGTTCACCGCGAAGTTGAGTAGCGCCCAGTCGCTGATGGCGTCGCTGCCGTCGAGCATCCCCTCTGTCTCCCGGTTTGGGCTGGCGACCGATCCGCAGTCGAGATGATCGCGGCCGATCACGATCGGCGCCTTCACCTCGCCACTCGCGACCATCTCGTTGAAGCGCAGACCCGCGCGGTTGCGCTCGCCAAGTCCCAGCCAGCAGATTCGCGCGGGCAATCCCTGGAATGCGACGCGGTCCTGCGCTGCGCGAATCCAACGGTGGAGCGGTTCGTCCTTGGGAAAGAGTTTCAAGATCGCCTCGTCTGTGGCGCGAATGTCGGCTGGATCACCGGAGAGCGCGACCCACCTGAATGGACCTCGCCCCACGCAGAACTGCGGCCTGATGTACGCGGGAACGAATCCCGGGAACGCAAACGCATCCTTGAACCCGTGATCAAGCGCGCGCTGTCGAATGTTGTTGCCGTAATCGAAGACCTTTGATCCGGCGCGTTGGAAGTCGACCATGAGTCGAACATGGGCGTCCATCGAGGCCATCGATCGCTTCGTATAGGCAGTTGGATCGCTCGTGCGCAACACATCTGCGGCTTCGCGCGTCATGCCATCGGGGTAGTAACCGTTGAGCGGATCGTGCGCACTCGTCTGGTCGGTCAGTGTGTGGGGAATGATCTTCAACTCGCGCAGTCGCCGAAGCATGTCGACCGCATTCGCAAGCACACCGACGCTGATCGCCTTGCCTGCCTTCGCCAGTTGGACTGCGCGTGAGATTCCGGCGTCGAGGTCCTCGTGGATCTCGTCGAGATATCGATCCTGTACACGCTTGGCGAGCCGCTCTTTGCAGACATCTGCGATGAGGCAGGTGCCCTCGTTCATCGTGATGGCAAGTGGCTGCGCGCCGCCCATGCCGCCGCAGCCCGCGGTGACATTGAGCGTGCCGCGCAGCGTTCCACCGAAATGCTGGCGCGCACACTCCGCGTAGGTCTCGTAGGTTCCCTGCAGGATTCCCTGTGTTCCGATGTAGATCCAGCTTCCAGCCGTCATCTGTCCGAACATGATCAATCCCCGCGCTGCGAGGTCATCGAAGTGCGACTGGGTCGCCCAGTGCGGCACGAGATTCGAATTCGCGATGATCACGCGCGGCGCGTCGGTGTGAGTCCTGACGATGCCGACGGGTTTGCCGCTCTGCACGAGGAGCGTCTCATCAGGGGCGAGTGATCGAAGGCTTGCGATGATCGCGTCGAACGCCTCCCACGACCTTGCGGCCTGGCCGCGACCGCCGTAGACGATGAGATCGTTTGGGCGCTCCGCGACCTCCGGGTCGAGATTGTTCATCAGCATCCGCATTGCCGCCTCTGCCCCCCAAGACTTGCACGTCATGGTGGTGCCTCGGGGGGCCTTGATTGGCGCGCGCTGCATTGGAACGGGTGTCGCTGATTGCATCGCGAAATCCTAGTCGATGGTGAGCGAAGGAATCGCGAGCGCGCCGCGTTCGATCAGATTGGCGATTGCCGCGATGTCGGGGGATGGTGATCGATCGGCTTCGAGCTTCGGCACGACCGTCCGAATCAAGTGGTGGGCGTGCTCGACTCCGACGCCGCTCAGCAGCGGTCGTTGATGTTCCATCGCCTGCGCCATCACCAGCAATTCGCACGCGACCACGTCTCTCGCGAGGCGGATCGCATCGCGTGCGTGCAGTGCGCTTGTCGAACCGAAACTGTTGTAATCCTCAATGCCTGCGCAGGTCGGGATGTTGCCGACGCTCGATGGATACGCGAGCGTGCGCAGTTCGTTGCAACACGCGGCTGCTGCGTACTGCACGATCATGTATCCGCTGCGAACGCCGGGCTTTTCGGAGAGGTGCGCCGGAAGCTTGCTTTCCTTGTCGTGGCTCGAGAGCGCCCAGTAGATGCGCCGCTCCGCGATCCCTGCAAGGTGACAGAGCGCGATACGCAGAACGTCGAGCGCGATCGCGACGGGCATCCCGTGAAAGTTCGCGCCCGAGACAACATCCCACGACTTGTCGTTCTCGAAGACAAGGGGGTTGTCAGTCACCGCACCAAGTTCATTCAAGATCGTCGTCTGCGAAAATCGAATGGCATCGAGCACGGCTCCAAGAACCTGCGGGCTCGCTCGAAGCGAGTACGGGTCTTGAACGCGCGGATCATTGGTTGCATGTGCAGAGCCGACCTGCGAGTTCTGAAGTAAGTGCCGAAGTGCAGCAGCAACCGAGACCTGGCCGGACTGAAGGCGAACCTCGTGGATGCGGGCATCAAACACGCTCGACGCGCCTCTACAACCGTCGACTGCCATCGCCGTCGCGATGACAGCAGCGTGGAGGACGTGCTCCGCATCATGCATCGCCAGTGCCCCCAAGGCGGTCATGAGGTGCGTTCCATTGATGAGCGCGAGCCCTTCCTTCTCGGCGAGCGTGATCGGCGCGACGCCCGCACTTGCATGCGCAACTTTCGCCTCGACAACTCGACCTTGGAAGTGGACCATCCCCTCGCCGATCAGTCCCTGGGCGACATGGGCCAGCGGCGCAAGGTCTCCCGATGCTCCGACTGATCCGCGCGATGGAACCACCGGAGAAATGCCGTGGTTCAGGTGCGAGATAATCGATTCTGCGAGTTCAGCACGGACTCCCGAGTGCCCGCGCGCAAGGCTGGCAGCGAGTACCAGCATGATCGCGCGCACGTCGGTGTGCGCGATCGGATCGCCGACGCCCGCTGCATGCGATCGGACGAGATTGACCTGAAGTTCCCGCAGCTGGTCAGCAGGAAGTCGAAGGTGCGCGAAACTGCCGAATCCCGTGTTGATTCCGTACAGCGGCTCTCCAACTGCCGCGCGCTCGAGCATCCCCGATCGTGTGGATTGCATTCGTTCGCGGCAGCGCGCGTCGAGTTCAACTCGTGCGCCGCTGCGCGCCACAGAGCAGACGTCGCAGGGGCGGAGCGGACTCCCATCGAGAACGACCGGCGCGGTGGCGTTTGGCACGACTGGAGGATACTTGCTCGTTGCGCCCTGAAGCGCCTGCGGATACACCATGCACGATGAGTACTCCCTCGGTCGTTCACCGCACGACGGCAACACACGATCGGGAAGCCGAATCGACGTCACATGACCAGCCTGAGAAGCCGTGGCTTCGTGGCATCGTGCTTTCCATCACCATCATCATTGCGGTGTGCATCGGTTTGTTCACCGCCGCGCGAGTCCCTGACGTACTCGGCGAGCCAGCCGGTTGCATCACGCTTGCTGCGTCGAAGGGGAGTGCATTCTTTGCATACTTCGCAGTAATAGTCTTGCTGCTATTGCTGGCGATGGGAGCTGGACGGTTGGTCAATGCAGTCGTTGGAGTCTTCGTCCTCGGATGCGGTCTTGCAGCGCTCTCCATGGTGAGCGGTTCGATTTCAAGTATGGCGTTCGTCGGCGCGTCTTTGTCATCGATGGCGGTGGAGACTCTGCTTTGGTCGATCCCGTCCGCGGTCGCAGTCATCCTCGTTTTTCGCGCGGCTGGATCTCCGCCAGATATTGCGCAGCGATTTCCAGGCGAGTCGATGTTCCGCGAGTTTTTCGACGCCGAGGCGATTCGCGCAGGGGTGGTTGGCGTTCTTCTCCCGTTGATTCTCTGGCTCGTTGACCGCAACATGCTCAAGGGTCAGGCGATGGGTGCTGCGTGCGTCGGGGGCATCGCAGTCGGAGTTGCCTACCGCATGGTTGCGCCACGTGTTCAACCAGTTTTCGCATTCATCGCTCCGATTCTCATCACGGGCGCAGTTCAGGCGTTCGTGGCAAGTCGAGGATCGACCGACGTCGGCACGCTCTTCGCATCCAACGAACTCTCCCCAGGACTTCGCGCGCTTCCTCTCGACGTCGTCTCCGGCTCATTGACCGGAGTCGCTATCGGAATCGGCTGGGCACGAAGCTTCCGTCGCAGCGATACGATCACGTCGTGAAACTCGTCGTTACAGGAACAATCGGAATCGACACCGTGTACACGCCGCGCGATAAGCGCGAGGGTGTTTCTGGCGGAAGCGCCGCGTACTTCGCTGCAGCGGCGAGCCAACTCGTGCCCGTGCGCGTGGTGGCCGTTGTTGGAGGCGACTGGCCGAAGGAGCATCGCTCGATCCTCAGTGGATTTTCAGGCGTGTGCCTGAGTGGGCTGGAATCGCGAGTGAACTCACGAACGTTCGCTTGGGGCGGCAAGTATTTCGAAGACGTGAATCGAAGGGAAACGCTTTTCACTGAGGTCGGAGTGCTGCAGGAGGCGCCGCCCATCGTTCCAGCCGCGTATCGAGACAGCGAACTTGTCTTTCTCGGCAACACTCACCCCGCAGTCCAGGCTGGATTCGTCGAGCAGTTTCCTCATCGCAAACTCGTCGTCGCCGACACGATGGATCTCTGGATCCGCACTGCGCACACTGAATTGCTTGGACTCCTGCAGCGGGTTGATGGAATCATCATCAACGACAGTGAAGCGGGAGAGCTGACGGGATTTCGCAATGCGATCAGCGCCGGGAAGAAGATTCTCGATATGGGGCCAAAGTTTGTCGTGGTCAAGAAGGGAGAGCACGGCGCGATCTTGATTCACCGCGATGGCACCGCGGTCGTTCCAGCATTTCCGGTGGATGAGCGTCATGTCGTCGATCCGACCGGTGCCGGAGACAGTTTCGCTGGTGGCTTCATGGGGTTCATCGCGCGCGAGGGGCGCAGCGACTTCGCGTCGCTCCAGACTGCCATGGCATATGGAACGGTTGTAGCGAGTTTCGCGCTGGAGTCCTTTGGTCTTGAGCGGATGCAGGCACTTCAGCGCGACGACATTCGCGACCGCCTCGCGGAATTCCAGCGCATGACGAGGGTTGGATAATCGTGCGGTTGCTCGGTGCGGTCGCGATCACGCTTGCGATCTCGTCGGCGGCAATTGCGGATTGGACTGCATACAGCAAACTTCCCGGAGCATCGCGTGGCGAGGCAATCTCCAGCGAATTCGACGCTGCTGAGTTTGGGAGTGTGCGGGATGTTCGCTGGGATTCGCAGAGCAATACAGCGTGGTTTCGTGAATCCGCGGCGAAAGGCTGGAAAGTCGTCGATCTTGCAACTGGAGCGATTTCAGATGCGCCGAACGACAAGGCTCCCGAGGAAACCGCTGCTCGCCGCCCGGTGCGGCGAGGCGGGGGTTTCGCTGCGCGAGGTCGCCAGCAAGCCACGGCAACAAGTGCCGATGGGACGATGATCGCTCGAACGCTCGCTGGAAATCTGTGGCTCAAGTGTGATGGTGCCGAGGAACGCGCCGTTACCGCAGATGGGACGGAGACGCTTCGCTACGGCACAGCCAGCTGGGTCTACGGCGAAGAACTCGACCAGAACACGGCGATGTGGTGGAGCCCCACAGGCGAGCAACTTGCGTTCTACAAGTTCGATGACGCGAAAGTGCCGATGTACACGCTGCTTTCGGGGTTGACGGGACTGCGCACGAGCGTGGAGACAGAGCGTTATCCCAAGCCGGGCGATCCCAATCCGATCGCAGGGCTCTGCATCTTGGATGTCAAGGGATGGTGCGCCGATCAGAAGGCTGGCGCCGGAAACGACGCATCGAAGTTCATTCGCACCATCGACGTCGGGGATGCAGACCAGTACATCTACGGCGTCGAGTACTCGGCGAGCGGCGACCAACTCCTTTTCCATCGATTGAATCGAAGGCACGATGTGCTTCAACTGTGTAGCGCAGATGCGAAGAGCGGCGAGGTACGCGTGCTAATCCGAGAGGAACAGCCGCAGTGGAATCACCACCGACCCGAGATGCAGTTTCTCGAGGATGGTCGCCGGTTCATCTGGGCGACGGAGCGATCTGGATTCAAGCAGTACGAACTTCGATCGCTTGACAACCCCACGGTCATCGATTTGACCAACGGCTCATTTCCTGCCGGGAAAATCGTCGAAGTGAACGAGCGCGATGGAGTGCTTTTCTACACGGCATTCTCAGCGTCGACGGCGATCAATCCACAGTTGATGTGCGTTGGGCTCGATGGCAAGAACCAGCGGCGGGCGACTCCCGCAGACATGTACTACTCGAAGTTTCGCATTTCCCCCGATGGCAAGCATTTCGTTGCATGCGACGAAAACCTCACCAAGCCGCCTTCGACGCGGCTCTACCGGATGGACTCGACGCTCGTGGCGACGCTGTCGCGGGGTCCCGAGGATGTGTGGAGCGCTCGCAAACTGCCGCCGCCTGAACTCATCAAGGTCAAAGCAGCAGATGGCGTCACGGACATTTACGGAACGCTGCACTTTCCAAGCACATTCGATCCAGAGAAGTCGTGGCCGCTCATCGTCGATGTGTACGGTGGCCCTTATTTCGCTGGCGTCTTCAACAGGTTTTCGCAACCGAGACCAGAGTGTGAACTTGGATTCGTCATCCTCAAGATTGACAATCGGGGGACTCCAGGGCGTGGCAAGGCGTTTGAAGGCGCGACCTACTTGAAACTCGGTGGACCTGATCTTGATGACCAAGCTGCAGCGGTTCGACAGATATCGACGCGTCCAGGCATTGACGCTGCTCGGGTCGGGATCACCGGCAGTTCTTATGGTGGGTACATGTCCGCGCTTGCGCTCGTGCGGTACCCGAAGGATTTTCAAGTGGCCGTTGCGCGATCGGGACCAATGGACTGGCGGCAGTATGACTCGATCTATACAGAGAGATTCATGCGAACTCCGCAGGAGAATCCAGCTGGTTACGACGACTACAGCGTGCTCGTCCACGCGGACGAACTCTCTGGAAAACTGCTGCTGATTCACGGGATGCAGGATGACAATGTGCACCCATCGAACGGGTGGGCGCTCGCGCAGAAGCTCTATGACCGCGGCTACTCGTTCGACATGCTCTTCTTTCCAAACGCTGGACACGGCGGATTTGGACCGACCGAAGACGATGCGATGTGGACTTTCTTCACGCGAGAGTTGAAGGCATCTCCGGATGCAGCGGATCACGCGCCGTGAGCAGTGCACCGCTGCCACCTGACCGTGGTCACGTCGCGACGGAGCAGCGCAATAAAGCCAGCGAGGACTTCGATCGGAAGTCGACCATCGAGCAGGTGCAGGCGATGGCTCAAGATCATGCCGTGGTGCATGACGCGGTGCAGCGCGCGAGTGGCGCGATTGCTGCGTTCATCGATGCACTCGTGCCTCGCATGCGCGCAGGTGGAAGACTCTTTTACTGCGGCGCTGGGACGTCAGGCCGCCTTGGGGTACTCGATGCAAGCGAATGTCCCCCGACTTTCTGCAGCGATCCGGGGCAAGTGATCGGGCTCATCGCGGGCGGGGACGCAGCGCTTCGAAAGAGCAGCGAGCGACGCGAGGATGAGTTCGATGGAGTCGCTGAAGAGTTGGCGTCGAGATGCATGTGCGGATCCGACACTTTGCTAGCGATCGCCGCTGGTGGAACGACGCCTTACGCCCTTGGTGCGATCACGCTCGCGAAGGCTCGCGGAGCACTCACTGGGTTTCTCGTTTGCTCGCCTCGTGAACGACCGAGCGACTGCGATCACTTGATTGTGCTCGAAACCGGAGCTGAAATGATCACGGGATCCACCCGATTGAAGGCTGGGTCTGCGACGAAGTTGGCGTTGAACACGATTACGACGGTGCTCTTCACGCAACTTGGCAAGGTGCACGGAAACCTCATGGTGGATCTCGCTGCCACGAACGACAAACTGGTCGACCGCGCGATTCGGACGCTGCGGATGTTTGATCCTTCGCTCGACCGCACTGCTGCAGCCAAGTTGCTGCAGGAGAGCGGAGGCAGCGTCAAGACTGCGATTGTGATGCGTGTTCGGGATGTGACGCGCGAAGAGGCTGAATTGCAGCTTGCCCAAGCTGATGCGAGTCTTCGACGAGCGCTCGAATTGCGGTAGGTAGCCGCTGCAATAGACATACGAACCAATACACGGAACCGAGAACACGGAACCGAGAGCACGGAAGCGAGAGCACGGAACCGAGAGCACGGAACCGAGAGGCCCGCGAAAGGACCTCCCGGCGCTCAAACATGCTCGCCGGCTGCGCGGACGCTTGCCGGCTCCGCAACTCGCGCGGGACCTTCTTTCGACGGGCCACACGGTTTGGGATGTTTGGCTTCCCCGAATTGATCCCGAATTGCTGCGCGGTGGAATCAACAGCCCCAGGCGAGTTCCGCAGGCGACCGACGAGGCTTGTCTTCGAACTTTGCTTGGTGATTGGGTTCGGTCGCCGAGGACTGTCTGAGTCCTGGGGCTTGCATTCCGCTGTGCCGCATGCTGTGTGCCTGAGTGCAACGCGAAGTGACGATCAATGACAAAAAGAAATGCGGCCTCGCCGAAGCGAGGCCGCATGAATGTCAGAGGACATTACTCGTCGAGTCAGTGACTGATTCAGCTGACGAGAGCGTTGAGCGCCTTCGTTGGACGAACGCGAACCTTCTTGCTCGC
>CAYHHO010000086.1:0-13805 GCA_964356445.1 uncultured Singulisphaera sp. | reverse complement strand
GTTCGCAGCCGACGCCGTTCGCGTCAATGACTGCCTTCGCTTCCATGATCTCTGCATCGCTCACGTTTGCGACGAAACCATCGGTGAACCGAATCGCGGCAACGGCACGGTCCCACGATGCAGGGTCCCCGATGCGAATTGCACTCGCAATCGTTTCAGCGCGCACGCGCTTTCGCGTGGTGAATCCCTCTGCAAACCCTTGCGCAAAGGGTGCAGCGCCGCTTGCCTGAACACTCAAGAGGCGGGGGACTCGCGTGATGAGCCCGGCCTCTTTCGCCTCGCGCAGCGCCTTGCCGAACGCGGATGTATTGCCGAGGTTTCCTGCGGGGAGCGCAATCCAATCGGGTGATTGCCAGGCACACTGCTGCAGCAACTCAAAGATGATCGTCTTCTGCCCCTCGATGCGAAATGGATTGAGCGAATTGCAGAGATAGACGCCGAGTTTCTGCGCGGACTCTCGAACGAGTCGAAGGCAATCATCGAAGTCGCCGCGCACGAGAAGCGTGCGTGCGCCGTACGCAATGGTCTGCGCGAGCTTGCCCATCGCAATCTGACCAGCGGGGACGAACACCAGCGCCGGAAGACCCGCGTGTGCCGCATACGACGCAAGCGAACTGCTCGTGTTGCCCGTCGATGCGCAGGCGATCGCTGTCGCACCAGCTCGGCGCGCTTGCGTGACCGCGACGGTCATGCCTCGATCTTTGAAGGATCCTGTGGGGTTGTGTCCTTCGTGCTTGATGCGGATGGAATCGACGCCTGCGAATCGCGCGATGGCCGTTCGATGCATCAGCGGCGTGTTCCCCTCGGGATGGCTGACGATCAACGATTCTTCCATCGGAGGGAGGAGTTCGCGGTAGCGCCAAACGCCGGAAGACTCTGCCGCGCCGCCGCGCTCCCCGCCGATGCCGATGCGACTCTCGAAGAGCTTCTTGAGGGCATCCTCCCGCACAGAAATCGACGCAAGCGAGATATCGAGGAGCCCATCGCACTTTGGGCAGGTCGCGTGTGCTGTGCGATCGTCGAGTCGCGATCCACACGAAGCGCAAGTGATGGTCATGGTGGGCAAACTTGTCATGCGTCTCTCACGATAGCCCCTTGGGAATCGACTTCGCAGAGCCGCACTGAGCATTGGATGCCCAGGCGACCGTACGCATCACCCATGGCTTGCGTAACGGCCGCGGCACTTTGGTCGCTGGCGCAGAACGCGAACGCTGTCGGCCCTGCACCAGAAATCGACACGCCGAGCGCGCCTGCACCGAGCGCAGCGCGCTTCGCTTCCGCGAATCCAGCAAGCAAGGGGATTCGCGCAGGTTCGGCGATTCGATCATCGATTGCGCGCCCGAGCAACGCGAGATCGTTCGCATGGCAAGCAGCAACGATGGCGCCAACTTGTGCCATCTGATGGACGACAACTGCGCGCGGGATTTCGTTGGGAAGCACCGAGCGTGCGTGGCTCGTTGCAAGTTCCTGCGCGGGCATCGCGAGAACGATGCGCAGTCCGACTGGAATCGGAATGCGCACAACTTCGATGGGATCGATCGAGCGAACCAGCACGATTCCGCCCAGCAGCGACGGCGCGATGTTGTCGAGATGACGTCCGGCGACTGCAGCTTCGCCCGCGAGAGCGCACTGGAGAAGTTCGTGCTCGCTGAGACCGCGACCGGGCTGTGCTCGTGCGAACAGTGCGTTTGCTGCGGCCGCGCCAGCAACTGCCGAAGCGGCGCTGCCACCTTGACCACCACAGAGAGGTAGCCCCTTGCGAATTGTGAGTGCGATGCCACGCGATGGCAGCGTGACTCCTTTCGCACGCAACGCTTCCACAACTGCATTCGCTGCGATCGATGCAGTGTTCTTCGTCGGATCAGTTGGAAGTCGCGCGTGACCAGCGTCGATGACAGTCAGGCCAAGAGTGTCCGTCCACTTTGCCTTCACCTCGTCGCGAGCACCCGTGACGGCGCAGCCGAGCACGTCGAGCCCTGGTCCGAGATTTCCGATGCCTCCTGGCGCTGATGCGATGACTGCATTCATGGACGGCTTCATGTAGCCACCACGCGCAGAAGATCATTGAGCACGCCAGCAGCGGTGACGGCTGGTCCAGCTCCTGGACCAGAAATGACGAGCGCATTCTCGCGGTACCGGCTCGTCGTAAACACAAACTGGTTGTCCGTCCCGCTGAGCGATCCGAGCGAACTTGCCTGTGGCACGCTGACGATCCCGACTCGAACTGTTGAGCGCGTGACGGTCGCGCAGTAGCGAAGCGCCTCGCGGCGACTCGCGGCTGCCTGACTGCGCTCGTGCCATGGACCATCGAGCTCTGTCAGTTGAGCGAGAAATTCTTTCAGCGAAAGACCTCGCATCGCCTCGGGGACCAGCGATTCTGTCGCGATGTCGCTGAGTTCTCCCTCATACCCCAGCAAGCGTCCGAGGATGATTGCCTTGCGCGCGACGTCGGCGCCGGAGAGATCGTCGCGCGGATCCGGTTCCGTGTAACCGAGTTTCATCGCGGCGCGCAGCGCCTCAGAAAACTTTCGCCCGCGCCCGACTTCACTGAAGATGTACCCCATCGTGCCCGAGGGGCAGGCGAGGATGCTGAGGATGCGGTCTCCCGACGAAATCAGTTTCTCGATGGTGTCAATGATCGGCAGCCCTGCACCAACGGTCGCCTCATGGAGAATCTGGCGACCGCTTGCGCGCGCGTCGCGCATGAGTGCGCGCGCCGATGCAGAGTCCGCGGCAAGCGGCACCTTGTTGGCGATGACGAGGTCCATTCCTTGCGACACCGCGCTGAGAAGTGTGGATCGTGTATCGCCGTTCGAAACATCCACCAGAATCGGACGAGTCAACGCGTGAGCAGCGAGATAGCCGATCGCGTCGATAGATGACGCGGTGTGCCCGCCGCTGATGTCGGCAAGGGCGCACCCCTTCTTCTTGGCAGAGGAAATCGCCGAGAGTTTTCGCGGAGCAAGCCCACGCGACTGAAAGAGATATCCAGTTCGATCCATGACAGCCACAATCCGAATAGATGAGCGTTCGTTCGTCGGGAGCGCTTCGATCTGCCCGATGAGTTCGCGCGCAATGCGTCCGCAGCCGAGCAGAATCACATCGGCTCCGTGTCGGCGAACGGTTCGTCCGCCACCCACCTTGTCCAACCGAAACGCTGAGTGGATGGCGCGAAGAGCAAGTGAAACGCTCTCAGCGGTTACCACGAACGAAATGTTGCGTTCGGATGATCCCTGCGCGATTGCGATGACATTCACGCGTGCGTCGGCAATCGCACCAAGCACGCGCGCTGCTGTTCCAGGAGTGCGCGCCATTCCAACACCCACGACCGCAACGGTGGCGACACCCATTTGGACTTCAACCGCATCGATCTCTCCGCGTTCAAGTTCACTCGCAAATGCTGTACGAAGTTCTGCTTCGGCCGCAGCAGCAGCATGCTCTTCGACCGTGAAGCAAATGGAGTGCTCCGACGATGCCTGCGTGATGAGTGAGACCGAAATCTTTGCACTCGCGAGCGCGCCAAACGTTCGCGCGGCGATGCCCGGCACGCCCAGCATTCCGTTGCCAGCAACAGTGACAAGCGCCTGCGATGTCATCGCAGAGAGTGCGCGAACTGGCGAGCCAGCGACCGATCGACCCTGCACAATCTCTGTGCCATGCGATGTTGGGTCGGCGAAAGGACGAATTCGAAGGGTCGTGGTGCTGGTGAGCGGCGTCAATGCGCGCGGATGGAGCACTTTCGCGCCGTAGTAGGCAAGTTCAGATGCTTCACGTGGGTCGAGTCGAGAAACAATTCGCGCGGTTGGCACGAGGCGCGGGTCTGCCGTGAGAAATCCGCTCACGTCCTTCCACAGCGTGACTTCGGTTGCTCCGAGTGCGCGCGCGATCACAGTGGCGCTGAGATCCGATCCGCCGCGCCCGAGTGTTACGACTGCGCCATTCAAGCCTGAACCGATGAAGCCAGGAACGACGACAATCTCGTCGCGGGTGAGTGGGGGAAGGAGTATGGATGGGGCGACCGCCTCCGTGCGGGCAAGATCGGGCGCTGCATCACCAGAGCGACCGTCTGTGAAAAGAAACTCGGTCGCGTCAATGACGGTCGCAGTGATGCCGGAAGCGCGAAGCGCCGAGGCGACGATTCGGGCTGCCAATCGCTCTCCACGCGAGACGACCGAATCGCTTGCAAATGCGCTGAGTGCGTGCGCGCGTCCGATGGCATCGATCAAATCGGCGAGTTCTGCGAATGACAGGTCGATGCCAGCGCGAGTCTCTGTGTCCGCTGGGTCGACTTCGCTGCCGACACGTGTGTGCCGTTCATGAAGCGACTTCGCGTCAAAGTGTGCATGACTCGGGTTGCCAAGCGCCGCCGTTCGAGCAATTCCGAGCAGCGCATCGGTGACGCCGGCGAGCGCAGATGTCACGATGACTCGGCGGCCGTTCGTGTGGGAGAGCAGCCGTACGACCGCTTGAATCGCAGAAGCGTTGGCGAGCGCAGCGCCGCCGAACTTGTGCACGCGAATCTCTGCTGCAGTCGTGCGCGCCGAAGGCTTCATGCCCGCCAATATAAAGGCTCCGCGCGTCTAGGATTGAACGGGCAGGTGCAATCTCAGCCATGAGCGATCTCTCCACTTCCACTCGAATCGTCGCAGTGAGCACATCGACCCTTGATCGAGTGATGCCTTTCGTCCGCCAGTTCTACGAGCACTTTGGCTACCAGTTTGATCCGGCGATCAAGAGGGCAGTCCTCGCGCGGTTCATCGGCGACGAGTCGCTTGGGCGTCTCTTTCTGATTGAGCGCGGCGGCGAAACGATCGGATACGCGCTCGTCGCATTCTCGTTCGGGCTGGAGTTCGATGGTCGCGTCGCATTCATCGACGAGTTGTTCGTCGACCCTGCCGCCCGAAGCGAAGGCATCGGCGCATGGGCGCTCTCCGAGATCGAGAAGTGGTGTGCGTCAATCGAGATTCAGGTCGTTCGCCTGGAAGCCGACGTTTCAAACGAACGCGCGACCGCGCTCTACATGCGGCATGGCTACACCGACCGCAACCGCCGCCTGTTGACAAAGGTCCGCGTTGCAGATCAGATGGATCGATGAAACTTTTCTCGTTGCAGATCGCGTCCGCTGCCTCGTTCGCGCTTTGCGCTGGGGCATGCAGTTCGATTTCCCAATTCGACACTTCGAAGATGAAGGCAGTCGAGATTGTCTCTTCGACCGCTTCACAGGAGCAGTGGAAGTCCGTTGAGAGCGAGATCAATGCTGGTCGCGAGGTGCTCTTCCTGATTCACAAGGGGGAGTCGGTGCCGCTCATTGTGAAAGTTCAACTGCCCATGGCAACGCTCGGCGCTGGAAACAACATCCTGGTGTTCACCCGAGACACCTATCTCCTCATTTCGCGCGCTGGGCTGCAAGTCAGCCCAGATGGACAGCGCTGGGCGAACATCGAAGACCTCGCCGGGCAGCGAGAACTCTACGGCTACACATCAGGCTCGATGTCGATGGGGCTCAGCGCATCCGAGAGCAACTCTGTCCAAGCAACTATTGATATCGGCGTGAAGTGACTGCCGCGGCGACTCGTGCCGATCACGCCATGTCGATTGCAAGCAATTCGTTGGGCGCGATCACTTGATGTACTTCGCAAGCGAATCGTTCGGGACCTTGTAGATGTGCTCGGCTCGAACGACGAATGCGCCACCGTCGGTGGATTGAAGCGTTCCTTCGACTGCGACAAGCATGAGGGGCTTCAAGGTGCCTTCCTGCTCGAGCGCAAGTGCAAGCGGCTTGCCGTCAGCGCCATCAATCTCAATCGAAGCCATCGCAGCGGAGCGCGCCGACTTGTCCTCGCAGCAATAGTCCCAAGGCCGAGGGCAGTGATCGTCGTCGCCCATTTCGACGCACGACTTCAACGACGCGTCGATGATCGAGAAGACAGCACGGTCGCTGACAAACGGGGCTCGTGTTCCGCCGATGCGACCCAGCAGCGCGACGCGGTCGCCGACCTTTGCAGACTTTCGCGCTTCAAGAACGGGGACCGCGCCGTTGGGCTCTGCGGTCACGAAGATTCCCGTCGGCAAAGTGACCGTTGCCGCAACGGGAGTCTGCGCCGGTGTTGGCGCTGAGTCGCCGCAAGCAGCAGTGAACGCGACTGTCGTGAGGAGGACAAGTGACAAGAGTTTGTTGTGTGAGTTTGGATACATCGAAGATTCTCCAGGGTGGTAGTGAACTAGACCAGATCAGACTTGAGTGCAGTTGGGATCGAAGTGCGCATGCAGCGGATGGCAGGGGGGATGCTTCCGATGACGCCGAGTGCGACGCCTGCGCCGAGGCCGCTCGCAATGCAAACTGAGTCAATCGAGAGCGACACAATTCCCATCGAGAAGCGAACGCCGATCCCGTCGAGCAATATGCCCGCGAGGATGACGGCCGGAAGTGCTCCGCTCGCGACGGCCAAGAGTGATTCTTGGACAAGGCTCGCGATCACTGCCGTGCGTGAAAATCCGAGGACCTGAAGCATCGCGATTTCGCGCGACCTTGATGCGAACGCAGCGTCGAGCGCGTTGAGTCCGCCCAGCATTGCACCGAGAGCAATCACGAGCGCGCTCGTGCCAATCAGTACTTGGACGGGGCGGAAGAACGCCGCGAGCTGCGCGTAGTACGCGGGCTCATCGATCGCAGCGAGCTCAAGATCCGATCGGCGTGCAGCGAAGGTTTCGATGTCACTGATGGATGCACCATCAAGCGAAACGACAGCGACCGAAATCGTTTGGCGCTTGGTCAGCACGAGGAGGTCGTTCAGCGGCATCCAAACTTCGCCATCGATCGCGACTCCCGGCGCCTCGATGATGCCCGTCACTTTGTGTGGCAACTCATCGATGAGGATCGATGGTCGAGCACCTTCATCGTGGGCGAAATCCGCATCAGTCAGCCCGAGTCGAGTTGCGACCGCTCGTCCTACAGCAGCCTCGTCAGCCCCCGCGCGCGGAAGGTCTCCGATGGCGAGCCGTGCCTGCGGGTGCACGAGGAATGCACTCGGTTCAACTCCACGAACCAGTGCCAGGTTGCGCGCACTTCCGACGGGTGCGGGTTCGTCGAGTCGTCGAATCGGCAGCGGCACATGCAATTCTGGCGAGATGAAAAGTCCTCCGCCGACCGATCGAATGCCCTCGATGCTCGCAGCAAGCACGCCTGGCGCAGATGCTGGAATCTCGCTTCGCTCCACGCTCTCTTCGCTGCCCGCGCCGACAAGCATGACATTTCCCGGAGTGCCGCTCGCGCGCACGCCACGGTCAAGCGCGCGAACGCTCGCCACCGCGGTCACCACAAGCAGCACGACCAACGCACCCCCGCCTGCCGTCAGCACCAACCTCAGCATGCTTCTGCCGATGTTGCGCGCTGCGTAATGGAGCGGAAGCATTTTCATGATCGAAATCCTGACACGATGGACTGGCGTGAAGCGATGATCGCTGGAACAATTCCGGCCGCGAGGCTGAGCCCGACGGCGATCGCGACACCGATGAGCGCAACGGAGATAGATGGAAGCACTGCGATCGAAACTCCCTCCATCGTGAGCGCCGCACGCGCGAGCGCGATCGTCGCGTAGGACCCCGCTGCCCCGATGATTCCACCGACTCCGCCGAGCAGAAGTGCTTCGACAAGAACAAGGAGTGCAAGATGACTGCCCTGGAAGCCGAGCGTCTGGAGGATGCTGACCTCGCGTTCTCGACTTCGCATCGAGAGGACGATGGCGTTGGCGATCAACGCGAAGACCGCGGCAAGCCCAGCGAGACCAAGCAATTCAGCGAAACCAACGAGCGCGATGACATCTGTGGCCGCTCGAGCGACATGGGCGGTCTCAGCTCGTGTGGTTGTTGGAGTCTGATCGTGCGCAAAGCGTTCATCGATCGCGAGTGCAATCTCGTCCAGCCGTGATGGGTCCGTGACGCGAACGTCGAATTGCGTGACGATCGTGCCAGTGCCACCTTTCTTAGATTGTTCTTGGAGGAACGAGAGATGCACGAACGCGCTGCTCTGATCCTGTGGTGCGTCGCTGTTGATGATGCCTGCGACATACGCATCGACACCCGCCGCCGTAAAACGATCTCCAGGCTTGAGCCTTCGACGCTCTGCAAGTTCCGCTCCGATGAGGGCAGCATCGCCTCGACCGGTCCACGCGCTCATTGCGGCGGGGTCGACGCCACTGGAACGGTCTCTGGCGAATGTCTCTGACGGCACTCCTCGAAACGTCACCACATCAAGCGACGCGCGGCAGTTTGAGACGACGATCTTGACGGGCGTCACGGTCGCGACGCCTGGAATCTTGCGTATCTCATTCTCGTAGTACTGTGGCAGCTGGCTCGTGAATGGGCAGAATCGGTTTTGTCGGTAGACGATCAGCGCGGTCTCGGAGGCGGCACGCTTGGTCGTGCGGTCGACGCCTGTGCGAGTTGCATCGACAGTGCAGTAGAGAAAGACAGCCACTGCGACACCAGCGATGACGAGAGCACTTCGCGTTGGACGGCGCCAGAGTCCGCGCCACGCGAGCGCAGCGACTCCACCGAACAACCGCGTCACGCCGCACCTCCTCTTGCATGCGAATGATTCGCCGCAGCAATGGCGCTTCCGCTGCCATCGCGCACGAGTCGCCCCTTGTCGAGCCGAACGATTCCATCTGCGTGCGCAGCCGTCGCAGGATCGTGGGTCACCATCACGATGGTCTCCCCGCGCTCTCGGTGCAGCCGAGAAAGCAGGTCCATGATTCCAGCAGCCGCAGTGCGGTCGAGATCGCCAGTCGGTTCGTCCGCGAGCAGCAACGCAGGTCGCGTCACGAGCGCGCGCGCGATCGCGACACGCTGCTCCTGTCCACCCGAGAGTTGCCGCGGATAGTGCGCATGCCGATCTGCGATGCCGACAGCGTCGAGCGCTTCGCTCACGCGTTGGTGGCGCTCTCGCCTCGTCAGTGCATGGAGGTAGAGCGGCAGTTCGACATTTTCGTATGCCGTCAGCACAGGCACGAGGTGGTAGAGCTGAAAGATGTACCCAACGCTGCGCGCACGCCACTCGGCGAGTGCGCTCCGCGACAGCATGCCGATGTCGTGACCATCGACGGTCAACAACCCAGCCGTGGGGCGATCGATTCCAGCGAAGAGATTGAGGAGCGTCGTCTTTCCAGAACCCGACGGCCCCATCAGTGCGATGAAGGCGCCGCGTTCAAGCGAGAGATCGATCGATTCCAAGACGCGCACCGTCTCGCCGCCACGCGAATAGTGCTTCTCAAGTGCGGAGCAGACAATGATTGGTTCAGTTGTGCCCATCGTGATCTCCTTTCGTGGGCTTGCCAACCGGTGTGCTGCTGACGCGCACGGTCTGGCCATCCGTGGTCGGCGGCGAATCGCCTAGGACGACGAGATCGCCAGGACGAATTCCCTTGTAGGCCGCAGTCCAACCTTCAGGACCTGCGGTGAGCGCGCACACGACCGCGCGCATTTCGATTTGCCCGACGCCGTCGCGCACGTCGACGACGACACGAACTTCGCCCGTTCGCGTGCCATCTGAGGTTGCAGTGGTCGCACCGAGCGCCGACTCGAGAACCGCAACTTCCGTTCGGTTAGAAGCCGCGGTTGTTGGCGAGGATTCCGATCCGGTCGCAGGCTTGGCACCTGTTTGGATCTTGACTCGAGCAAGCATGTCGGGCACAAGACCTATCGGCGGATCATCGAGGCGCACCTTCACCTGCAGCGTGTTCTTGGCGATATCGGCCTGCTGCACAAGTCGGATGATGTGACCGCGAATCACGACTCCAGGGAACGCGTCGACTGTGACCTCTGCGGTCTGACCGATCGCAAGCCGCCCGGCGTCCGCAAGCGGCACATCTGTTCGCACTTGCAACTGAGCGGGGTCGAAGAACTGCAGGATCGCCGAAGATGCGGGATCCATTCCGACGCGCGTCCCAGGCGCTGCAAGTCGAGCCATCACGATGCCCGCTGCGGGCGCGTGAATTTCAGTACGCGCGAGCGCGAGCGCGGCTTCGTCCTGAGAAGCAGTTGCGAGTTCAAGCGCGGCTTTCGCTGCGCGAACGCGGTGGCCCAATCGGGCGACCTCGCCTTCGCTGACGCCGCCGCTCGCAAGCAACTTGGACTTTCGCGCATATTCATCCGCGAGGACATCGTGCTCGGCCGACTTGATTTCGCGCTCTGCGGCAGCCTTGCGCAGTGCAAGCACTTGCTCGTCGTTGATGAGTCGAGCGACAGGCTGTCCCTTCGAGACATGATCGCCCTCGAGAACGAGTACTTCACGCACGACGCCAGGGACGAGCGCTGCTGCTGTCAACGCAAATGGCGACGGTTCGATCCAGCCAGGAGCTTGCACGACCGGCCCCGTCGCTCGCGCGCCTGAAGCAGACGCGTGACTCGCTGTAGCCGATCCAATTTCGATCGGCCGCACGATGACCGCAACGGCGTGGACGACTGTCAGTGGTGCCCATGCGCGCCAACTCGACCATGCAAGCACTGCAAGTGCGCCGCCAACGATGACCGTGGGCAGGACGATGCGCGTTCCAAGCCGCGCTTTCGGAAGTGGAATCGATGAAGTGGATGACGTTTGGCTGTTCATGGCATCTCCTCTGCAGGCAGGAATCCGGCCGATTTCGAAAGCGCCAATCGCGCCGTGCGTCGCTGGCGCTCGAGGTCTGTCAGTTCAAGTTTCGCTTGCGCGAGGGCGCGCTCTGCCACAAACGACTCTCGCGGTGCAGCCTCGCCCGCAGCGAGTGCCTCCGCAGTCCGACGGGCGCTGGCCACCCAAGGGGTCACCGTCGACGTCTCGGTGATTTCGTGGCGGGATTGCGCCGCCTTCGCCTTCACGATCGCCCCGCGCAGTTCGATGATTGCAACTTGTCGGGTGCGCTCTGCTGCGATTTCTGCGGCGCGGAGATCCGCGATCGCCTTGCCGATGCGAAAGTCGCCTCGATTGAAAATCGGAAGTTCGATGTTTGCTGCGACTCCGACCGCTTGGTCACTTTCCATGTCTCGCTCCCAGCCAGCGCCGACTTCGAATCGACCGATGCGCCCGCGCTGCGCGAGAGTCACCTTCGCCTTCGCTGCTGCAACACGCGCCTGCGCTGCACGCACATCGAGTCGCGATTGCGCAAGTCGATCGAGCATGGCAGGCTCGTCGGAGAGCGGTCCGTGAACGGCGAATGCGCTCGATGCATCTGCCGCGCCAACTGTCCATTCGATTGGCGCCTCTGGTCTTCCCAGAAGCGCCATCAATGCAAGGCGTGCAGCGGACCGCATCTCGTTCGCAGTTTCAACGCGGTGATGCGCTTGCGCGAAGTCCGATTGGGCTTGCGCGACTTCGCTGGCATCGCCCTCGCCGACCGCGAACCGTTCGCGTGCAATCGCGAGCAAGCGTTCCGCGAGTTCGCTGTCGTGAGCTGCGAGGAGGCACTCTTCGTCTCGAAGGGCGACTTCGTGCCAAAGCGACCGCGCGTCGGAAGTAATCGCGATCGCGCCAGCGCCGAGAGAAAGCAGCGCAGCTTCGTAACTCGCATGCGCAGACTCGCTTCGAATGGGTTGCTTCCACAGTTCGTCGATCTGCACCATCAGCATCGCAAAGATCGGGACGACACTCATCGAATCGAGTGGGACGCCCGACGTCAGGCTTATGACTGGATTCATAGGGGCAGAAACGTCCATCGCCTCGCACCGCAACCCTTCGGTCTCGGCAAGCATCCGTGCAATTTCTGGGCTTGCGCCGAGCGCAATCTCTACGGCACGGCGCTCATCAAGTGGATTTGGAAGCGGGTCCGCCGATGCACTGCGCAGCGATTCTCCATCGAGCAGTCCGCTGTCGAGTGAAGTCTGCCAGTTCGGCGCGACGCCACTGCCGGCGGAGACTTCGCTGCTGATCGCAGTCGGGTGGTTCAATTCAGGTGTCGTGCATGAGGCCAGCGCAAAGGTTGAGCCCGCAAGTGCAACGGCAGTGGACAGCGGGAGACGCCTCGGCGTCGACCACGCCGTTGACCAAACTATCGACCAACCTTCGTACCAAGCAGAATTGTGCATTGAGAGAACTCCAAAGTTGACACAGAACCGCCGCGCGAAAACGTTTCGCGCGGACCAAGCGTGTCAGGAGTTCAAATCAGCCAGATGGAAAAAACGGAGCAGCGCTCGCTCGCAGAGTGCGGCGGCGCTGGCGAATCTGACGGCGGCGGGACGTCCCAGCGACCTGCAACCTCTGTTGCGCGCAGAGTCGTGGGATCGATCAAGAGTGGCGAGTGCGCCAACTCAAATGGAATCTCAAGTGTGATGAAAAACGAGTCGAGCGATGGCGCCGTTGGAGGCGGTCCCTTTTCAACGCAGCATTGGCAGGACTGATCGGAGTGACCCGAATCGGCTGGCGCGCTTTCGTCACAGCACTCATCGCTCGTGTCTCCACCGCAGCACGAGGTCGATGCTTCGGCGCAGCACGAATCATTCGGTGACACAATCGCCATCACCTGGCAGCAGCACAGCGGCAGCCACATGGCGATCGCCGCGATGATGAAATTGCGCTGAAACACCGACATCTTCAATGGACATTAGGTCATGCGAATGGCGTTTGTCAAGGGATTGTCAGGGGTTCGTTGGGGGTTCAGGCGGCGATGTCGCTCCTACACTCCTGCCGTGCTTCCTCACTTTCAAATGGATGCGATTCGATATGAGGAGTTCAACAAGGACATTATTGAACCGCTCGCTTGGCCAATAAGGCAATCTGTTCGACTCGATGTCGCACATTTTTCCAAGAGAGTGCATCGTGCGAGTGCAGTGCGTCAGCGCACCAAGCCCGTTGAAGTGGGGTACCGCTGGGGTCCGATTTGGAGCACGGCCTGGTTTCGAATTCGCGCAACTCTGAGCAAAGATTTTCGAGGGCACCGAGTACTGCTTCGTTTTTCGAGCGGGACGGAGGCGTGTCTGTGGGTCGATGGCGTCGCTCACGCCGGACTTGACCCATATCACGACACAGCGCCGCTTCTTCCGTTGGATTGGCGGAGCTCTCAGCGCGCACGCGGTGGCGAGCGAGTGGACGAGTGGGTTGAAGCCGCGTGCAACCTTCCGCTTGGCGCAACGACTTTCTGGTGGGACCAGCCTGAACAACGTGCGCGGTGGCGCGAAGCGAAGCCGGGTCGCGTTGAATTCGCAGAACTCGTAGCCATCGACGAACCGGTCTGGCAATTCTGCCAGCGGTTCGATTGGTTGCGGCGCATGCTGTCGGGAGGTGCTGCGGAATGCTCTCGGACGAACGACATCAATGAGGGACTGCGTGCGATCGTTCGCGCAATCCCAGCGAGATCCGCGTCGCGTGACCACGTGCTTGCTCAGCGCAGCGCGCTCGATCGCTTGCTGAAGGGGCGCGCGGGTGCGGCGCAGCGCACGCACTGTGTTGCAATCGGCCACGCGCACATTGACACAGCATGGCTCTGGCGCATTGACGAAACCCGTCGCAAGTGCGTTCGATCGTTCGCGACGGCGCTGCGCAACATCGAGCGGTTCCCGCACTTTCGATTTCTCTGCAGTCAGGCGCAGCAGTATCAGTTCGTCAAAGAAGAGTCCCCCGAACTCTTCGAAGAGATTCGTGGTGCGGTCAAGCGAGGTCGATGGGAACCGAACGGCGCGATGTGGATCGAGCCCGACTGCACTGCACCAAGCGGCGAGAGCTTCATTCGACAGATCGCGCATGGCTCGCGTTGGTGGACCGAACACTTTGGCGCCGCCGCGCCTCAACGATTTCTCTATCTCCCTGACACGTTTGGCTTTCCAGCTTGCCTTCCGCA
>CAYHHO010000085.1:0-13837 GCA_964356445.1 uncultured Singulisphaera sp. | reverse complement strand
CTGGCTTCTTGACAGTCTTCATCTTCATGAGACCCATGAAGCTGAACACGCCTGGGCCGCGGCTGCCGAGATCGCATCCGATCATTGCGCTGAGATTCTCAAAGACTTCCTTGACGGTTGCCTTCTTGATATCGGAAGCGGTTGCGAGTTCTGCGATGATCTGGCTGCGAGTGCGAACCTTCGAGGAGGAGGTTGGCTTGAAAGCCTTCTTCGCGACTTTGGTGGTCTTTGCAGTCTTTGTCGACTTCTTTGCAGCCGACTTCTTGGTCATTGTTGCCATCTTGAGATTCCTTTTTGATTGACGATCCGTGTCGAGAAAATGGTCTCGCTCCCAGACGCACTCGTCATGCGACACGCGAAATGTACGACAAGCGGGGGGCGCATCGCAAGCCCACACGTCCAAAAATCACTCGTTTTTGCGAGTTTTTTAGATGGTCTCTTCAGTCAGCGCGGGCGTGCTGTCGGTCGCCCAACGGACGCATAGGTGAACCCCGCATCGACCAATTGACTCTGGCGATAGAGATTTCGACCATCGAAAACGATTGGCTTTGCCATCTTCCGTCGCATCTCGGCAAAGTCCGGAGCCCTAAATTCAGCCCATTCCGTGCAGATAATGAGCGCATCGGCCCCATCGAGCACCGAATAGAGATCGGACGCTCGCCCCACGGCTGGCAGTTCCTTTGCGAGGTGATCCAACGCCACGGGGTCGTACGCACACACTTTGGCACCAGCGGCGAGTGCCCGCTCCATCAGTGAGATGCTCGGCGCCTCACGGATGTCATCGGTTCTTGGTTTGAACGCAACCCCCCAAAATGCCAAGGATTTACCGCGCAAACTGCCGCCCAGTTCCTGGACAACCTTGTCCCAAAAGTGAGACCTTTGGTCCTGATTCACTTCATGGACTGCCGCGTTCAACTTGCAGTCGAATCCGGCAGCCTGTCCCATCGCGACGACAGCCTGTGTGTCCTTGGGGAAGCAGTTGTGGACGACGAGTCCGTGGCTTGTCACGAACGTGTGGGCTCCTGGAACTTCCAGCGAGTAGACCGGACCAGTCAAGCGCTCGCGGCGAACCGATGCGACGCGGACCGCAGCGACGGCTTGCTCGCCCATCGTGCGCCACCCAGTCGGAGCCGTGCGCTTTGACTGCGCGCCGACCGAGGCGAGCATCATCTGGCGCTTGGGAGCGCGAATGAACTCAGCGAGTTTGGTTGCCGAGGCGGCGCTGGAAACCGTCAGCCAATAGGTCCGGCGAGTCGACTTGGCGACTCGGCCCGACTTGACTCGCGCCACCACGCCGATGTCAGCGAGCAACCGCGACATCCCATCGGCGAGTCGCGCGCTCACCGTTCCATACTCCAACACGACGCTGGGACCACCTCCGACCTTCGACGCGGATCCATCGCCGTGCCAAAGTCCAGAGAGCAGCGCCCGCTTGTGGGCGGCAGAGACTTCCCAAGCGAGCGAGGGAATCTGGTGGGAGTAGCAATCTCCACCGAGTCCCATCGATTCGATGACGGCGGCGAGGAGTCGCGAGGACACGCTCACCTGCATGGTCGTCGAGCACCGCCGAACATCGCAGGTGACACTGAGGTCACGCCAGTACTGCGCGACTTCCTCAACGAGGTCCATTTCGTTTGTTGGGTGGAACGACCAGGCAACGCGTCGACGTCGACCGTCCGCGCTGACATGACCCTCGGCGAGGTAGAGACCGACGATGCGCCAAAATCTCACATCCGCGACGATGGTCGCGGGAAGATATGTCCCGTTACGCGCAGTCCCGAAAGTCGCGTCGACGACTGGACACTTCAAGAGCACAGCCTCATCGAGCCGAAGCACGCCCGTGCGCAGAATGTCGTAGGCGCGGTCGCGACCACGCGGATGCGCGAGCGGTTTGAGCGCTGTATCGATGCTCTCTGCATCGAGTGCAGCGAGTGCTCGAAGGCCAGCGTCGCCGAGTCGCACGATGATCTCAGCGTCTGCGATTCCTGCGCCGCGCGCAGCACCGATCACATCGATCACGGGCGATTCGCCGCAATCGTCTGCGCAACCTTCCGGGCAACCCAGCGCCAGGGGGAGCCAGTCCTCCGTGCCAATGAGACTCGCGGGGAACACGCGGTGCTGGCCCGACTCATCGAGCACCACCATCGGATGGTCTGCGGTGACAACGACGCGGCGCCCAATCTTCGTCTTGAGAATGATTCCGTCCCCGTCATACCAGCGTCGACTGACTCCTGCGACTGGCCGAAAGCGTGGCGTGTCATCGCCGGGCGCCCAAGAGAGCACCTCAAGATCAGGTGTTTCTTCGATTCCGTCGAGCGATCCCGAGTGGAGTTCGTCGAGGCGGACGAGGTCCGTTCGACCGTTGCGACGCGCAAGCACCGTGTGGCCGCCAGTCAAGCACGAACCACCATATCCAAGCCCCGGATAGAGAAACTGATTGCCGATGCGCTTGTCCGCGCACATCCCTTCGCGTACAGCGTTGATGTCCGCCCCATACCGCTCGCAGAGATTGGCGATCTCGTTGATGAACGAGATCTTGCAGGCGAGCATCGCATTGCTGGCGTACTTGACCATCTCGGCGCTTCGGACGTCAAGGATGTATATCGGGTTGCCCTGCCGAACGAATGGGTCGTAGAGCGCCCGCATGACTTCGCCCGTCTGCTCATTGTCGACCCCGCACACGACGCGGTCGGGCTTCATGAAGTCCATGATGGCATCGCCTTCCTTGAGGAACTCCGGATTGTCGGCGACTTGAAATGGCACCTTCGTCTTGGCGCGAATCGCGTCGCGAACGATGTGGGTTGTGCCCACCGGAACGGTGCTCTTGACGACGACTGTCTTGATCGGAGCGCTCGGACCGAGCCTTTCGAGTTCGGTCGCGATGTCATCTGCAACACCCAGCACATACTTCAGGTCTGCGCTTCCATCGTCGCGGCTGGGCGTCCCAACGCAGATGAAAATGACCGTTGCCTTGCCATAGGCGAACTTGCGGTCCGTCGTGAATTCCAGTCGTCCAGCGTGCACGTTCTGCTGGATCATTTCGGTGAGTCCAGGTTCGTAAATCGGGCTCTCGCCGCGCTTGAGTGTTGCGATCTTCGCTTCATCGATGTCGAGGCAGGTGACGTGATAGCCCATGTCGGCAAAGCACACTCCCGTAACGAGTCCGACATACCCCGTCCCAACCATCGTGATGTTCATTTCGATTTTCCTGTTTTTCTTGTCATGGCTTTCCGTGCTGATGTCGATTCGCGTGCGATGAGTCTTCGCTTGAGGGCGAGCGCCCAGTGCGTTGGCGAGTCACCCATCGTGGATTCGTTTGCTCCGCAGAATCCGCCCAGACAGTTCGCACCCAGAACTCGATGGCAGGGGACGAGCGGTGCGAGTGGATTTCGCGCCATCGACTGCGCTGCAGCGCGATGGGCGCTGGGTCGTCCAGCTGCCGTCGCGAGCCATGCGTATGTGCGAACTTCTCCCGCAGGAATCGACAGCGCCGCACGCCAACACGCCGCGTGAAACGGCGGATCCTTCGGCAGCATCTTCACGATCGCTGCGCGCGCGACCTTCCGGCCAGCGGACCATGTGTCAATCAATTTCATGATGGATCGAAGGTCGCTGTCTGCCGACGGGGACGATTTTCGCTTGGGCTTTCCAGCGCGATAGCGCGTCCACGGCAGTCCACCCCGCATCGTGACCTCGACGGTCGCGCCGAAGAATGCTTGCTGGTGGATCGACATTCGCGTGGCACGATACAAAGCATCGGCGCAGTAGCATCGGCAGCATGACCACGACCGCTGCACGCACTCCGCTTACCACCCCAAACGCCTCCAATCCCGGCGACGCGCTCATCGCACTCGTCGAAGGTTGCGACAGCGAACTTGCGAAGATTCTGGCAGGGGAGCGCACACGCCAAGAGACCACCCTCGAGCTCATCGCCAGCGAAAACCACGTCAGCGCTGCCGTCACGCACGCGGCGGGTTCGTGGATGACCAACAAGTACGCAGAGGGCTACCCAGGCAAGCGCTACTACGGCGGCTGCGAGTTTCACGACCTCGCCGAGAACCTCGCGCGCGACCGCGCCAAGCAACTCTTTGGATGCAAGTTCGCCAATGTGCAGCCTCACTGCGGTGCGAATGCAAACATCGCTGCATTCATGGCTGTGCTGAGCCCCGGCGACACTGTGCTGAGCCTTCCCATCAAGTCCGGCGGGCATCTCAGTCACGGCCTCAAGGTCAACTTCAGCGGGACTTTCTACAAGATCGTCGACTACGGGTTGGATCCGACGAGCGAACGACTCGACTACGACCAGATCGAGCGGCTCGCGCTCGAACACAAGCCCAAACTCATCATCTGCGGCTACTCGGCGTACTCGCGCGTGATCGACTTCGCGCGCTTCCGTGCGATCGCAGACAAGGTCGGCGCGATCCTCATGGCGGACATCGCTCACATCGCTGGCCTCTGCGCCACTGGTGTGCATCCATCGCCGTTCCCGCACGCGCAACTCGTAACGACGACCACGCACAAGACCCTGCGTGGTCCGCGCGGCGGAATGATCATGACCAACGACGAGGCGCTCGCTACGGCGATCGATAGAAAGGTTTTCCCAGGAGTGCAGGGCGGTCCACTGATGCACATCATTGCTGCGAAGGCGCTCGCATTTGGCGAGGCGCTCCAGCCATCGTTCAAGACGTACTGCCAGCAGGTCGTGAAAAATGCGCAGGCGCTCGCGGCGGAACTTCAGGCCCGCGGATATCGGCTCTGCTCTGGTGGCACAGACAACCATCTCATGCTCGTCGACTTGCGACCGCGCGATCCCGACCTCACGGGCGCCGACGCAGAGAAGTGGCTGGAGAAAGCAGGAATCATCTGCAACAAGAACGGCATTCCAAATGATCCGCGCTCGCCAGTGGTGACGAGCGGCCTGCGACTCGGCACGCCTGCTCTGACGACGCGCGGCTTGAAGGAGCCGCAGATGAAACAAGTAGGCGAGTGGCTTGACCGCGTGATGGGTTCAAAGGGGGACGGCGCGACTTGCACAGCAGTGCGCGAAGAGATTCGCGAATTCTGCAAGTCGTTCCCGCTTCCTCATTGATCGCGTTGCGCAAAGGGCGATGTCGGGTCGTCTGCGGGAGGTAATGACGAGTGTCCGAAACTGCGATAGCGACTCCGACAGCCGCACCAACTGAACTGCCTTCAATCGTGGTGGTTCTCGACGTGCCTCCGGTGGATGCGAAGTCCGGGTTTCGTTCCCGCCTTCCCATCGTGCTCATCGTGCTGGCACTTCCGGTCTGGATTACTGGAGTAACACTGGGGATTTTCTCTGTCGCCAAGGTCGGACGCGCATCGACGGGATCTGCCATGCTGTCCATTGGATTGGGTATTGCTGCGCTTTTCGTCACGATCATCGGGCTCTTCCTCTGGGGAGTGTTCGCGCGCCGCCGCGCCAGTCGCAAGCAGTGGAGCGAGTTTCAAGAACGCGACGGGCACAAGGCGTTCGCGGATCAAGTCGCGAACTGCCTTCGAAAACCAGATTTCCTCGCAGACCGTAACCCCACGACTGCCTTGGGCAAGGCGAACCTCAGCAAGGCACAGGCTGCAGCGAGTGCACTTCGCGCTGCATACCCAGCGCGCGTCGCATTTGTTGCTCCCTCTGCAGCGGCGAAACTCGCCACTTTTCCAGCTCCGCCAGGACTTCTCGAACCAGAAGAGATCGGCCACACCTTCACGGCCCAACAGCTGTTCGCATTGATTGTTCCGCTCTACTTTTGTGCCAAGGCCACGTTTTCAATGATTCGAAGTGACTCTCTCAGTTATCTCTGGGCGATCGTCTGTGGCATCTCGTTCCTCGTGTTGGCGGCAATGGCACTCTCGTGGTTCACATCGGTCCTTGGAGAGCGTTTCGCAGCACTCAAGACGACCCGTGGTTTAGTTCGCGCTGGGCCGGGTTGGGTGGACGATCGATCGGGGCGTCGATGGACCGTCGAAGACTCAGTGATGATCATTCGAGCAGTTTCGCACGCGAAGAAAGCGCGCTACCAAGCGATTCTGCTCGGTCCCAAAGGAGCGATCACTATTCCAGTCGGTCGATGCGACGGAACCGCCTTCATAAACCTCTGGCAGCGCTGGACAACACCGCTGCCTCGGCTTGATCTTGCCGGCGAGCCGAACCCGGCCCTTGGCTTCAAGCGCGGCTGGCGTAAGAGCCGTCAGTCGTGTTGATGCGGATGACCTCGCCGATCGTGATGAACGGCGGAACTCGTGTCTTGAGCCCAGTTTCGCAGGTCGCTTCCTTCAACTGATTCGTTGCAGTGGCGCCCTTGATTCCGGGTGTCGTGTCAGTGACCTGTAGTTCAACCACGTTGGGCAGTTCAACCGACACAGGCTTCCCGTCGCACCAGAGCACAACGAGTTCAGTGTTCGCCTTGCAGTACAGCGGCATGTCGCCGACGACCTCTTCGTCGAGTTCGTGCTGCTCGAAATCCGCGGAGTCCTGAAAGACATACTTCTTTCCGTTTGCCCAGAGGTACTCCATGGGGCGGCGATCGAGTTCGACCTGCTCGACGTTCTCGCCTGAACGCAAGCGCTTTTCCAGCAGCGTTCCCTTGTCGATGTCCTTGATCTTGATCTGAATGAATGCACGCAGATTGCCAGGGGTGACGTGCGTGAATTGGGTGACGACGTAGTGACGGCCATCGAGTTTGATGGCGACGCCTGGTCTGAGATCGTTGGAGTTCATGGTTAGAGCCGTTCCTTTGGGTGGGTCGGCGATCATAGCGATCGGGGAAAAAAAACCCCCGAGCACGAGGCTCGGGGGCGGAGGGAGGGAAAAGGGCGTTTTTGATCAGCCTGACATCTATCCAAACATCAAGGATCGAAACCCGACTGATGCGGACTCTCATCCGCACTGTGACAATAGCCCGACTTTGCCATTTGTAAAATTTGGATGGAAAGAAACCTGAGAATTTTCTGATTCCTTGCTTCCTATGATCGCCTTGCGCCGAGCGTGAAGAGCGTGTTCACTACGCGTAGGTACAGAATGCTGAAATACTCCAGTTATCGGGTCAAATCTTCGCCCTTCCTTTCGGTGCTTTTCGCCATTTTTTCGGTCGTTTTCGCAGCGGAAACGATGGGGAATTTGCCGGATTCACGCGAAGATTCAACGACCAACTTGGTCCCACGGGGTGCCCCAGCGATCGACCCCCAAGAGGTGCCGGACGACGCTCCAACCATCGCGCCGACCGCGCCACTGCCAGCCAATCCGGTGAAGTCGCTGGTCGGCAAGACGGCAGGTCAGAAGAAGCCATCCCCGGTGGGGGCAGGGCGGGTCGTGCCAGATCCTTCGCCACTTGTGGCCGATCCGCCGAGCCTCGATCTTGGATTTCTCGCCCCCAACGTTGCAGGCGCGGGCAAAGTTGTGCTGCGAAACACGGGCGACAAGACGCTCACGATTACCCATGTGCAGCCATCGTGCAAGTGCACGACTCCTTCGAATCTCGTTGGAACTCAAATCCCGCCGGGGGGCACGGCGGACCTCGAAATCAAACTCGACGGTGCCTCTGCGATGGGGGCTCGCAACTCTGCGGTCAAGGTCATGGTGGAGGGATACGCGCGGGCGCTCGACGTGTCGATCAAGGCGGAGGTGAGTCTGCCGATTCGAATCGTCCCTCCATACATCAATGCGATCGAGAAGAAGAATCTCACTGGGAAGATCATCTTGGAATCGATCGACCGAAAGCCATTTCGCATCCTGTCATCGAGCGGCGCGCCGATCTCGATCGAAGGGTTTGATCCGGCAGTAGACGCTCCGAGAAATTCGTACATCGTCGGATACGACCTGACTGCGACAACCGCGCAGCAGCCAGGGTTCATCTACTTCGAAACCGACGCGCCTGACGCCGGAGTGGTCGATGTGCGGATTCGAAGCGACAAGCCGCCGAAAAAGTCGGCGCTTGCAGTTGCCGATGGGCGGTGCAACGTAGGGCTGATTGCGGCGGGAACGTCGAAAGAAGCGGTCTTCACGCTGGCGAACCCGACCGTAGAACTGGAGTCGGTCGCAACGACAAGCCCAGACGCGATTGTCGCGCTCGTGCGCACCGAGGTTGTGAAGGATGTTGGCAGAAAGGTCTATGTCACCGTTACGCCGCGAGAGGGATTCTCCGGAATCCTGCTGCTGCCTGTGACTTTGAAGTCGCCGGCGCTGTCGGGAGAGGTGCTGATTGTGGCGAGTGTGCGGCCAGCTGCGGCGCCGGTTCAGCCTTGAAGGCAAGAGCATGGAGCGCCATCGATGACGAAGCAATCACACACTTCGCAAGTGTTGCGGATCATCGTCGGATCGCACCCCAGTGCAGAGCGGGATGACCGACCAACTGCCTCTCGACTGCGCGCTGCGGTCGAGTCGGCACTGGCAGCGCAGAAGCCTGCGGGTGGGATTTCGGTGGAATTGATGACCGACCTCTGGTTCATGAACGACGCTGCCCTCGTTGCGGCACCGGCGATCGCGATCGGAACTGTTCAGACCAGTGCAGCCGTTGCGCACCTTGCATCGCGCTTGCCACAGGCGCTCGTCGTTGATGGGTCGTTCGAGATCTTGTTTGACCGAGAAGCGGGGGATTGCCGCGTCTGCCTGCGCGGAGTCGATGGGCAATCGACCTCAAAGGCTGTCGATGCGTTCATCGAGAAGTTTCTCGGTCAGTGGATTGAGTCGGCGACGTTTGCGCCGCAGGCGTGACGAGTCGCGGGGGTCTGCGATTGACGAAGGCAATCGTCAGAGTCGAGTGACGTACTGGCGCGTTCGTCATTTCGCTGATGAATAGAGTTGTGTCAGTCGACGACGCATCGCGGTCCATCGTTGCCGTGCTGCGCCCTCGTTGACTCCCAGTTGATTGGCGATGAGATGCCAAGGATGCCCATCAACCCGCGCGGCAACCATGAGCCGTTCGTCCGGCGACAGCCCATCCAACACCTCGCAAGCAATTGCCGCGCAATCCGCCGTCCAGTCGTTTGGCACGTCGGCGCCTTCATGATCACGCTGCGCTTTCAGGATGGTCAGAACTCGGCGTCGCACGATCGCGCGGCGAATCCGATCGATGAGGGCTCGACGAACGATGGTGTCCCACAATGCCGCGAATTGCCCTCGTCCCATCTGTGCGCGGCCTCGATCGGTGGCGACGAGCACGCGCCGAGCTGATGTCGAGAATAACTCGCTTGTTCGGACGCTCCACTCGGTCTCGGGAGCTCGAAGCGCGCGAATTCGGCGCGCGAGCGCCGGAGTAAGTTGCGCAAGGTGGTCCGCGGCACGCTGCGCATCGCGACTGTCCGACGAGTGTGGATGGGCGGGTCGGGTCATGTGCCACCCGACCTCGCGAGCGCGAGCGCAGTCAAGGCAACCATAACAGCGGTGAGCCCAACGGCTGCCAAGCCGAGCATCTTCCAGCGCGACTGCCGCACGATGCTCCTCAATGACTCTTCGACCTCTCCTTCGCGTTTCCAGCCGCGCCGCAATTCCCATCCCAATTCGACTGCCCGAGCGGTGAGACCAAAGTGGCACGTTCGCGTTTCGCCTGACCCGAACTGCTCCGACGTCGGAACGAATCCCAGCAGCATCCACTGGATCAATTCTCCCAGTCGCACGAGATCCCGAACCCGCGACGTCTCGTCGATCTGATGCGAAAGCCCGTAGTCGACGAGCCGGAGGCGGCTCGACCTGTCCAATAGCACGTTGGCAGGCGCGATGTCGCCGTGGCAGAGCCCGGCCGCGTGCAACTGCCAGATCGCACCAGCGAGTTCTGCCAGCAGTGTGACGGTGGCCTCGGCATTCGGAAGCGACTCCGTCGCGGCCATCGCGACGAGCGAATTCCCATTCACTCGCTCGAACACGATGTAGGCGGTGGTGTCCGCGATCCCCTCGCCAACCACGCCGACAGCACAGGGGTGGTTCAACGTCGCAGCGCTGCGCGCCTCCGCCTCGATACCGCGCGCAGTCGCTGCGCTATCGCAACGCACGCACTTGACCACGACCGTCGGATTGGCGTCAGTGGCCACCCTCAGTCGATCGACTGCCTCGACGACATCGCCTTGCGATCCGGATGCGAGCGCGTCACGAAGGTCGTACCGAGGCAGACCATCGCCGAGTGGTTCGCCCACGCGATCGGGAATGCGTAGGTTTGAACCGACCTGACCAAGAATCGCGGAAGCCTCGGCGGCCGATCGAACCACCGAACACCATCCCGCTCGCGAACCAATTCCGAGTGAGTACGCAATGCAGTCGTTGCCTTGTACCGCGGCGATCAGTTGATGGGCGACCTCACGCGCGGCTTCGTGATCGTGCTCCGGTTGGACGATGCCCGCATAGCGCGCAACTGAAGGGACGAGTTGAAAGCGCTCGCCGCATGCGATCGCATCGGCGCGCACGAATTCGGCGAGCGTCCCCGACGCCGCCGTCCCGCGCATGCCAAGGACGAGATCTGCAAACGCCGACGGCGCTGGGTGCTGCGCGTGCCAGTCACGGACTGCACCGAGCAACCTACTCATCGATCCACCGCACGAGCCTTCGCCGAGCGACCCAGTAGGCACGCAACCAGAGAATGAGAGCGCTCCAGACAGACGCGCTCCCGAGCGATGCCATGGTCGAGCGAAGGTCACCGCCAGCACCGCCGGTCCAGTGACGAAGCACGGGAGCGCAGGCAACCACGAACATGAAGGCACCCCATACTGCCCACACAGACCAAGCGCGTGAACCGCCGTGATTGTCTCCAGCGGTCGGTGCCGCCCTCAAGAGCATTCGACGAGCCGCTACTCGAGCATCCTGAGCGGTCCACACGGCAATCGCGCCGAGCGCAATTCGGGCAGCGTCAACGAGCGGGACCGCCCAGGGCAAGTTGTCGCTCGAGAAAATCGACGGGAGGATGATTCCGAGGAGTGCAGCTGCGGCGCCGGGGATCCAGCGGTCGAGCGTGCGGGGCGCAAGCGAGACTTGCCACCTTGGCAGGTCTCGGACTGCGACATCCATCGCGACCGCGAGCGTCATGGCCGATGCCAGCGTGAGCACAAGATACACCCGCATGCCCACTTCAATCCACGAGATCGCTCGCGGGGGAACCCCCCAGGTGGCGAGAAACGCAAGTGCGAGCGACACCATCACCCACTGGAGAATGAGCAGCAGGAGCAAGCGAAGCAATCTTGCCATCCGCGCTGACAGTAGATGCCACTCAGGCGTGTGGCGACTCTTCCAATCGGAGTATTCGGCGAGTGTCGTACCGCACTCTGGGCATCGCAGTTGGGTTGCCACCAACGGCGATTCGCATGCACCACACATAAGCGCGGTCGGTTCGTGTGCTCCCATCATGGTTCTGCCTTTTCGGGCACAGGCGCGACCAGCCTAGATTGCAGATGTGCGGCGAGATTGGCGTCTGCCATCGCGGTCATGAAGAGCCTCCACGCGGGCTCGTTCGCGAGCGCGGCGACAGCCTCGATTTGGGCGCGGCTAGGCACTGTCGCAGGCGAGACTTTGGGTACGGGCAAAATCGTCGGAATCACGCCGGGGAGTGCACGTTTTTTCATTCGAGGCTGAATCGACGGGAGTTCGACCAGCAAGTCGTTATCGCGATGAACCGTCATCGCGCCTCCCGCCCCAGCCGTGATGTTGAGCACTGCTTCGCTCGCTGCCGCCTGCAGTTTCATCTTGATCGGCTTGGAACTGGGCGAACCGCACGCGACTTGCTCGGGCGTTTCGATGGTGATCCATCCAGCTACTTCGCGCGAACCCACCACCTGGCAAAACCAGATTGAGCCTCGATCGGTTCCTTCGTGCGTCGAGCACGCAAATTGCACAATCCCGGCTTGAACCGATGCGGCGGACGGCGGGATCGAAAGGACTGATGGTGGTTCCGGCGGTACGGTGGAGCGCACCCATGCGGCAGACGTCGCAACGATCACGAGCAGGCAGCAGCACTGAGTCTGGAGTGGGATTGAACGATGGTCTTTCATGAGGCTCCTTCTAGAGTGAGGTTTACTGGCGGGATCGTCACTCGTAGAAGGTCGCACGAGGGGCGGTTGTGTGAGGGACTTTTATTGTGGAATCAAGCAAATCCTATGGAAACGGTCTAAACAGGTCTCCTCTTCCACACTCTCGACCGTCTCTGGAAGCGAACGATTTCTCGAGTCCCATTGCCATTGCAAGGCCGCCGTCAGGGATTCGATCACAGCCTCTGAATTCGATCGGCGATGTCTTTGAGCGCGAGTCCGTCGAGAAGCGCATGCAGCCGACCCGCGAGCACTTCCGTCAGGTTGAAACTCTCGTCGATGCGGTGATCGACGGCGACATTTTCCTTGTATCGATAAGTGCGGATCTTCTCGGCGCGGTCGCCCGAACCGATCATCGCGCTGCGCTGATCTGCGCGCCGCGCTGCCGCTTCCGCCTGCCGGCGCTCGTAGACGCGCGCGCGAAGCAGCCGCCACGCCTTGTCGCGATTTTGCAATTGGCTGCGCGTTTCCTGCATGCGCACTTCGATGCCTGTTGGAAGATGGATGAGGTGCACCGCCGTCGCGACTTTGTTCACATTCTGTCCGCCGGGACCCTGCGCAGTGGTCATGATCTCTTTGACCTCGGCGGGGTCGACGGCGCTCGCGACTTCTTCAGGTTCTGCAAGGACCGCAACAGTCGCGGTCGAGGTGTGCACGCGCCCTTGTGCTTCGGTGGCGGGAACGCGCTTGACTTGATGGGTTCCGCCTTCGTATCCGAGTGCGCTCCAGACACCTGCTCCTGAAATTTCGAACACGCCGTGGGTGATTCCGCCCGCGTCGCCTGCTTTCAATTCAAGTTCTTCCCACTTCCATCCGCGGCTCTGGCAATAGCGCTGGTACATCGACACAAGATCGCCGGCCCACAAACTTGCTTCATCGCCGCCGACTCCAGAGCGAATCTCGAGAATCACGTCGGCGATGGCGCGGTCGTCGGCAGTGACGAGATCTCGGATGAGCTCTTGAATGATCGATTCGCGCTCGCCCTCAAGCGCGCCGCGCTCTGACTTGGCCATCTCGGCGATCGAAGCGTCCGAGTCGGATGCAAGCTCGATCGCAGATGCGAGTTCTTCGCCCGCCTTGTTCCAGCGCCGCCAGCGCGTTGTCATGTCTTCGATCGATGCGCGGCGAACGACAATCGAACGCAACTTGCGATGATCGGACATCACCACCGGATCTGCCATCGCGGCTGAGAGCGACTCGAACTCGTTGTCGATCTCAACGAGTTTGCGAATGAGGTTGTCTGGAGGATTTGGCATACGTCATCTGCGATCAAAAGAAATCACCGTGCCAGTGGAGCACGGTGTGACAAAATTCGAGATGAGCGTTGCTACTGAGCGTCTGGCTTCTTTGCAGGAGCCTTCTTCGCATCGGCCGCGTCCTTGCCCTTGGCAAAGTAGCCGCCTGCGAACTTGCGCTGGAAGCGTTCGACGCGACCCGCGGTATCGACGAAGGTCTTTTGTCCCGTATAGAAAGGATGCGAGCCAGACCAGACTTCGACGCTCATTTCTGGGACCGTCGCGCCGACAGTCATCACAACTTGTCCGCGGAAGTTGACTTTGCACTCGGGGTAGTACTTGGGATGGATTTCCGGCTTCATGGTTGGCTCCTGCTCGAACAGAATCGAGCGGAGCAATATACGCGCATTTGCCAACGATGCAAGGGGAGGGAGAATCGGCGGTCGCGGCGATCCAACGCGCGCGCGACGGACTGTCAAAGCGCGCGCTGACACGCAAAATCAGTGAAAAGTTGACGGATCCCACCGCAATGCTATCTTTCAGCCCTCATTCCCTCGTAGCTCAATGGTAGAGCGGGCGGCTGT
>CAYHHO010000084.1:0-13888 GCA_964356445.1 uncultured Singulisphaera sp. | reverse complement strand
CGACTCGGTCAGGGGTGCGGGAGCAACGACCTCTTCGATCGGCGTTGAGCGCTCTTTGGTAATCGTCGGAAGGCTGCGGTCGATCCACCATGCGCAGACGAGCAGCAGTACTGCTGCGGCGACTGAGAGTGCGAGGGCCTTCTTCCGACGGTCGACGAAATTCATCACGAGGGTGGAGTGTACTTGCGCAGGATTTCAATCGCCTGCGAAAAGCACGACGACGGCAATGTCATAGAACGCATGCGCGCCGACAGCAATCCCGAACCCTCGCACGACGTAGAGGATCCCAAAGAATGTGCCCGCCACGAGAAAGAACGTCAGGCGGCGAGCGTCGATCAGCCCACTGCTCGTGCGCAACGGGTGGTAAAGCGCAAAGAGCAGCGCGGAGACGAGGACTGCGATCGCGATCCCCCATCGCTCGGGGAGTCGGGCCATGTCGACCAAGGCAGTGTGGAGCAGCGACAGCAACACCATGCGAAAGATCAGTTCCTCATAGAGCCCCGCACCCACACTCATCGAAATCTTGCCAAAAGTGCTCAACGCGCCCATCCCAACCTCAATCTGTGCGGGAAAGGGTGAAGCAACGAGCGCGGGGACGAACGCCCGAGTCACCAACTGCGCCACCACAAGCAACGGCAGCGCGAGCAGTGCGCTCTCGACGATCATCCCGCAGACTGTCGGCAGATGGAGCGACCATGGTTTGCGCGAAAGCAATTGCCAGACAAGCAGCACCACGATGAGCGCGACGCCTGGCAAACCAAGGGTCGGCAGATTGAGCCGCGCAGGATCAACTCCGAAATTGGTGAAGAAGCGAACGAGCCCCTCGTGTGCGCCATTGGTGAATGTCCCCTGCGAACTTCGGAGCGCGTACACCAAACCGACTTCGTACAGCACGACGAGCGGTGCAATCACCGCAAGAATTTCGAGTGGTTGCTTGGCGCGTTCGAAATATCCTGCCAAGAACCCGTGAGACTTCTGAGATCGACTGCCTCGATCACTCCCGCGCGATGTCCGTCCTCCGCGGCGTGCACTACCCATGAAGAATCCTCCGTCGCAGGACCGGTTCGTTCGGCGGACTTCGGGGCACTGCACTGTCGCGCAGCGTTGCCTCGGTTTACTTCGCAGCAGTCAGCGCGTTCAATCGCTTGGCGAGGCGGCTCTTTCGACGAGCCGCGGTGTTGCGGTGCATCGTCGGCGTCAGCGCGAATCGGTCGAGCATTCCCGAGAGCAGGCGCAATGACTTCTCTGCGGCTGCCTTGTCGCCATCATGGATCGCCTTGAGGAACAACTTCGTTTCATCCTTGACCTTGGTTCGACGCCATCGATTGCGCGCGCTTCGATCGATGTTTTGTCGAACTCGTTTTTTCGCCGATTCAGTATTTGGCACTAGATAGTTCCTCTCAAAAAAGACGCCGATCACTCATGCGATCAGAAAAACGTCGGGGGGACATCATCGCAGAATTCCACCGTTTATGCAAGCGCAACCCCGATCATTCAATGAACTTTGCCCTTGACGGAAGTGTGCAGTTCGAGGCACACTACAAGGCTCATGGCTATTCGATCCGCAACTACTGGACCTCTCGTCGCGCTCGTCGTATTCGTGATCCTCACGGTGCTCTCGCTCGTTGGCGCAATCCTGTTCTTCACCGAGGCAAGGAAGCACGAAGCCGCCGCAAACGACAGCAAACGCGCGCTTGCGGAAGTCGTTTCCATCGGATTCCTTGACCAAGAGCCGGGGCTCACGGTTCGGCAAGCTGCGGAAGGCGAGAGCAAGAACGTGGTCGAGTATCTGGTCGGGCGCAACACCGAACTTGCCAGCCTTGTCACGGGCGAGACTTCGACGGACGTTGCTTCCATTCGGACATCACTCGCTTTGCAGGAGGGGCAGACTGTCAAGATCGCACTCGAGGACGCTCGGCGGGGCGCTGTCGATGCCGCGATCAAAGTCACCGCTCTTGAGGAACAAGTGAAGGCGTGCGAAGCAGAAACCGCAGCGCTCACTGCCCAGCACGAAGCCGCGGCGAAGGTCCAAGCGGAAATGAATCAGGCACTCGAGGCAACGATTGCGCCTTACCGAGGAGCGCATGAGACGGCTCTCGTTGAAATCGCCGAATTGAAAAAGGAACTCGAAGATGCCAGAGCACAAGCGAGCACCGAGTACGCCAATCAACTCGCGACCGAGCAGCAACGGCAGACTGAACTCACAAGCGAAAACGCGAACCTGAGTGGATTGGTCCGCGAATTGCGACAGCAGCTCGAAGGATTTCGGATCAAGCCCAGCGATCCTGCGATGCTCGTGGATGGACAGATTGTCGATCTCGCCGCTGCGAAGGATCAGGTTTTCATCTCGCTCGGCAGCAAGGATCGAATCCGCCCAGGCATGACGTTTGAGGTCTACGCCGACCCCTCGGCGATCATGTACGACCCAAGAACCGATCGGCAAACTCCCGGATATGCGAGCATCGAAGTCATCAAAGTTGGCGATACAACCAGCACGGCGCGGATCACGCGAATCAACCAACGCAAGTCCATCGGGAAGGGAGACGTGCTGGCGAATGCGGTGTATAGCCCGACCTATCAGTACAAGTTTCTCGTCCACGGCAAGTTCGATGTCGATGGAGATGGCAAGCCGAGCAAGGGCGAAGCAGATTTCATCAGCCAGAAGATTCGCGACTGGGGCGGAATCGTTGTTCAAGGCGATCAGATCACTCCGGACTTGGATTTCGTCGTCATCGGATCTATCCCACCCGCCGTGCAGGTACGCGGGCAATCGGGTGATGAAGGCGATGCTGAATACGCCGCATCGCTCACGAAAAGCCGCGCCTACGCCGCATACGAAGCGCTCGTTGCGTCAGCGAGCGCCGCGCAGATTCCGATTCTCAATTGGAACCGCTTCCAGATCTTGACCGGCGCCGCAGAGCGCTGATCGAAACAACGTGCGTCCACACGGCGCTCTTGAAAATGCAGGTGCACTCGCGCAGTATGTGGCGCTCCGTGGGGTCTTCGGTGCATTCCACATGTTTGGCGTCGAGCAGAACATGCGCACGGCAGCGAGCGCCGGTCGTCTTTACTACCGCACCGTACGCAGGCATCGAGAGCGCGCAATTGGTCACCTGACACGCAGTTTCCCAGACCTTTCGCCCTCCGAAATCGAATCACTCGCCGAGCAGTCCGTCGAGAGTCTCTTTCAGATGTTCATGGTCGAGACAGTCGCGATACCACGACTCTTGACTCCGACTGCCTGGGTGAAGTATGTCCGCACAGCCCGCATCGAGGAATCACTTCGCCTGCTCGTTGGGCGCGACCCTGTTCTCTTCGTCACGGGGCACTGCGGCAACTGGGAGTTGCTGGGATTCGTCCTGGCACTCATTGGATTTCGGATGAGCGCACTCGCTCGTCCGCTCGACAATCCTTGGATCGACCGTTGGCTTCGAAGCGTCCGTGAAGCACGCGGGCTCGAGGTCATCACCAAGTGGGGAGCAACATCCGAAGTTCAGCGGCTCATCGAAGCGGGCGGTCGGGTCGGGTTTATCGCCGACCAGAATGCCGGAGATGACGGGCTCTTCGTGCCATTCTTTGGACGCCTCGCGTCGAGTTACAAATCCATCGGGTTGCTCGCGATGCGTTACCAGATTCCTATCGTCATCGGAGCAGCGACTCGCTGTCACCAAAAGTTCTCGTACGAACTCGATCAAGTCGACATCGTCCATCCACGCGACTGGAAGGACCAACCGGATCCGCTCTTCTACATCACAGCGCGTTTCAACCGGGCAATCGAAACCGCGATCCGGCGGGCACCCGAACAATACCTCTGGGTTCACAGGCGATGGAAGAGCCGTCCTGCGCACGAACGACTCGGCAAACGCATGCCGGAGAGGCTCCTTGAGAAACTGAAGAGTCTTCCGTGGATGACGGACGAAGAACTTGCGCGGCTTCAGATGCCGATTGAACCGCTCCCGGCGGCGCGGTGACTCTTCGTCTGACCAAAACGCCTCAGGTGAGAAGCGCAGGAGTCGCTACGCTCTATGGATCTCGGGATCCTGATTCGCCTACGGATGGGCGATGACTTGTTCGAGCGACTCGGAGTCCCCATTCATGCCGCAACCCAACTCGACGAGTGCACTGGGACGACCTTCGTCGACAATTCCAACCGTTGTCTTTCTTCGTTACCTCCTTCCGGTCATTGTTGTGCATGCTCTGGCAGCGCTTGCCTGTTTCCCGATGTTCTTCTCTTGGACGGGCCTCTTCGTGTGCCTCATCGGCATCCATGTCTTCGGGCAGGCGATCACGATGGGGTACCACCGATTGCTCACCCATCGAAGTTTTCATGTCCCTCGATGGTTTGAGTGGATGCTCGTCACCCTCGCGCTCTGTTGTTTGCAAGACTCCCCTGCCCGTTGGGTCGCAACACACCGAATGCATCATGTCCACAGCGATGAGGACGACGACCCGCACTCCCCGCTCGTCACATTCCTCTGGGGACACATGGGCTGGCTCTTTCTTCGGAACCACGACTTGACGCACGTTTCGAACTATTCCAAGTACGCGCGCGATACCCTCGAAGACCCCTACTACTTCTGGCTCGAGAGACACCCAGCCGCTCCAGGATTGATCTACGCGGGCCAGTGCATTCCGTACTTTGCGATTGCGTTTCTCGTGGCGATGTTCGTTGGCGAAACCCTGGAGAGTGCGGCGTGGTTTGGAGCAAGTGTCGTTCTCTGGGGGGTGTTCCTTCGAACAGTCTTTGTCTGGCACATCACATGGAGTGTGAACAGTTTGACGCATATGTTTGGCTACCGAAACCACGCGACAGATGAGAACAGTCGAAACAACTGGCTCGTGGCATTGTTCGCGGCGGGTGAGGGTTGGCACAACAACCACCATCAGGATCCATCCGCCTGTACGGTTCAGCACCGTTGGTGGGAATTCGACCTGACCTACTGGGAAGTGCGTGCGCTTCAATGGATCGGGATTGCTTCCGACATCACACCGCTCCGAATCGAACGCCAAAGGCTGGCACTCAACTCCCGTTGTGCTGTCAAGTTGGACGGCGCGAAGTGAATTGAGCCCCGGGGCCTCTCCCTCCTTTCCTTCCCCTTCTTTTATATTCTCTCTACCAGTATGCGAGTGCTTGTCGTGCTGCCGATTGTCTCACCCTCTGACCGAGAGGCGCGTTCACTTGGATCGCGCAAGTCTGTCTTGGCGAGTTTGAGCCACCTGAACACCCATGCCGAATGCGACGGCGGCGACATCCTCTACGGACCCGGGGTGGAATTCCAACTCGCTCCAAATCAAGACCCAATCGTCCAGATGATCCTGGTTCTGAGCGACGAAGACATTGCCTGGCAGGTGATCGAGCGTATTGGGAAAACCCTGAAATGGAAATACGTAGACGTCAACAGCGGCGAAGAAATGGTGTTCTCGTCGCGTTGAGAGGTGCCGTGCCACCGGTTGCCTTTCGCGTCGCCGCGTTTCAATTGGTCGTGCAAACACTGTTCTGTGGCGCGCCCTGGGCCGCTCCTGCAAACCACTCCGATTGGCCACGTACTGCCGTCACGGCATCGGAAGATCGCGTGACACTCAGCCAACCGCAAGTTGAGACGTGGGACGGCGAGACGATTCACATCAAGTGCGCAGTCGCTGTCGTGCTCCACGGATCGCCAACCGCGACGATTGGTACTGTCCAACTTCGCGCGAGAACTGTGCTCGACCGTGGTCGGCGGATGGTCACCATCACAGAACTGCGAGTTCCGGCGCTTCGATTCCCAGTGGGCGAAAGCGAAATCGCACCGATCCAGAACGCACTTGAGGGTTCGATCAAAGGAGCGTCGCTGGAGATTCCACTCGACGAACTCACATCAACGATGGTGGAGTCATGCTTCGCCATCCCGCCGTCGACTGCCTTCGAGGAGCCAGCACTTCGACTCATCGTGCGTCAACAGCCCGCGATCCTGTTGGTGATCGATGGCGAACCTCGCATGCGATCGCTCGACGACAACGGAGCTGCGCAGTTGTGCCTCAATTCGCAGTGGCCGCTGCTGCGCGCCGAGAACGCGTGGTGGCTTCTGGCATCTGGCGAATGGTGGATGGCACCCAAACTCGGTGGATCCTGGACTTGTTGCACTGGACCTCCAGAGCAAGTCATCAAGGCGTGCATGGAGCGCGGCGTCGGTGGCCTTGCCGCAGTGCGCTCGCCGACTGACGAAAGAGAGCGCACGCCTACGACTCCTGCGGAAATCCTCGTCCGATACGAGCCAACCGAATTGATTGCAACCGATGGAGAACCAGCGTTTGAACCGATCGGTGCGCAACAACTCTGGGGATGCTCCAACGCCAACCTTCCACTTTTTCGCGGCAGCGACGGCGGTTACTTCTTGCTCGTGGCGGGTCGATGGTGGACGAGTGACACGATCGGAGACGTCGGGTGGACTCGAATAGATCCCGGGGCTCTTCCCGAAGCGTTCAAGATGATTTCGCGAGACTCCCCTTGGGCAGGAGCGCTTGCGCATCTTCGAGAAACCCTCGCGCAGCGCGAGGCGGTGCACTCCTGCGCCATCCCCGCTGAGGTGGAGATTTCCCGCACCGACGCGCTTGCGCTCACGCCCTTTGGGGCACCGTTGTTTCAATCGCAGAGTGCTTCTCCAGTGGCATGGAGTCTGCACGCATCGAAGCCCGTCCTGCGCGTCACCGACCAGTACTTCTGCTGCGATAGAGGTGCGTGGTGGGCTGCACCGGAACCTTCTGGGAAGTGGACACCGGCACGAGCGCTGCCGAATGCCATCTCCAGCGCAGCCGTGACCTCCCCGATCGGCGCCCTGTCCTGTGCAGTGCCAGCCCCAAGCACCGGAGATCGCTTCGCTTTTCGATACACCGCCGGATTCGACGGTTCATTTGTTCAATCCCAAGTTGCGGTTTACGGAACGGGTTCGCCAATGATCGGCGCCTCGCTCGAGTTTTCCGATGCACTTCCCGGAGTTTTCGGATCCCAGATGTGGTGGAATCCCTGGACCTGCCAATGGTGGTCCGGCTGCGAAACCGCGCACATGCGAGAAGCGCGTTTGGGAAAGTTGCCAGCGGATGGCGCCGTTTCAGATTTCTCCGCGTCAACATTTCGCCCAGATGCCGCTCTCGAAAATTTCTATGTCGGACTCGATGGACGGGTCTATGCGCGGCGCGGAGAGCGCTGGTTGCGCGCCACTCCAGCTGGGGACTGGACCGAACTTGGAGAGCATCGATCAACGATGCGCGTGCTCGACGCGCTCCTGGCTGCGCGAGACGCTGCGACAATTCGCCGTCAGGAATTCGAGTCGTGGCTCACTGGGCAATCCAAACTCGATGGAGCGGCTGGTGCGACTTCGTCCATGCGTGGCAACTCCATGCGCGCAGGCGAGCCACGCGTGGATGGTTTCCGCAGCCAAGCACTGCCGCCCGCTGCGGAATGAACTGACTCTCAGAGGGGACGTCGAAGCGGTTCGCCAGCAGCGCGCGGATATCGGCGCGGAGTCTTTCCAGTCTTTTCCACAACGACCAGCGTGCCTGTTGGCGTCCGAATCTGATCAACGACAACTCCACGCAATTCGCCAAGTGCGTGCACCGACGACGCCACCTCGGCTGCGGCTTGCTCCCCCTTGATCGCAACGAAGTGCCCTCCAGTTCGAACCAGAGGAAGACACAGTTCCAAGAGCACTGGCAGTCGCGCGACCGCACGACTGACCACCACATCCACGCTCTCGCGAAGAGTGCCCGCGCCAAGAACTTCCGCACGCTCTGTGAGCACACGAACATTCTCCAGCCCAAGTTTCGCGGCAGTTTCCTGCAAGAACCGCGCCTTCTTGCCCGTGGACTCTACGAGCGTGAATTGGATCTTCGCGAGAACAATCGCCAACACCAAGCCAGGTAGCCCCCCACCGCTTCCAACATCAACCACGGATCGCGCCTCTGCCTGTTGAAGAATCGGGACGAGCGTCAACCCATCAAAGATGTGCTTCATCCATGCAGCCCCTCGATCCTTGACACCAGTCAGGTTCATTCGTTCGTTCGCTTCGTAGAGCAGGTCGAGATACTTCGACAGCGCTGCGACTTCACTCGGGTCGAGCTCGATGCCATATGCGCTCACCGCCTCCTTGAACTGCGCGAGTGGATCCGCGGTCGTCATGCCTTCCCTCGAAGAGCGCTGCCACCCATCATCGATCCCCCTCGTGCATCGCGTGCGGCAATTGAGAAGAGAATCCCAACGCCGATCCACGACGCGACAAGGCTTGACCCGCCGAAAGACACAAAGGGAAGCGTGAGTCCAGTGATCGGAAGTATCCCCATCGTCATTCCAACATTGACGAACGCCTGAAATCCGAGCATCGCCCCGAGGCCAGTTCCAAAGAGTTTTCCAAACGGATCGCGCGATGTGATCGCGATCCACAGCGCTCCTGCAACGATGGCGACTTCGAGTCCAATCACGAGGAGGCCGCCAAGCAGACCCCATCGGCACGCCACAACTGCAAAGATCATGTCGTTGTGCTCTTCTGGAAGCGCGTTGAATCGGACGAGATTTCGCGCACTTTCCGCGCCATTTCCGAAGATTCCACCTGCTCCGATCAAGGTTCGTGCGCGATCGGCTTGAAAACCAATCGTGCGGTTGTAGCGATCGTCGCCCGTCAACTGGGCGATGAGCGCGTCGATCCGCGCACGCTGGTGCGGCTTCAGCAGCGGATAGGACGCGGGCGCGAGGAGAACGGCGCTCAGGACAACGACTCCCAGATGCAGTCGCCGCGCACCCTGCGTCAAGAGCATCGCAAGCAGCGTTGGGAAGAACAAGAGTGCGGTACCTAGGTCTGGCTGCATCAACATCAGCAGCACAGGGACAGCGGTCAGCACAATGGGCAGCAACAGCCCAGTACGACTTCGAAGATCCGCTGCGCGGCGCAACCACCACGACCCAGCAAGTATCCATGCAATCTTGGCGAACTCTGCGGGCTGAATGTCGATCGGTCCCAAGTCGATCCAACAACGACTTCCATTGCGCGCACGAACGATCGAGCTCGGAACCCCAGGCATCACGAGCAGCACCAGCAGCGCGAGCGTTGCAAGAAACAACCACGGGCTCCACTTTTCCAGCACTGCAGGCAGCGGTACGACCACCAGCATCGCGGCGATCACTCCAACAACTGTATAGACCAACTGGCGCGTCGCGAAGTCGGGTTCCGTCGTGCCAATCGCTGCGATCCCTGTGAGAGAGAGAAGCGTCGCTGCAATGAGCGGGACCCACCCGACATTCCACCACGAGATTCCAAGCGCCTTCGAGATCACAGGGCGATTCGGCGCCGCTTCGACCGCTCGAGCCGCACTGCGCGCAAACCCACTCAACGCACTGCCCCTGCACTGGTGTTCTGCCCAACGACCGCCGAACCACCACTCTCGAAATACCCCTCGCTCATCAACGCGCGAATCACTGCAGCCATCACAGGTCCTGCCGCGCGCCCGCCACCGCCGCCATGCTCCACGATGACCGCAATCGAATAGCGCGGAGTCTTCTCGGACGAGGATGCGACCAGCGCGGCGCACCAAGCGTGATCCGCATCGGTGACGGTGCGTTCTGCAACTCCATCGTGATCGCGATCGATCTTCAGCGCTGGAGCCTCAGCAGTTCCGGTCTTCGCCCAGACACGCACGCCAGGAGCATCAATGATCGAATCCGACGCACCGTCCGGATAGTCCATGCGGTGTCCAGTGCCGTAGAGTTCGCTCACGACCCGTCGGAGCCCGTCGAGGGCATGGGAAACCGCCGTTGGTGAAAACGGAAAGACATTGCTGACTGGATTTCCGCCGATGGAAAATGAGGGCGAACGCACAGAACCACCCCGAGCGAGCATGGCGTACGCGTTTGCCATTTCGAGTGGAGTGATCGCCATTCGGCCTTGCCCGATTCCAAGCGAAACCGTCGGTAGCCGATCAGGTCGCGCGTCGATGAGCGCGGCCTCCTCGGCCGTCGGAATCTGCCCGCCGTGCATTCCCAACCCAAATCGCCTGTACCACTCACAGAGTCGGGATGCGCCAAGTCGATTCGCAAGCGTGTAAAAATAAATGTTGCATGACCGTGCAAGCGCATCTTCGATCACCAGCGGGCCGCCAGTCTTCTCCCTGTGAGTCCGGATCTTGTTTCCCGGCCGGTAAATCCAGCAGCGCGCGGCGTCAGTTCGATCCTTGAAAAAGTGACCATTGCATTCAATCGCCTCGTCCTCACTCGCGACGCCCTCCGCGACTGCAGCGAGGTACACGAACGGTTTCACGAGCGAGCCTGGTGGATAGGCCGCATCGAGTGCTCGGTTGATGCTCGCGCTCTCAATTGCCATCGACGCTCGCCCTCCCCGCTGCGCATCCTGAGGAAGTGGCGTCGATGCTGCGGCAATCACTTCTCCGGTCGCCACATCGACGATGACTGCAGCGGCAGGCAAGGGTTCTCCGACAGGTAGCGCCTCGCTATGTGTGTGCCAAGGCTGGACCTGGGTCAGCCCCGTTCGTGGATCGAGCGCCGCTTGCACGGCCAGTTGCAACTTGGCATCGATCGAGAGGGTGACATCCGTGCCTGGAATGGGTTCAACTCGGTCGATCTGCGGAGAATCCAACCGCCGAATCGACTGCCCACGGCTGCCGCGAAGTTGATCTTCAAAGCGACGTTCCATTCCACGCGAACCGACGTTCTCACGCCCGGCGCGGTATCCACCGAGATCGATTTCGATCATGCCGTCCTCGCCGACCCGATCGAAAGGTCGACGCGCAAGATCCTCTTTCCATGCTTCGTTTCGAACAGAACCCACCAGTTGGTCGAGCGCGCCATCGAGTGTCAATCGCAGTGGAATGGACGTGCGAATTGCGCGAGGCATGTGTTCGCGCGGAACGGTCACTTCGTCGGTCGCCAGAGCCCCAACTCGCCGCGCGGCATCGACAACCTCGATCGCGCCCGGAGAGATATCTGAAAGTTTGCGCAACTCAAAGGCCAACTCGGTGGAAATGTCGCGGGTCACCACATGCATCTCACGCATCTCGCGGATCGGTTCAGCCTTCACATCAAGCGACTGCCCGCGTTCACGACGACTTGCGAGTTGGCGGCGGTAGACCTCGGCCGCCTGAGCGTCAATGCGACGCGCAATCTCATCGAGGCTCTCCTCGAATTCTGCCTTCGAAGCCCCCGCATGGGTCGCCAGTACTTGAATCAACTGCTCCTGTTGCTCGCGCCAGTGCGAAAGCTTGAGCGCCGTGCGCTCCTCGCGTGTCGCGGGAGTCATTTTCTTCCAAGCAGTTCCTGCCTCGACCTTCGCCGCCTCGCGCGCTCGGTCGAGCGCCCACTCCCGTTTGGCAAGCGGATAACTCACAGCGAGGTCGTAGCTCGCGACGTCCCTCGCGAGGACCCGACCCTTGCGATCGAAGAGCGTGCCGCGCCAAGTTGGGAGAAACGTCACGACATCCAACCGCTCCTCGGCCGCCTGAGCGAGCCGAGTCCCCTGCACGACCGTCAGCGTCGCCAAACGAACGAGCAGCACCGCCGAACCCGCCACGAGGAGCGCGAACAGAATGAGGAATCTTTTTTTCAGATCGCTTTGAGCGCTCTGGTACTTCACTCGATCCTCCATGACAGCCAAACGCGCCTGCGCCGGGGGTGACTTCATCACTGGAGCGTCCTTGCTCCAAGTAGCAGGAAGTGTATCGCAACAAGGATCGGTAGCATCCCCCTCCCCATGGAATGCGGCATAGTCGGTCTACCAAATGTCGGAAAGAGCACCCTCTTCAACGCGCTGACTGCCGCAGGTGCAGCAGCAGCGAATTACCCCTTCTGCACGATCGAACCCAATGTGGGCATCGTGCCTGTCCCTGACGCGCGCCTCGCGCAGATCAATGAGTTCATCCCCTGCCAGAAGATCATTCCGGCGGCGCTGCGCCTCGTCGACATCGCCGGACTCGTTCGGGGGGCCAGTGAGGGCGAGGGGCTCGGCAACAAGTTTCTCTCACACATCCGGGAGGTCGATGCAATTCTCCATGTCGTTCGCTGCTTCACCGATCCAGATGTCATGCATGTTGAGGGCACGGTCGATCCGATCAGGGACATCGGCACGATTGAGACGGAATTGATGCTTGCAGACCTTCAGATCGTCGAGAGCCTCCTCGACAAGGCTCGACGGACGGCCATGCACGGCGACAAGGATGCCGTCGCCCGCCAGAACATCTTGGAGCGCTGTTCCACCGTGCTCAACGAGTCGCGCCCTGTTCGAAGTCTCCAGCCGACTCCAGAAGAGTCGATACTCCTTCAGCAACTTGGGATGATCAGCGCGAAGCGAGTCTTGTTCGTCGCGAATGTTGACGAATCAGATCCGACTGGGACCGGACCGCTCGTAGAAAAGGTTCGCGCTTATGCCGCAGCCAACGGTGGAATCGTGTGCGTGGTCTGCGCACGCATCGAAAGCGAACTCTCGGAACTTCCACCCGCCGACCGCGCAGAAATGCTCGAATCGCTCGGCATGAAAGAACCCGCACTCGACGCGGTCGCGCGCGCGGCATATGAACTTCTCGGGCTGCAGTCGTATTTCACGGCAGGCGAGAAGGAAATCCGCGCATGGACCGTCCGCCGAGGTGCAACTGCTCCTCAGGCTGCGGGGGTGATCCATACCGACTTCGAAAAGGGATTCATCCGCGCAGAGGTTTACAAGGTGAAGGATCTCGTCGAATTCAAGAGCGAGAAGGCGATCCGCGAAGCTGGCCGACTCCGAAGCGAGGGGAAGGCGTATGTGATGCACGACGGCGATGTCGTGCACTTCCTCTTCAACCCGGCGTGATGGCGCGCTACGGAGCGGCGAAGGGCGATGCATCAGGTTTTTCGAGCGCCGCGGAGAGCCTCGTGCGGTATTCGGTCGCTGGAATCTCAATCGCCCCCATCGAGAGCATGTGCGGGTTGGAATATTGACAGTCGAGCAGCGTGAACGCGCGCGCACGCAGGCGGACCACCAGTGACACGAGGCAGACCTTGCTCGCATCGCGGCCTCCAATCATTGGTCTGCTGAACATGCTCTCTCCGAAGAAGGCTCCGCCCAACGCAACGCCGTAGAGCCCCCCAACAAGTTCACTTCCAAGCCAGGCCTCCACGCTGTGCGCGTACCCGAGTCGGTGCAATTCGAGGTAGAGCCGAGCGAGGTCGCTCGAAATCCACGACCGATTCTCGGGCGACCGATCGGTAGCACACTCCGTAATCACCCGCGAAAATGCCGAATTCGTGACGACCTTGAACTTGCCTCGCTCGTAGACCCGCTGGAGCGTCCGCGAGACTTTCAATCCCCCTTCCTCAAGCGGCATGATGCACCTTGGATCGCACGAAAACAGCCCAATTTCGCCTGAATCTGGATCAGCCATCGGAAAGAGCCCAGACAAGTAGCCGTTCAAGACGATTTCGACCGGGTTCACAGAACTCACTGTGGACCCCCTCGTAACAACCCTGCCCCCTTGCGAATTGCCTCATTTGGAGTAGATTCTCCCCTCCTCACGAAGGGGCCGTCGGTGACGAATGATGCCAAGCGAAACTTGGAATCAGCGGCGCCGCAAGGGGTGTCTTGGCGCGGCCAAGGGACACTCCAGCCTCGAGGTTGCCGCGGCAAGGGTCCCTGCGATGGGCGCCCGACCCCGCGTCGAGCGTTTCCGTCGTCGGTTGAACCGACGCAGCGCCACCATCGAACGCAAGATGGCGCTGCATCCCCGTGCGTTTCGGTCCCTCTCGAGGGCGCCGACTTCTGGTTCGATCGAACAATCGAGTGACCGCGTAGCGCGGCTATGATTTCGCCACCTCGGCGGTCCATCTGGCCCATGGTGTAACGGTAGCACAGGAGATTTTGGTTCTCTTAGTCCTTGTTCA
>CAYHHO010000083.1:0-14002 GCA_964356445.1 uncultured Singulisphaera sp. | reverse complement strand
GGCGCACATCACCAGTCAGATTGATATCGGGTTCGGCGACGCCGTGACGCCGAGGCCGCGAATGCTGACGATCAAGCCGATCCTCGATCTGCCCGCGCCAATCGTGCAGACATATCCACCCGAAACCGTTGTGGCGGAGAAGTTTCACGCCATGCTTGAGCGCGGAATGGTGAACAGCCGCATGAAGGACTACTTCGACCTCTGGACGCTCGGCAAGATGATGGCATTTGAGGCAGAGCTGCTGCGCTCCGCGATACTGGCGACCATTGCGCGGCGTGGCACGCCAATGCCAGCGGACATGCCGATCGGGCTGACCGACGCGTTCAGTGCAGACGACTCAAAGCAGCGGCAGTGGGAAGGATTCATCAAGAGGATCGGGGCACCGAGCAGTGCACCCTCACTACAGGAGGTGGTGCGCGAGCTGCGCGACTTTCTGGGGCCTGTCCTGATTGACGCTCTCGGCGTCCAAGGAGCCCGCTGGACCGCGGGTGGTCCGTGGAGGTACCCCAACAGGTGATTCAAACGCCCGAATCGAGCACTCAAATCACCTGTTGAAGGGATCGGCGCGGGGATCGGCGCAGGGACGCGCCGCACTCACTGCGTGCAGTCACCCCATGCGCTCAACAGCGCCGAAAGGTCTCCGCCGTCGACAACCCCCGAGCCATCAATATCTGCATCTTCGCCAGCTGATGCTGCTCCCCACGTTCCCATCATGATGGCGAGGTCGCTGCCATCGACAGAGCCATCGGAGTTGAGATCAGCGATGCATCCGCATGGACCCCCCGTTGTTGATCTCACCGCAACGAACGGATAGAGCGACGTCTGCAATTCGTAGCTCACGATTCCTTGAAAGTTGCGCGCTGGTCCGCTCGCCGCAGGCACCGTTGGATTCACGCCAAACTCGACGAGCCATGCTGACGTCGGCGCTGGTCCGCTCAGCACCGTCGAAGACCAACAGGCCTTCGGCGTCACGCCAGGAAAGAGCGTGCGATTGAGCGCACTCTTTGCCGTTGCCGTCGTCGTCGCTGTTGCGAGCGAGATGTCAACGAGCGATTGCAACTCTTTGACCGTTGGGAGTCGCCAGTCGGAATACCCCGCCGTCGTCAGCGCTTGCGTGGCAGTCACCGCAGCGATCCAATTCATCGAGGCGGATGGCGCCTGTGTCCACATCAGACTGTTGTCGATGTCTGTGATGGTTCCATCGAGGTTGTTGTAATAGTTGTGAGCCAACGTCGGTGAGGTACCACGCACAAATCGTGCATGAAATCGGCTGGTTCCGCCTGCGCTGATCGTCTGCGACTTCGAGTGCGGCCCGAGTCCACCTCCAGTATTCGTGGCCCACACGCGCGTCGTGTCGTTGCCGTAGAAGTCGTTGGTCCAGAAATATTGCGGGGTACCACTCGCGTTGTTCACGAAGTAGGCAGAATCGAGTGCGGGATTGCGACCATGATTCAGAATGCTCAACGCTTCAGCCGGCGTTGGCAAGCGCCAACCCGTTTGACCACCAACGGTCAGAGAGAGCGCGGTGGCAACTGCAGTGTCCCATGTCATCTCACCACTATCTGTCTTCTGCCACATCAATCCTGTGATGTTGTCAGTGATTGTGCCATTGCCATTGTCAGTGAACGATGGCGCGTTCAGCGTGTAATCAGCGTCCTCGCCGAAGACACTCGTAGCGCCCGTCGTCTGCCCCGTGTCAGGAACATCATTCATGCTCGGCGCCGCGAGTTGATAGGGATAGAAGCGCGAGGTGTTCACGTAACTTGGATTCGTCGTGCCCGATGGGCCTTCCCAATGTTCGGCGATGGTGCGCGTGGTTCGATTGATCTGGTAGCTGACGTTGTAATTGACAGAGCCAATGCGATAGGTCATCGAGAACGCGTCGCGATTTGGACGCGTGCTCGCGATGATGCTCGCGCCCGCAAGTGGTACACCCGCAGGTGCAAATGTCAGCGCGCTGGGCTGCGGGTCAACTTGCCCACCGAAGTTGACCACCGTTCCGTGAAACGCATTCATCAAGAATGGATTCTGCGGACCTGTTGCTTGGCTGCCGATGGCGTGATAGTGGTAAGTCCAGATTCCGTGCGCATGCCCACCGTCTGCATCGAGTGGCAATCGCGCACTGCCATCAGGTTCGGTGTAGCCATAGATCGGATACCCGTCGAGTGCCCACGCGACTGGTTTATCGACTCCGAGAATCGATTGCAGATGCACGGGTGCGATGTGATAGTGGTAGTCGTCACCGCGCCCGCAATGTCCGCCGTAGATGTCGAGTTCGCCGATCGAATATGAAAACTGTCCAGTGTTGTTGCGTGGATTGAAAATCGGAATGCCATTCGCCGCGAGCGCCACGGCGCCGCGTTGAAAGTTTCCGCCCGAGAGTGAGATCGGCGCTGCCGCAGCGACAGGCAGCAGCGGAATCGACCAGACGTTGGGCTTGCCGTAGCCGAGCGAACCCGAGTTTGCCTCCGGATTCGTAATCGCGGCGAAGTACGCGGTCGGCACAGGGATCTGCTGCTGCCACGAGGTGATTCCAACCATAATGTTGGGCATGGTGATTGGGTTCGGCATCGAGTCGGACTCAACATAGAACTTCGTGGCGTCCCAGTAGAAACGCACATCGGGTCTGAATGGCGCAAACGACTGAACCATGGATGCTCCACTGCCAGGAGGCGGTGCGCAAGCGACCATTGACAACAGCGGAGCCGATACCGCAGGCGTGTCGCGTTGAACCACCGTCGCATGGTCGGCGTGCACGTGTGGATGAGCATGCTCGTCATGTGCGAATGCAGGCGTGCAGAGTGCGCAGAATGCGCAGAACTCGACGATGTGGGGAGACATTTTCACGAGCATGCTTGCCTGCTTCACGGCGCGGGGGACAAGAGAGTGCGACGGTTTTTCACCACCGCCTCTCGAGGCAATCGCCCGCTACCCCCAGTGACTGAACATCACCGCGAGATCTCCCCCTGCCACAACACCGTCGCGGTCAAGATCGGCGGGGCCTGCTGGACTGCCCCACGCCCCCAAGAGAATCGCCAAGTCGAGCGCGTCGATGGTTCCAGATCCATTGAGGTCTCCGGGAATTGTTGCAACGCCGGTCCACTTGAATGCCTCACGTCGATTCAATGCGACATGTGTCGCGAAGCCGACGAGGGTCACTCGTCCATCGGCGTCCACTTCGAAGTTCATGATCTCTGGGGTCGCGTAACCCAGCACCTGCAAGCCTGTGATGGGGACGAACAACCCGGTCGCCAAGTCGAAAGTTCCAACGACTCTTGTGCTTCCGTAGGTCGCGTCTCCGAGCACAATTCCCCTTGAGATATTCGTTGCGTTGCTGAGCGCCGCGCCCGCTGGATGGAGGTCGAGCGCGCACAGTTCACTTGGTTTTTCCGCCCCGATCAATTCGAGGCGGCCAGGAGAGTTGGATTGTGAGATTTTAGTGTCCACATTCGCACCGCGCGCATTGTCAAATTGCGACGGCGGGCTGCACGATGATTGTGACGCGTGTGCTCGCCGCCCCGCGCACAACGCCCGCGGCAACTCGTCTCTGTCGTTTCGACGAGTATTATCCACTGCGCAACCATGAAGACCTGGCGCAGATTCTCCCTCGCCCCATTCATTTCCGTGGTGGGAAGTCTCGCCCTCTCAGCACTCGCCTATCAGCAACTCGACCAGATCGAGGCGCGAGATCTCGTTCAGCAATTTCAGCGGATCGTGAATAGCGATTGTGCGTATATCGAACACGCCATCAACGAGGCGGCAGAAGCCGCGATCGAAGGTCGGCAACTCTTTGAAAGTTCCCCCAACGTGAGCCGGTCAGCGTTCACGAGATTCGTCGAGAGGCTGCCGAAACGCGTGGGCTTGCAGGCCACGAACTGGAACCGATTCTGCACTCTGAAGGACATCGCGAAAGTTGAGTCTGACCTCGCCGCCGCCTATGGCGACACCACCATCATTCGCGACCTCGTCGGCGGGGTGCTGGTGCCAGCAGAACCAGCCACCGAGTTCTGCGTCATCAGTTACATCTGGCCTCTCGACTCCAACGAGTCCGCAATCGGATTCAACTGCCTCTCCGATCCAGCGCGACGCGAGGCCGTGTACCGCGCGCGGGATACTGGACTCGTCGCCGCGACCGCTCCGGTCAAAGTCGTGCAGGAACTGGAAGGAAGCAATGCGATCATCATCTTCGCCCCGCACTACACCTACGGCGCAAGTCTGAACACGATCGAGGAACGACGCGAGCACTTTCAAGGATGCGCCGTCGCAACGCTTCGGATACTGCCCATCCTCAATGACGCGATTCGGGCGAATCATGAGATTCCGCAAGGCATCGACATCGTTGTGCGCGATCAGGAAATTGTGGGCGACGCCGGAATGCTTTGCGCGCATGCCTCAAGGCTGAACAGTTCTGCGTGGACCCTGAGCCGACTCCCAGAACCGACCACGCACCGAGTCAAATTTGAGGTCGCTGGGCGCAACTTTGAGTTGATGGGATCTGCGAACGAGCAATTTGCGTCGGCTCACTCATCTGGGCGATTGGGCATTCTCGCCGCCGCGCTCATCGTGCTCAACACGGGCGTGTTTTGTTTTGTGCGGTTCACAAGTCACCAAAGAGCTCGACTGGATGCCCATGCGCTGCAACTCCTCGAAAGCGAGTATCTCCGGCGAACTGACGCCGAACACGCAAACGCCGCGAAGTCAAAGTTCCTTGCCGTGATGAGTCATGAACTCCGCACGCCCTTGAGTGGCGTGATCGGGCTTCTCGATGTCTTGATGCAGGCCAGTCTCAAGCCACACCAAATGGCGCTCGCCAAGCGGATCCAAAGCAGCGCGAACGCCTTGTTGGCGAACCTCAGTGAAGTCCTCGATTTCTCCAAGATTGAAGCGAACAAGATTGCCCTTGCCATCGAACCGCTGAATCTGGAAGAAGTCGTGCTCGCCCCTTGCAGACTGCTCGAGGCACTCGCGCGCTCGAAGCGGATTGGGTACACGGTTTTTATCGATCCCAATTTTCCCCGACAACTGTTGGGCGATGCCAGCCGCATTCAGCAGATTCTCACCAACTTCCTGAGCAATGCGATCAAATTCTCGGCACGCCCCGATCGCGATGGGATGATCGCGGTGCGCGCGGTCATGGCAGATGTGGATGAACAGACTGGACGAGTCTGGATCGAACTCTCGGTGCGCGACCAGGGGGTTGGAATGGGTCCAGAAACATTGACCCGGCTCTTCAAGCCCTACGAACAGGCCTCCGCGGTCACCTCACGGCAGTTTGGGGGAACTGGGCTAGGACTGTCGATCTGCCAACACCTTGCCCGCCTCATGGATGGCGAGATTCGCGCCGAGAGCACCCTCAATGAAGGCTCGATGTTCACAGTGCGATTTCCGCTGGCGCGACCAGTACCGTTTGAGACTGCCGATGCAACCGATGTGCACCAATCGTCGGAGCGGCCGCTCGCAGGGCTGGAGTGCTGCGTCGCAGGTCCCGACAGTGATCTCACTCAGGATGTGGCGGCATATCTGACACATGCTGGCGCAAAGGTTCGATTCACTGAAGCCACTGAGGATGCTGCAGCGACAGATCCCTCGTGCTTCGTCGTAGATGCGGCACAGTTGAGGTCGCTCACCCAACTGCGCGAAGCAATCTGCGGGTTCGTCGGTGACGACTTGAGTGTGTCGTCCTCGTCGCGGCCCAAGTACTTCGTCCTCATGCGTGGCATCCGCCGGAGGCCGCGTTTTCTCGCCCCCAACATCGTGCAGCTCGACGCCGACATGGCCACCCGCGAAGTCATTGTGCACTCGGTTGCGGTGCTCACTGGGCGGGCGCCCGAGAGGGTCGAAGACTCCGCACTCTCGAGAGTAGACAAGAATGTCGGTGCTTTGGAAGGGCAGCCAGTTGGTGACCGCCAGCCACCAATGAAGCCCGACTCTGTCGCGGCCGAGGGCGAACGCGGGGGCGGTCAGATGATTCTGGTCGCCGAAGACAACGATGTGATGCAAGATGTCATTCGCTGGCAGCTGGAATCGCTCGGCTATGCGGTCGACGTCGTGGGTGATGGCAAGCAGGCATTCGAGCGCTGGCAGACGCGGGAGTACGCGTTGGTGGCGACGGATCTTCATATGCCTGAAATGGATGGGCAACAACTCGCTCAGGCGATTCGTGCTGCCGAGTCGTACACTTCCCGCACTCGCACTCCCATCATTGCATTGACGGCAAACGCCCTCATGGGCGAGACAGTCGCCTTCTACAAGGCAGCAGGAATGGACGGTTATCTCTTGAAACCAGTGGTTCTCGTTGAACTGAAGTGCGTCCTTGAAGAATTGATCCCGCGCTCGGGATCATCACCGAGTCGAGAACCCATTGCCGCTGCATCACGCCAGAATGACCCTGTCGATGTGCGTGTCCTGACGAAACAGGTGGGTGAGAATCCAGACCGAATCGATGGACTTCTGCACAGTTTCAGGACACGCAGCGCAGCCATCGTGAAGCAGATCGAAACCGCGGGCCGCAATCAGCAGTTCGGTGAGGTCGGTGCGCTTGGGCACAAACTAAAATCATCTGCGTTCAGCGTTGGAGCAAACCAACTTGGCGAGATTTGCGTGACGCTTGAGAGAGTGGGAACGGCGAGCAACCGCGAGGGAACCTCAAACGCTATTGCTGCGCTTCTCTCAGAGTGGGCAGTTGTGGAGCTGTTTCTTCTATCGCGCAAGTGATTCGCGGCGTACGGCGAACCGACAACCGCAGCAAGATCTCGCCACGCGCATCGTCCGAATCAGCCGGTGTTCACACGCGCGGCGGCCGCGAGCCCCGAGAGCCACGCTCCGTGAACTGTGCCGGGGTACTGCCAAGAGCAATGTTCGCCGGCGAAGACGAGGCGCGCGCCCGTGCCCGCTCCCGCCGCCAAAGCCTGTTGGTCTTGGGGTGAAGAGCCGACTGCCATGTAACTGTACGAGCCGCGCGTGAATGGCGACGATCCCCAGTTCGTTCGCACCACGGCCGTGGGTTCGGCGACCGACGCGCCAAATGCTCGGCGAACGTCCAGCATGACTCGGCTGACTGCCTCGGTCTCGGTCGCCGATTCCAATGTTGCCGCCAGATCCTGATTCGCTTCGATCAGCAGCATCGGTTGCTGCGTGTAGCTGGTCATGTTGAGCATCTCGATGCTCTGCGGACGAGTCGCGCCGACGACTCCAAAGAAATGCTCATCCGCGTCCCAGTAGAGCTTTGGAAACTTCAGTGCCATTTTGAAGGCGCGCCCGAAGCCAAGCCGACCGATCGCACCTTGGATTCCACTCGGAAGTCGCGGCGAAAACACCACGCGAGGCGACTTGAGCACACCCAGTGGAAGCGTGCAGATGCAGTGCTCCGCCTCGAACGAGCCGCGGTTGGTCTTGACGACCACTCCAGTGGTCGACCATTCGATCCGATCCACCACATGCCCCATTCGAATGTCGAGGCCGGTCGCAACATGGTTGACGATCTGGTCATACCCGCTGGGGATCAGCAAGTCGGCACCACTGAATTCCAAGTCGCTGTCGTACCACCAACCGGAGAGGGAAGAATCATTGCATGTGAGATCGAGTTCGATGTCCCAGAACCGAATCCAGTCGAGCAACTGGCGATCTCGAACGGAAAGGCCGGATCCATACTGGACGGCTGAAAGCGAGGCAGCGAGTGAAGGGTCGGTATCGCGCGACTCCGCCCAAGTGAGTGCTTGTTGCAACTTGGGGGCCCAAGCGTTGTCTTCGACCCGATCGTAATCAGCATCCGAAAAGGCATGCCCGTCTTGGGCGAAGACGTTGATCGATCCGTAATCAGTCTTGTGCGTTTCGAGGCCGGCGGCATTCGCGATCGCTGTGATGGGATTGCCCTGCGCTCCGTGGATCCACGCCGCACCAAGTTCGACCGGAGTGGTCAATGTTCGGCTCGTGTGAATCCGACCGCCGATGCGGTCTCTGCCTTCGAGGAGTATCACCTGATTGGGAGCGCTGAACCCGTACTGATCGTTCAACGTGCGAGCCGCGCCGAGGCCCGCCATGCCAGCGCCGACGATGATCACCCGACCCGCGCCGCGCGGACGCGCCCCATGCGCCCCATGAACCCAAGGCGCGCCGAGCATGCCGACACCACACGCAGCGGCAAATCGCAAGAACTCCCGGCGAGCCTTGAAACTTTTCAATTGCGCGCGCAAGGCCGATCGGGAAAGAGTCCGAGGATCCAAATTGCCGGGCACTTACTCACTATACGAACGAATGCCCGTGGCGCAAATTCCCTTGGAGTTGAGGGCGCTTTCAGCACACTTCTTGGTCCTCACGCCTCCTCGGGGATTCTTCGGGCGTCCATCAGGGCATTCGTGGTCGAAGATTGGCAACGACTCGCATCACTCGCCGATGACGCGAATCGCGTGCGAGAAGCACTTCCAGTACCACGACGCTTCTGTCATTGGGCGCAGGCGCACGCCGCATGGAATCTCGAATCCGTTGCTGTCGATGTGTCCGAAGCCCGTCGAGTCGAGTATGAGCGCGGCGCCATCGGGACTCTTGGCCAACTCGCCGCACCACAAGATCGCGTGCCCGCACGCCGCACCTTGAGTGTCAGTGATGAAGAGCAGATCGCCCGCTTGCAGCGTCTGCCGCAGCGTCGCGAAGTCTGCGGGCTTTTCGATTCTGCGCACGGGAAACTCGTAGGGTTGCCTTCCCTCGATGTGAATTCGCGCGCGCTGTGCGCGGCTTTGGATGAGCACATTGGTCGGAATCGAAATGCCGAGCGCCCACTGGTAGACGAAACTCGTGAAGCCCGAACAATCGATGCCGCGTGACTGATGCGCAGGAATCGTCTTCGAAGGATTCCACGGCCAATCGAGCGGCGGATCCCAATCAGGGCAGTGGTGATGCTGATAGTCGCGACCGAGCCAACGCTGCGCGCTTGCCAAGAGGCGCTCTCGCTTCTTCTCGATCGTCCATGCGTGCACGGCAGGCGGGCACTCGAACAAGCGCATTCGTGGCCCCCATCCGCGAAAGCGCTCGCGCGTCGCGTCGGAGTACCACTCGGCGTATGGAATCGATGCTTCGTTGCGCCAGTCTCCGCGCGCAGACTCTGCGTCGAACAAGAGTTCGGACATCGGAGTCACAAATGCGAACGAGTACGGCGACACATACTCCGCTGCAGAAACTTGCTTGCCTTGGCGAGGCAACTGCGGCTCGCCATCATGGTCGCCCTCTTCCGGTGCGAGTGTCGGCGCTGGCACAGCGGGCGGATCATCCGATTGCGCACCGAATCGCTCCGGCGACCCCGCGGCGACCAAGTACGCGCCAAGAAAACAGAGCCCCGCAGCAGCGACGAAGTGGCGACCAAGTTTGAACTGTGTCATGAGTGCGTCTGATGTTGACGGTCGAGAGTCACGACCGCAGTGTAGAACGCGGACACCGACCTCAGCGCGCCGCTGGTGAGGATTCGCTCCGCGATGTTTGGGTGCACCTGAGCGCTCTTGCACTGCGCTACAGTAGGCAGTTCCTCATTTTGGAGATTCCTATCTTTATCCCAATAGCCACCACCACGATGCCTCCGGCGCGAGGAATCCCATTCCTTCGCTTGGGCTTTCGCCCGTTCTATTTTTTCGGTGCGCTCCTTGCGCTGTTGGTCGTGCCGTTGTGGGTGGCGCACCTCACAGCGTCGGTGGCGTTGGTGCCCGTCGTACCCGCGCTCTACTGGCACGCGCATGAAATGATCTTCGGCTTCGCAGGCGCAATCATCATTGGGTTTCTCCTCACTGCCAGCCAGACCTGGACTGGACTACGAACCACACACGGTCCAGCGCTCGCAGCGCTTGCACTCTTGTGGGTGGCGGCGCGAATCACTGCGTTCACCGGCCCCGCGCTGCTGTACGCGATCACAGATTTCGCACTGCTGCCAGTCGTGGCGATTGTGCTTCTGCGCCTTCTCCTGCGAGCGGGCAACACCCAGAACTTGCCGCTGGTTCTCATCCTTTCGCTCCTCGCTACGGCAAACCTGCTGTTTCATGCCAGCGCCCTTGGGCTGGTGGACATCTCGCCATTGAAGGCGTTGTACGCCGGGCTTGCGCTGATCACCCTCATGGAGTGTGTCGTGGGCGGGCGAGTGATCCCGGCATTCACAAACAGCATTGTCCAGGGAGCAAACATCCGCGTGAACACTGTGGTGGAGCGTGTCATCCTCGGTGCCACATGTGTCGGTCTTGCACTCTGGGTCTTCGCAGCGCCGGACACCCTGGCCGGGCGGATCGGATGCGGAACGCTCCTCACCGCGAGCATCGGACATGTCGTAAGACTTGCGTGCTGGAAACCGTGGCTGACACTCGCTCGACCGATTCTGTGGATTCTTCCAGCGTCTTATGCCTTCATCCCAGTCGGGCTTGGGTTGCTGGGGCTCTCGCTCGTTCGCGTCGTGCCAATCTCGAGCGGGATCCACGCACTTGCTGTTGGCGCGACTGGCGGCCTCATCATGGGGATGATGTGCCGCAGCGCTCGCGGACACACGGGACGCCAAATCGCGGCGTCCCCGACCGAAGTCGTGGCGTTTGTGCTGGTGTTGTTCGCGGCGATCGTTCGAGTTGGCGTGCCGCTCGTGGCACCTGCTTACACAAAAACCGCACTCATCATCGCCGCATCTGCTTGGAGTGGAGCGTTCTTCCTCTTTCTCTTGGTCTTTGCCATTCCGCTGGTGAAGCCACGGATCGATGGCCGAGATGGGTAAAGAGGCGCTCCTCCAATAGGCTCACGAGCGCGCGAGTCGGTCGCCGCTCAATGAGATCCCCTTGAAATGGTGGATTCGTGTCGAAAAACGACACTAGGCCACCATTTCAAGAGGAGTTGTGGATTTTGATTGAGATCGGGGCACCTTGGTAGTGCACGATGGCGCAGCACCGACGCGCAAACCTCAGGATCTTCGCGGCCGCTACTGCGTTTGCCGGGCTCTCTCTCCTACCCGAGATCAACTCGTGCCTTGCACACGGGGCTGGCGGTTGCCAATCCGACCTCAACGGCGACGGCTTCGTCGACGGTGGAGATCTCGTGGCGCTTCTTGCGCATTGGGGAGAAGCCGACAGCGACGGCACAGTTGATGCCGTCGATCTCGCGGAACTTCTCGCAGCATGGGGAGCGTGCCCCCCGCCGCTTCCTTGGGCGACGATCATCGAGGCGGCAGTCGATCCAGCGGTTGTGACAAGTCCCGCGCTGCGCGCCGCGATCACCGCGACTGGTCTGCCTTGGCGCGTGCGCGACAACGCGAGCAACATCGAGATGCTGCTGGTGCCCCCGGGAGTGTTCAACATGGGGTGCAGTCAATCGTATGCAACGGTCTGCGCCGGCAACGAGAATCCGGTCCATCAAGTGACACTGACGAATGCGTTCTACATCGGCAAGACAGAAGTGACGCAAGCTCAGTGGACGGCGGAGATGGGGAGCAATCCCAGTTCATTCGCGGGATACTCCGATAGCCCGTCGCGCCCAGTCAACAATGTCTCTTGGAACACAGTCCAGAGTTTCCTGACCCAGAATTCACTGCGGCTTCCGACCGAAGCAGAGTGGGAGTATGCGTACCGAGCTGGCACGGTGACGGCGTTCCACAGCAGCCCTGAGTTCCCGGATGGGACGGACAACGACTTCGCACTCAATGCCATTGCGTGGTCCTCAGGCAATGCAGGAAGTCAAACCCACGCGGTGGCTGGTCTCGCGGCAAATGGATTCGGACTGCACGACATGGCTGGCAACGTGCTGGAGTGGGTGAACGATCGGTTTGGAGCCTATCCCTCAGGAAGCGTGACCAACCCCGAGGGGGCGACAAGTGGGTCCTACCGCGTCAACCGCGGCGGCGGTTGGAACACTTACTACGGCGACTGCCGTGCTTCGTATCGCTACTTGGGTGCCCAAGTCGACGCCTTCACCTATGTCGGATTCCGCGTGGTTCGGACCCCGTAACCCTCTCTTGGAGGATTCGTTCTTCCTCTTTCTTCTGGTCTTTGCCATTCCGCTGGTGAGCCCGCGGATCGATGGCCGAGATGGGTGAGCAGACGCTCTTCGAACAGGCTCACGAGCGCGCGAGTCGGTCGCCGCTCAATGAGTAGTTGTCGGCAGTGTGTGGGCAGCGCCACTGTCCAGTTCCAGTGAGTGGCAGGTCGACCCGTTCGCCGAACGCGCTCATCCAGCCAATTTGCCGCGCAGGAACCCCCGCCATCAGCGCGTAGGGTTTCACATCACGATTCACGACAGCGCCAGCCGCGACGAAGGCGTGTTCGCCGATGGTGATGCCACAAACGACCGTGCAGTTGGCACCGAGCGTCGCCCCCCGCTTCACCACTGTGTCGCGGTACTCGTCCTTACGAGTCACGGCCGAGCGCGGGTTGTAGACATTCGTAAAGACCATGCTCGGTCCGCAGAAGACATCGTCTTCGATCGTCACATTGTCATAGACCGACACATTGTTTTGGATCTTCACGTTGTTGCCAATCGCGACCCGGTTACCCACAAAGACATTCTGACCGAGCGAGCAGCGCTCGCCAATGCGCGCGCCACCGCAAACGTGCACGAAGTGCCAGACGCGCGTTCCAGCGCCGATTTGCGCACCGGCATCAACAATTGCTGAGGGATGGACCGTGAAGGCTCCAGCGGTCTGTCCTGAGGCCGAAGTCATGAGCGAACCGCCTCGACTTGCTGGCATGCTGGGTGGAAGTCTCCCGAGAGCGGCGCGAGCGGGGCGTGCCGTATCGCCTGCACCATCTCAATCGAAGGCTTCGCATCGAGGAGCCCATAGCCGCGACCCGCGAGAATTTCTTGGTAACTGATCGTGTGAAGATCGCCAAAGCCATCACTGAATTCAACCTCTTCGCCGTCAACGGTGATCGAACGGAAGGTTCCCCTCCCCTTTTCCCGTTGGGACTTCGGAAGGTGCTCACTGTTGACTGACAGAAACCAACGCACGCGAGCGCGCTCGAGTTGCAGCACGCCCGACGCACAATCGTCCTGCCGTCGATGCACGATCGACGATCGAAGGTCTCCGAAGATCCATCCAAGCATGTCGAAGAAGTGAACTCCAATGTTGGTTGCGATACCGCCAGACTTCTCGAGGTTTCCCTTCCAACTTCGGTGGTACCACTTGCCTCGCGAGGTGATGTAAGTGACATCGACATCGATGATGCGGTCGCGCATGTGCGCGTATCGATCGCGAAGCGCGACGATCGCAGGGTGGTGCCGCAATTGGAGGACCGTGAAGACGCGCTTGCCAGTCTCGACTTCAATCTGGCCGAGCGCATCGACATTCCAGGGGTTGAGGACGATGGGTTTCTCGCAGATGGCGTGCGCGCCATTGCGCAGCGCCATGCGAATGTGCGCATCGTGCAAGTAATTCGGCGAGCAGATCGAGAGGTACTGAACTCCCCTGCGCTCTCGGTGGAGCTTGTCCAAATGTCGATCGAATCGCTCGATTTCCGTGAAAAAGTCAGCGTCGGGGAAGTGCGAGTCAATCACGCCCACCGAATCATTCGGATCCACCGCGGCGACGAGCGTGTTGCCGGTCTCCTTGATCGCCTTGAGGTGGCGTGGCGCGATGAATCCGGCAAGACCGGTGAGCGCAAACGGGATCTCTCGGCGGATCTCAATCGACATTGACCTGAGCATACGGCAAGTGACCTCGCCTTCCGTCGAATCTTTCTAACATCGCCGTGGTCTGCGACAACGCAGATCTCGACCCGTGCGACGCATTCGACTCCTCGCTCACTCTCTGTGGAATTCGCGCTGGTCGCAACTTGCCGCCCGCCTGAGGTTGACCATCAAACGCGCCGCCTTGGTGCGCCTTCGACGATGTGGGATGGGTCCTGGAAACTGGTACACGGCCCTAGCGCCCAACCCGCGCGCTGCGTGCGCACCGACCGGCCCCGTCCTGCCGACGATGGATGGCGATCGCCCCCTGCCCCTGATGGTGGACCTGGTGGGAACTCCTTGGGAGGTAAACCTCGCAATGGACTGGAGC
>CAYHHO010000082.1:13909-14036 GCA_964356445.1 uncultured Singulisphaera sp. | reverse complement strand
AAGCGTCCGCGCAGCCGGCGAGCATGTTTGAGCGCCGGGAGGTCCTTTCGCGGGCGCCTCGCTCTGGGTTCGGCTCTGGGTTCGGCTCTGGGTTCGGCTCTGGGTTCGGCTCTGGGTTCGGCTCTGG
>CAYHHO010000082.1:0-13809 GCA_964356445.1 uncultured Singulisphaera sp. | reverse complement strand
GTTCCGCTCTGGGTTCCGCTTCAGATGTCTAAGACCGTGTCCGCTAAATCACGCACCCGCACTTCAGCAGCAACTCACGCGTCGCCAGGGTCCCCGCAAGTTCTCCAATCGCGTCGCCTTCATATTCGACGCCGATCCATCCGCCGTAACCCGCAGCGCGCACGATTCCAAGCATCCGCGCGAAGTCGGTCTGAGTCTCTTGCCCCGCCGCGTCAAACGCGTGACTCTTCGCACTCACCGAGCGGGCGTACGGCATCATGGCCTTGACCCCTGCGTATCTGTCTGCCATCGTGCCATCTTCACAGCGAAAATTGCCGAAGTCCGGAAGTGTCCCGCAATTCTCCATCCCCACATTGCGAATCACCCCCGCAACCCACTCGCCGTCGCACGAGATTCCGCCGTGGTTCTCGACAATCACGTTCAACTTCAGCGGGCGGGCGCGAACACAAAGTTGGCGCAGCCCATCCGCACAGCGCGCAGTTTGTTCTTCGCGGCTTCCGGCACTGCGCGCGTTCACGCGAATCGAATGGCAACCAAGAACCGCCGCTGCCTCCAACCATCGTTGATGTGCATCAACTGCCTTGCCGCGCGCGGTCGCATCGGGGTCACCCAGGTCACCCTCGCCATCACACATGATCAAGATGTTCGTGACCCCCGCATCGTCTGCGCGGCGCTTGAGTTCCATCGCCCAGGCGCCATCGCTGGGCATTCCGCGGTAGAAAGTGCTGACGTATTCGACCCCAAGCACACCGCATGAGCTGCGCACAAACGCAGGAAAATCCAGCGGCGCCAACTCCGCACTTCGAAGCATCCGATGAAATGACCACTGAGCGACGCTGATGCGATTCGAGATGGCGGTGGGCTCGACCACTGTCTTGGCAGGCGCAGAACGCTCGGACTGGTTTCTCGCTGCGCTCATCGTGCCGCCGATTCCCAAGATAGCGAGCAATCGAAGGAGGGATCGACGAGTCAATTCATTCGACATTCTGCTTCGCCTCGATGGGTCCCAACATGCGCAGGATAACGCAGCCCGATCGGATACAATCCGATCATGATCCCGAAGTGCTTCCTTATCGTCGCAAGTTCTTGCCTGCTCGCCGCTACCACCTCGACACTGGCACAAGATTCAAGTGTCGACCAAAGCTCGCCCGACTCAGGCGACCAGGCCCCGGCGCAGATTCATCCTCAGATTCAGGCGGCACTCATCAACTTGACGGTTGAATACAACGCGCTCAATTCCATGCTGCATTCGATCGGAAGCATCCGCATTCATGCTGAGGACCGCATCAATGCGATGAACGCATACATGAAGCAGAAGAACCTGACGGAGGGCTGGCTGAGTTACTCCGCCTCCGTCACGAGCGCGCCCGCTGGGACATCTTTCAATCAGGGGTACCAGACGGCACTTGCGAACGAGAAAGTGCGCGGAACGCCGCAGGTAAGTACGCAGGATCTTGATGCCCTGACACGTGATGTTTCGGCGACCACGACGCTTGCACAAGAATCGTGGAACTCGCAGAACAAACTCTTCCAAAAGGTTTCGCTGCTCTCCGCGTACCTCCAGTCGAAGAATGAACTGGTCGGATACCAGCAGTGGGCTCCAAACTATGCGGCACAGCAGCGCGCCGCGCAGACTGCGCGGTACGCGGCCGCCAACAAGGCTGGCGAGCAGCAAGCGGACGCGTACTACCACCACCTCGACGAACTCGAGGAGCAATGGGACAAGCAACCACCGAGTACCGGAATTGATTACAACTATGTCTTCAGCCAGGGCTACGGACCCGCCCAAGGCGGAACAGCGAGCCAAGCCAACACAGGTGGAGTCGGAGTGAATGCTCCCAACGTTCAGGGAGTCAACACACCTTGGAATTATGCTGGTGCCCAGGGTGGTTTCTATCCCGGCGCTTACGGCGGCGGGTCTGGCTACTACGGTGGTGTGCCAGCTGGAAATCAGTATGACATCAATGCCAATCAGGGCTACAACGGTGGCAGCAGTTACAACTCGTACTCTGACAACTACCCCGACCTCTATGGATATCCAGCGGGGACGGACCTGTCAGTCCGCGGCTTCGGTCCAAACGGAGTCAACAACGCGTGGAATCGCGGAAACGGACAGGGTCCTGGACGAAACCCCAATCGCATCGGCGGACCAGCGGGTGCTGGACACGCCGGCGGCGCTGCGGGGGTCGGCCAAATCGGCCCAGCGGGCGGCGCGGGTCAAGTCGGTGGTCCTGGCGGTGCAGGGAAAGTCAACGGACCGGGCGGAGTCGACGCGCGGAAGTAGCGCTCACTCCCACTCGCCCTCACTCCCATTCAATGGTGGCGGGCGGCTTGCTTGAGATGTCGTAAACGACTCGGTTGACGCCTACCACTTCGTTGATAAGTCTGCTCGAAATCGTGGCGAGCACCTCGTAGGGAATGCGCGCCCAGTCTGCGGTCATGAAATCTTGAGTCGTCACTGCACGCAGCGCGACAACGAAGTCGTAGGTGCGACCGTCTCCCATCACCCCCACGCTGCGAACAGGCAGCAGCACTGCGAACACTTGGTCGGTCTTTCGATAGAGATCCGCAGCGACGATTTCTTCCAACAGAATCTCGTCGCAATCACGCAAGATTCGAAGCTGACTCTCGCGAACTTCGCCGAGGCAGCGCACCGCCAATCCTGGACCTGGGAATGGATGACGCGACACGATGTGTGGAGGCAATCCAAGGACTTCGCCAAGCGTTCGAACTTCGTCTTTGAAGAGATGGCGCAGCGGCTCAATCAACTCGAAGCCCAGATCTTTCGGAAGCCCACCGACATTGTGATGCAATTTGATGTTGGCGGCGGTTCCAGCATGTCCGTGACCACTCTCGATGACATCCGGGTAGAGCGTTCCCTGTGCGAGAAATTTCACTCCGCCGTCAATCGACTGCGCGGCCGCCTTGAAGACCTCGATGAACCGATGGCCAATTCGACGTCGTTTTTCCTGCGGATCGCTGATCCCATCGAGATCCGCAAGGAACTCGCGACTCGCATCGACCACGCGCAGGTCGATGTCGAAATGATCGCGAAAGGTTGTTTCGACGAGCGCTCGTTCATTCTTTCGGAGCAGTCCGTTGTCGACGAAGATGCAAACCAGTTGACGTCCGATCGCCTTCGCCAGCAGTGCCGCGACCACTGCGCTGTCGACGCCACCAGAGAGTCCACAGATCACCCGCGATGATCCAACGCGCTGACGAATTCGCTCGCACTCGCTCCCGACGTAGTCCGACATCCTCCAGTTTCCGTGGCAGCCGCAAACTCGAAAGAGGAAGTTTCGGATGATGTCCATGCCATGCGGCGTATGGGTGACTTCCGGATGGAACTGCACCCCGAATATCCTTCGCTTCAGATCTGCAACCGCAGCAAAGGGGCATGTGGAAGTCGACGCGAGCACCTCAAAGCCGGCAGGCAATGCGAGAACTTGGTCGCCGTGGCTCATCCACACCGTCGAATGTGCAGGCAATCCAGCAAGAAGGCTGCTTCCATCTCGCACTTCCAGTGCAGCCCGACCGAACTCGCGCTTTCCGACCCCCTCAACCCTCCCACCCATGAGTTGGGAGGTCAATTGCATCCCGTAACAAACTCCCAGAATGGGAATACCAAGCGCGAAGATCGCACTGTCACAGCGCGGTGCGTTCGCATCGGAAACGCTTGACGGACCTCCAGAGAGAATGATTCCAACTGGTTTGTGTTGGAGAAGTTCTGCAACCGGTGCATCGGGGCGAACGAGCAAGCTATACACGCCAGCCTCTCGCACTCGCCGCGCGATCAACTGCGCGTACTGGCTGCCGAAGTCAAGGATCAGCACCGTTTCAGATTGCTGAGAGGAGGTTGCTGTGGTGGATGCGCTCATGGTTGTTTGGGCGAGTACGGGGAGCGAATACTAACGGCGATTGCGGTATCCTCGCTTTCGTGCTGATCTCCAATTGTGTTTCCCCCGATCTTGGAGCGTCGCCGCCTGCACGAGCACCTGCAGTCATCGCTGCCGCTGGACTCGGCGCCTTTGCCGCCATGTTCTTGGCTTGCGGGTGCGCGCCAAGCGCGACCGAAGGCGGATTCAACAACCCAGCGCCAGGAGCACGCGCATACGCGATCGAAGATGCTGTCAAGTCTGGCAGCAGGAGCCAGATCCCGGAGATCGTCGAGTGCCTCTGTTCGGATGACGACCTCGTGCGGTTTCTCGCAATTGGCGCGTTGCAGAGAATGACCTCGCAAGACTTGGGCTACCAATTCGACGACTCGGAACCGCTGCGATACGCCGCCTATCTTCGGTGGCGCGAGTGGACGATCGATCAGCACCTCGCCCCGCCCCGTCAAGCGTATTCATCGACCATTTTCCCTCCTGCCCGCGCACTCCCCCAGTGGTAATCCGATGGAACGCGAGCCAGAAATCAGCCTTCGAATATTGAGCGACCCGCAACTGCTGCCCGGGATTCGGGGAATGGTTGACGCGATCGCGAAACTAGTCGGGTTCTCGGATAAGTCGCGAGGATTGCTCACGCTTGCCGTCGACGAAGCGCTCGCGAATGTCATTAGGCATGGTTACAAGAATCGACCCGACGCCATGATCTGGATAAACCTCTGGCGGGTTCGCGAGCCGCGTGGAATTCGGATCGTGATCGAGGATCTCGGGATCGCGGTCGATCCTGCCAAGATCAAGGGTCGCGATCTTGGCGATGTCCGTCCAGGTGGACTCGGTGTCCACATCATCAGAGAAGCAACGAACGAGGCGTGCTGGGAGAACCGCGCGGGCGGTGGAATGCGGCTGACGCTCGCGAAGTGGCTCTCGTCGGAAGAAATCCAGAACTCACCATCATCACAGTCGGAGAACACACTGCCGTGAATCAGGAACTCATTGTCGAACAATCCACCGTCGGCGAGGCGGTCGTACTCCGTCCAGCCGGCGACATTGACATGTCTCGGGCATCAGCTGTTCGTAACGCGGTCGCCGAGGTGATGAAGGTACGCCCGCCCAAACTGATCTTGGATCTCTCGCGAGTCGAGTACATGGACTCGTCGGGGATCGCGACGCTGGTCGAGGCGCTGCAGCACTCGATGCGCAACAAGATGAAGCTCGTGCTCGTCGGAGTGACTCCCCGCGTGCGCAGCGCCTTCGAGATCACCAAACTCGTCGGCATGTTTACGATTTGCGCGACCATGGATGACGCGACCAAGGTGTAGCGACGAGATGAGCACGATCACTCGACCATCTTTGCTGACCGCCACGGTGGACCGCTACTGGGAACTCTGGTCGAGCGTCCTCGGGCTCATCGGCTCGTGGGCGAACTTGTGTTTCGATGTGCTCGTCTGGACGGTGCGCTCTTTGGTTCGGCGCCGCGCGCGCTTCGGAGCGCAAGCACTTGCAACGCAAATCGTGCGCGTGGGAACCAAGTCAATCGGCATCGTGTTGCTCGTGTCGGGTTCCATTGGCATGATTCTTGCGCTTCAAACCGCTCCGAGCCTTGCTGAGTTTGGACAGGTCGACAAGGTTGCGAATTTGGTTGGAGTCGCCATCTTTCGAGAACTCGGTCCGCTGATCGCCGCCATCGTGCTGACTGGTTTCGCAGGTGCATCGATCGCAGCAGAACTGGGAACGATGAAAGTGGGTGAGGAGATCGAAGCCCTTGAGGCGATGGCACTCAATCCAATCCGCTATCTCGTGATGCCCCGCGTCATCGCAACTGCGGTGAGTTTGATTGTCCTCTCGGTGTTCGCCGATGTTTGCTCGGTCTTTTTCGGCGGAGTGGTTGGCGTCTTCGTGCTCGGAATCCCCTACGAACTCTACAAGTTGAACACACTCGACCAACTGCGCCCGGTCGATTTCAATACGGGACTCATCAAGGCAGCAGTGTTTGGTGGATTGCTCGGTCTCATCGCCTGCACCAACGGATTGCGCGTGACGGGGGGCGCGGCGGGCGTCGGCCGCGCAACAACCAACACCGTCGTGCAGACGACGGTCGCCATCGTGATTTGCGACCTCCTCTTCTCTGCGCTCTTCTTCAGCCTAGGGCTGAACTAGCAGAAAGCCCAGCCTCGCACTACGGAGGTGCACGGGTCCACCGCTGGTTCCGAATTGCTGCGCGGCGGAATCAAGCCCCAGGCGAGTTCCGCAGGCGACCGACGGCACTTGCTGCCGAGCATCGCTTGTAGATCGTGTTCGGTCGCCGAGGACTGTCTGAGTCCTGGGGGTTGCATTCCGCGCGCAGCACGCTGTGTGCCTTCAGTTCGAACCATGATCCGGTCACGCGCGCGCGCGCGGCGGAGCAAATCCAGCAAGGTCGAGCAAGTGGGCTCCTTGAATCGTGGTCGCATGAGCTACCAAGTGGGTCAAGACGTCGTCGGGGGTCTCAACCAGCACTGCCTGCATCGACTGAATCAGTTTGTGGCATCCAGCGCTCCGACCCGAGCTGACTTGTCCAGGCAATGCCATGCACACGCGATTGATATCGCACGCAATGTTTGCAGTGATGATTGCGCCAGACCTCGTTGCAGCTTCGATGACCAGAGTCCCCAAACTCAGTCCTGCGATGATTCGATTCCGGCTGGGAAAGCGATCGGGGGTAGCGAGCGCTTGCATCGGGCACTCGCTGACGACCGCTCCCCCCATTCCAACGATTTCGTCGAGCAGTTCAATGTGCTCTGGAGGGTATGGATCCGCGAGTCCCCCACCAACCACCGCAATCGTTCGTCCCTCGGCTCGCAGTGCGCCGCGGTGAGCCTCCGCGTCCACGCCGCGCGCCGCGCCAGAGATGACGGTCACTTCGCTCGTCGCAAGTGCGCCCGCGAATCGTCCAGCCTGTTCGATCCCATATGCGGTTGCCCTGCGTGCTCCAACCACCGCGACGCTCCACGCATCATTTGGCAGAAAATCCCCTCGAATCCACAGGGCAATTGGAGGGTCGATCGTGGCCGTCAGCATCGGCGGATAGTCCGCATCTCCACGGAGCACGAGCCCAACTCGAAGTGGGTCCATCATCCTTCGCTGCGCCTGTGGATCGCTGCAAGCCAACCGCTCGAGGAGCTTCCCTGCCATCCGACCAGCGCCGGGCTCTACACGCTCGAGGAGCGATTCAATGTGCCGCTCTCCCACCCCCGCTTCCCGCACGAGCGCCTCGAGCCCACCGACAAACATCGCAGCAGTGCGCCACGCGCGCGGCGCCCGATCGAGCGCCTCCGCTGCACGCAGAGTGGCATCATTCAACTCGTCGACGGGGCGCGGCATTGGGGAGCCCCCAAACCTAGATCGCAGCGCGAAATCCCCTGAAACTAGATCGGTTTTTCTTGTGTCTGTGCAACGGGTCCGAAAATGAGCCCGAGAAAGACCGAGAAGGCTCCCGCTGCGATAACCCAGAGTCGCTGCGGACCAAGTGTCCACCGCGAAAGGAGTGTGTCTGGGTATGGATCCGCGTCGTAGATGGGCGGCGTGACGCTCGCCTCGATCCAGTCGCTTGGAGTTGAGTCGATGCTCGTGGCAATCAGGAGTGCCGTTTCACCTCGTGGCATCAGGTTCAACTGGCTCGCAGCAAGCCTGCGAACGAGACCCTGGTCACCAGCTTTGAGATCGTCCAGAAATTTCGAGCAGGCCGCCATTCGCGCGAAGTTGTGCTGCTGACCAAACCGAATGGTTTGCAACTGCGTGCGCATCACATGGACCTTCTCCGCTTCTGGGATGACTGCTGCACAGACGATCAGTGCAATCCCGGCGACCAAAAACAGCCAGCCTGGGTCTGGATTGAAGAGCGGTAGCGATACGCGCACATCTTCGAATCGGCAGAATGCCCCCAATGAATTGAGGAATACCCCTGCCTTACCCGTGCGGCGTTGGTTCGGCGGTCGAGTCCATCGAATCGAGGATCTGCCGAAGTTGCGCACGCATCGCAGGTGCCCCCCACAGGAGGTCATACTCGATGCGCCAGTTGCACCGCTGGACGAGGCACTTGCCAGAGAACACGAATGGCGCGTTCGTCAGGACAAGGGTGCAGGAATCAAACGTGCAGTCCACGAAGGCGTTTCCTGCCAATTGGACCGTTTGCGCCGTGAATGTCCGCTTCTCGTGGCGGGTCAGTTGAATCTGCGCGGTCTGTTGGGATGACTGCCCAGCAGCGGGACTGCCTGAAGCACCCGCCTGCTGACCACCTCCAGCGCCGCTCGGTGTCGAACCGCCTTGCTTTCCACCGCCAGCGCCGCCCGATCCCAAACTCCAAGGTCCGCCTGCGCTTCGAAGCAGAGATGATCGATCGTTATTCATGCTGGAATCCTCCAACGCGGGCAGGTTCGCCGCTATTACGCCAATTCGGGGAATGTCTTTCGAACAATGTCAACGAGATCCTTCACATGCTGCACTGATTCATCGAAGAGTTTTCGCTCGTCTGCATTGAACTTGATCTCGACGACGCGCTCCATGCCGTTGCTACCGAGGACGCAGGGTACGCCGATGAAATATCCCGCACCCTTCGCTCCGGGGGCGACACCAAGCGCGTCTTCGCAGTAGGCCGCGCAGGGCAGGATCCGTTTCTTGTCCTTGATGATCGCTTCCACCATCTGAATCGTGCCCGACGCGGGCGCGAAGTATGCGCTCGTCCCCATCAACTGAACAATCTCGCCGCCGCCGACCTTCGCCCGCTGCGTGCATGCTGCGATCTTGTCTGCGGGAAGCAGCATGTCGAGTGGAATCCCATGCACGCTTGTGAATCGGGAGAGCGGAACCATGTCGTCGCCATGACCACCGAGCAGCAATGCCTGGATGTCTTCGACCGAGCAGCCAAGTTCCATCGCAATGAATGCCCGAAACCGTGCAACATCGAGACAGCCCGCCTGTCCGAGGATTCGGTTGGTCGGGAACTTCGATGCCTTCCATGCCGTGTAGACCATCGCATCGAGCGGATTGCTGACAACGATCATGATTGCGTTGGGCGAGTACTGGGCAACCTTCTCCGCGACGTCCTTCACGATCTTCACATTCGTGGCGATCAAGTCATCGCGGCTCATCCCTGGCTTGCGCGGAATACCTGCCGTGACGACGACGACATCACTCCCCGCCGTGTCTGCGTAGTCCGAGGTGCCGATCACTTTCGAATCGAATTCCTCGATGGGACCGCAGCACGCCAAGTCGAGCGCCTTGCCCTTGGCGACACCTGCGCGGTCGGGGATGTCGAGAAGAACAATGTCACCAAGTTCCTTTGCAGCGGCCCAGTGTGCACAGGTTGAACCGACATTCCCAGCTCCGATGATTGAGATCTTCGCGCGACGCATGATGTGAGGTAACTCCAAATGGGGTGCGGATGGAAGGGCGAGGATGATAGCGATGCGATCTCGGCCCCGCACGCCCGCACGCCCGTGCCCCCGCGCACCGATGCACCCATGCATCGCGCGCCCCAATGAAAAGCGGCGAATTCTCGTGTGGAGAATCCGCCGCGATCAATGCGCCAGAAAGGACTCGAACCTTCGACCTCACCCTTATCAGGGGTGTGCTCTAGCCAGCTGAGCTACTGGCGCAACGGGGGAACGAGTATAGCGAACGCCTCTGTCGCCGCAGAAGAAGGTCGCGATTCACCACTCGGGGGTTGATCCAAAAATCGGTTCGACGACATCCTTGAGCGTAATGATCCCAATCGGTGGAGAATTGGGTCCATCCGCGACGATTGCCATCGTTCGTCGTGCCGCGCGCAGTCGCCGCGCGGCTTCCATTACCAACGTCGCAGGTTCGATGAACAACGGTTCCTGCGCGATCGCCGCCAATTCAGAGGATGGCTGCAGCAGCGCGTCGAGCACCGAGACAACCCCGACCACAACCTCCCTCCCGCCCTCTTGTGCGGTGATCGGCATGCGGCTGAAGGTCGATTGCTTGAAACGCGCAACCCGCGCAGCCTCTGCTGCATCTGCCGCGAGCGTCGCGACGCGCGACCAAGGCACGGTGCATTCCGCGACCGATCGCTGCGCGAGACCGAACACACGATCAGCCATTTCGAGGTGGACGGTCTTGATGAGATCGGCCTCGACCCCGTCCCGAAGCGACTGCACGATGCGCTGGCGAATGGAAGCCTCTTGATCCGCGCGAAATCCGAGCGAATACGCGACCGTGTCTCCAAGAAACCGGACGATCGGGACAAGCCCCGTCCACGTCAAAATCACACGGAGCACGACGAGGACCCACGAGCACCCGTAGGTCCATGAATTCGTAAACACGCGAAAGAGTTCCTTCGGAATCGCGTCTCCAAAGAGAAACACCAAGGGCAACACAATGGCGCTGTTGAGCACGGCGATTTGGAATGGATCCGAAGAGACCCGGTCGATCACGGCCGTTGTCGCCGCACTCAATCCTGCGTGCGCAAGGTTCATCCCCACGAGCAGTGTGGCGAGCAGCCGATTGGGATGCTGCAATTCCTTCCTGACGCGCTTGGCGCTGCGCGACTGCTGCGCCGCCCGCGCAGCGAGTCTGACACGGTTGAGCGTGTAAATGCCCGTCTCCATCCCAGCGAAGAGTCCGCAGATCAGCAGAGCGCACAAACCCAAGAGAATCTCAAACATCATGAGCGGACCCCCTCTCGATCCATTCCGCCTGACGTGTCGAAATCTCGAACAACCAAGGTCCTCGCTCTTCCGCGGTCCAATGCTTCGACGCAGAGTTGAAGCGTGCCGAACTTGCAGCACTGCCCGACTTTCGGAAGATCCCCAAGCACCTCGAGCGCGATACCGCCAACGGTCGACGCGCGCGTGAGATGAAGTGGCTGCTTGAAATGCGCGCAGAAAGAACGTGCCGACATCCTGCCGTCTACGCGCGATGAACCATCCGCATTGGTCTGAGGTGCGAGTGGCGTCACTTCATCCTGCGCCACGATGTCTCCGACAATCTCTTCGATGGCGTCCTCAAGCGCGACGATGCCGGCCGTCCCACCGAACTCGTCGACGACGATTGCGAGACTCGCCTTCTGCACTCGAAAGAGTTCGAAGAGTTGTTCGAGGAGGGCGATCTCGGGAACGAAGATCGGAGGCTGCATGTAGAACTCAAGCGGCGTGTCTGCACCCCGAGGATCAAGCAGATACTTGCGAACATCAAGGATCCCGACGATTCGATCATGCCCTCCCTCGACGACAGGCAGGCGTTTCAGTCGGCTCGCGAGCGCGAGACGTACAACTTCGCTGCGTGATGCTCGTCGCTGGAGCGATGCCATCTCCGTTCGATGGGTCATGACATCTCGAACCCGTGCACGGCGCAAGATGAGCAGTCGGGCGAGGAGCCCCTCCTCCTCGGCCGTGATATCCCCTTGCACGCGCGCGGCTGCAACAAACTCACGAAGTTCTGCTGATGACGGACCAGATTTTGGAACGGATGACGCTGTCAGTCGGTGCAGCGGAATGAAGACCGTGCACTCAACAAAGGCACGGACTGGAGTCACGATTCGATAGAGGACGAGCGCCGGTCGCGCCAAGAGCGGAGCTGCGGTGAACCTCAGCGAATTGCCGACCATCTTCGGAATCGCCTCTCCAAGCACGATCAATCCAATCACTTCCGAGATGCCGATGAGGAGGCGCGCAAGGACGGAGAGTTCGGTGCCCGCCAGCGAGGCTGTCGCAATCGCGAAGTACATCGAATTGACCGCCATGTTGGCCATCAACAGAGTCAAGAGAAGTCCGCGCGGCTGCGCGAGCAACCTTTCGACTATCGCTGCTGCTCTTGGCCGATCCCGTTGCAGCCGCCATCTCTCATCCGCGGTGAGCCCGAAGAACACCGTCTCTGATGCAGAGCAGATCGCACTCATGCACAGGAGCACTGGCAGGAGCAGCATCATCGACTCCATCCCGATCGACATCAGGCGATTCCTCCCGCTTGTCGCCTGGAGTGCTTGGTCACTTCATCAACGATCCTTGCCACGGCTCGCGCGTACGCAAGCGCACGGCGAGCGCTGGACCAATCAACAACTGGAGCCGCGAATGCTTCGGCCAATCGCATGAAGGCCCCGTCACTCTCGATCTGCAGGCGCTCGACTTGCTTGATGTTTTCCTCGGTCGCGGCGCCGCCCATGCATTCCATGGCTTCTCTCCACTCCAACAGAGCTGCGAGTTCCTCGCGCGAAAGCGACACGGAGACACCAGTTGGGTCGCCAAGTTGAATCAGTACTTCCGCACGGCGAAGTGGATTGATCAACGCTGCTGCCGCCTCATTGATTCGTGCACTCTGCGCGACAGCAGCCTCGCGCGCGATCCCTTCCGGATGTCGATCTGGGTGACACTTCGCCAACGCGCGAACTTGCGCGCACACAACATCTCCAACTTGGATCGCGAACGCTCTCGACAAGCCGATCACTTCAAATGGATCATCCACCGAAATTCCCCAGCGGGCTCACGATCCTGCCCAAGATCATCCTCCACGCGGGGAGTCGCTCTTCCCCTTCGCAGCCTTCGGATCTGCCGCATCCGGTGCGCTCGCAGGAGTATCCGATCGACGGACGACTGGGGGCTTCGGCGTTGGCGATCGCTGCGGTACCGCAGGAGGCACCCCAGGCGTTGATCCTGCGGCGGGCGTCATGCCGAGCGACGAAGCCGGAGGTCGAATCGGAGGCGTGCCAGAAGAACCAAAACGCTCTGAAGGAGGACGCGAGAATCCTGCGGAACCTGCGGGGCGACTTGCGCCACTCTCGCCCGCTCCCGGACCGCGCGAGAATCCGCTCGATCCACCGTCTCTGCGTGCGTTGCCTCGACTAAACGGTCTGTTCGATGGTCTTCCAGAAGGCGGACGCGCTGGAAACCGCGGCGCTCCGCCGCTCTGCGTCGGACCGCCACTGCGACTGAATCCACTCGATCCGCCGCCCATCCCACGACCACCGCGCATCGGACCCGTTGGCTTCGGAGCACCCTTGCCCTTCTTCTGAGCTTCGTTCATGACAAGCGGTCGCCCGTTCAAGATTTTGCCTTGAAGAGTTTCAATGACGAGTTGCCCGCGCATCGGGTCGCGAAACATCGCGATTGCAAAGCATCGGCTCTCGCCGGTTTCAGGATCCATCACGAGGACGAGATCTTCGAGGTCCTCGAAGGGTTTGAACAACACCTTCAACTGCTCGAGCGTGACGCCATTCTCCAAATTGCCGACATAAACTTTAAACAAGGGAACCTTTCGACTACCCCGGTCTTGGTGCGATGTCAGAATGATACAGATACGCGCGGGAAGATAGCAAATAGGCCGGAATCGCGTCTTCCATCGCGAATCCAGCGTCGAAACCAATCCAACCGAGACCTTTCCCAACCGAGCCCTTTCAAAATCGGGCAATACGAAAGACGGGATAAAAAAAGAGCCCCACTCGGTTACCCGAATGGGGCTCATGAAGTCGGCGATGACCTACTTTCCCGCTGAGCAGTATCATCGGCAGCGAAAATTTCACTTCTGTGTTCGGGATGGGAACAGGTGTTTCCTTTCGCTTATCGTCACCGACAAGTCCTTGAACATCCTTTCGGACCCTCAAGGAGTAAGACGAGGAATGATGTCGCATGGTGGCGTGTCGCTTTCGCGATGCCACTCAAGTCAATCAAAATGTTTTTGAGTTTCGATTCTCTCGAGGTGCTTGAGACAATGTTGCCAAAGTTGTCATAGAGCAACCCAAAGTGCTGTATTCAAACAGCGTGCTGGTCTGCATTGTTCCAGTCCGCTTTCACCAAGATTCAAGACTTTAGGTCTTGAACTCAGTCCGAATTCCAAACTTTAGGTTTGGAACTCAGATGGATCGCCGGAAACTGGTAGACAAGGCCAAGCACTCGACCGTTAGTACCGCTTAGCTCAACGAATTACTTCG
>CAYHHO010000081.1:0-14160 GCA_964356445.1 uncultured Singulisphaera sp. | reverse complement strand
TTCGTTCGACATGGGGTACTGGTACTCGACTCGGTTTGCTGCGGGTGCCGAATATCCGCTGTACTTGCGACAAGCAGGAAGTCCGGACGGACCGTCACCAAATTCTGTCGTCGAAACCATGCTCGATGGACCAGCGCTCGCCAAGGGGAAGCCATTCTTTTCGATCGGCTCTGTCGATGTGAGCCCTGACAACCAATGGCTCGCATGGACGGATGACGTGACCGGCCGTCGCATCAGCACGCTTCGATTCAAGAACCTCCGCACGGGCGAGGTGTTGCCAGACACGATCCCGGGCGTCCTTGAGAGCGTCGCGTGGTCGCTTGACAACAAGACAGTTTTCTACATTCAACAAGACCCGGTCTTGCTGCAAACCGGTCCGGTCTACCGACACGAACTGGGAACACCAATCGCGAGCGACGTGCTCGTTTACAACGAACCTGACTTGACGCTTTCCACGAGCGTTGCAACGAGTTCATCACGCGAGATGATCATCATCTCGATGGAGGGCTTTGACACCACCGAGCTTCGGGTGATTCCGGCCCATCGCCCGATGGAATCTCCAGCCGTGTTGCTGCCCCGCACACCTGGCGTGCGCAACTATGTCGATCACCTCGACGGTCGGTGGGTGATCCGCACCAATGAAGGCGCCCGCAACTTCAAGTTGGTCGAGGCACCCCGTGGTGCTGCAAGCGACCGCGCGAAGTGGACAGTCATCATCCCTGACCGTCCCGAGACTTCGCTCGACCAATTCGCACTCTTTGTGGGAGCGATCGCCGTTGCAGAGCGCGCCGCAGCAAACTCCGTCGTTCGTGTGATTCCGTGGGGAGCAAAGCCAGCGTGCGCGACCGCGTTCGAAGTCGCGTCGAGCGAGACTGCTTTTTCGATGTCGCTTGGAGCCAACTCAGATCCACTGCTGAAGAGCGTGCGCGTGCAGTACACGTCGATGATCACGCCGCGAACGATCATGGACGTGGACTTCGCTACCGGCGCGCGAACCGTCCGCAAGGTGCAACCTGTCATCGGGTATGACAGCGCGCAGTACGACACTGCGCGCGCGTGGGCACCATCGCGCGATGGCAAACGCGTTCCCATTTCGCTCGCGTGGCGAAAGGATCGCTACGCGAAGGATGGAACGGCACCCGTCTATCTCGAGGGCTACGGTGCGTACGGCATCTCGACCGACGCCGAATTCAGTTCGAACCAAGTCTCGCTGATGGACCGCGGATTCCTGCTGGCTCAAGCGCACATTCGCGGTGGCGCCGATCTCGGTCAAGACTGGTACGAGGACGGTCGGCTGACACACAAGCAGAACACATTCAATGATTTCATCGATGTCACGGACTATCTCGTCGCGCAGAAGTTTGGCGCATCGCACAAGATTTTCGCTACGGGCGGTTCCGCTGGCGGACTGCTGATGGGTGCAATCGCCAATCAAGCGGGGGACAAGTACCGCGCGATCGGGCTGCACGTTCCATTTGTCGATGCGTTGACGACGATGCTCGACGAGACGATTCCGCTGACGACCAACGAGTGGACGCAGTGGGGGGATCCCCGCGAAGCAGCTGCGTACGCCTGCATCGGGTCGTATTCGCCATACGACAACATCGCCCACAAGCCCTATCCCGCGATGATCGTGACCACCGGACTGTGGGACTCCCAAGTGCAATACTTTGAGCCCGCGAAGTATGTCGCCAAGTTGCGTGCGATGAGAACCGACGTGAATCCGTTCATCTTTCGCATCAACATGGATGCCGGCCACGGCGGGAACTCGGGTCGCTTCGAACGGCTGAAGCAGATCGCGTTGGAATACGCATTCTTCATAGATCTCGCACAGAAGTGAAACAATATGACGGGGCGCCCGTGGGCGCCGCTCCATCACAATTCAAAGCGGGTGAAGGGACTCGAACCCTCGACATCAACCTTGGCAAGGTTGCGCTCTACCACTGAGCTACACCCGCAAACGATGCACCCGATCAACTCGCGTTGTCGGGCGCGCGATCATAACACTTTCAACGGGACGGGCAAGGCGCCCTGCGAGTACAACACTGCGGTGAGAAACACCACGCTGATCGTGGCGCTTGCGCTTTCGTGCTCCGCGAGCGCCGACATTTCGCTTCCCTCTGTTTTTTCCGACCACATGGTTCTCCAGCGCGACATGCCTGTCGCGGTTTGGGGGTCCGCCGCTGCGAACCAGCCAGTGCGGGTCGAAGCCATCGATGCGAAGGGGACTTGCGTGGTGGGCGCGACGGCAACGGCCGATCCCGCTGGTCGATTCAGCGTTCGACTTGCGTCCATGACCGCGACGAGCGATCCATTGGTCTTGCGGGTGACTTGCGCGGGCGAGTCGATCGAGCGACGCGACGTGCTCGTCGGCGAAGTTTGGTTGTGCGGTGGCCAGTCAAACATGGAGTGGGCCGTCGGCGGCAGCGATGGACGAGATGCGCTCGCGCAGAGTCTGCCATCGACAGTCCGTTGCTTTCGGGCTCCACACGAGATGGCTGCGCATCCACAGGGCGACCAACTCGCACAGTGGGCCGTTGCGGATCCGCAGACCACGATGGGCTTCACCGCGATTGGAAGTTTCTTCGCTGCGAAAGTGGGATCGTCTCTCGGTGTGCCCATCGGAATCCTCTCGATCAACTGGGGCGGATCGCCCGCAGAGCCGTGGACGCCAGCCGATCTCGCGCAGAAGCACCCGATGTTTGCTGCAACGGTCGCGCAGCAGCAAAGTGCGGGTGCGGCCTTCGAAGCCCAAGCGCCAGCGCAGTTGGAGGGGACCCAGTCCTCGTCGCCGCCTGCGACCGCGCCTGCGGCACCGACGCATCCGCTTGCACAGTGGACTTCGTTTGGGTCGATGTGGAACGCGATGATGGCTCCTGTCGTTCCCTACTCGATCCGCGGCGCGCTCTGGTATCAGGGCGAATCCAACGCTGATCGTGCAGCGCAGTACCGCGAACTTCTCCCGTTGATGATTCAGTCCTGGCGCGCGAAGTGGGGCGAGGGCGACTTCCCGTTTGGCATTGTCCAACTCGCAGGCTTTCGTGCCGCGAGCGACAATCCGGTCGAGGGGGTTTGGTCGGATCTGCGCGACGCGCAACTGAACACCGCGCAGGTTGTTCCCAACTGCGGCATGGCGGTGGCGATTGATGTCGGCGATGCAGACGACATTCATCCGCGAAACAAGGCGGCAGTCGCAGACCGACTGGCAGCGTGGGCGCTCTCGCAGGTCTATGGAAAGGGCGGCGAGTGGTGCGGACCGCTGTACAGATCGAGCGAAGTGCGCGGGTCGACGGTGGTGCTTTCATTCGACCATGCGGAGGGACTCGCGGGAGCGCGCGGCGCGTCCGTCGGCGGCTTTGCAATCGCTGGCAACGACGGGAAGTTTTGCTGGGGCGATGCAAAGATGGAGGGATCAACGCTCGTCGTCTCGAGTTCGCAGGTCGCCGCACCAGTTGCAGTTCGATATGCCTGGAGCAGCAATCCGACGCGCGCAAACTTGGTCAACGCGGCTGGATTTCCGGCGTCGCCCTTCGCAACGGATCGACCGAAGACGATGCCTGTGCGCTGAAATCAGCGTGGAAAATCTCACCGAAGGCTTGGCCTCAATCACGCGGTGCCGACGCGCGCGAGTCGCACGGAAGCGCTTTGAGTCGGGAAATCTGAACCGAGACAACCGTGCGATGCAAAACCAAAAGCGGTGGGGGTGGGATTCGAACCCACGATGCCGGTGAAGGCATACCGGATTTCAAGTCAGGCGCGTTCGACCACTCTGCCACCCCACCAGGGGGATTGGGATCGTAGCGAATTCAGCCATCGGCGAGCGGTGACGCGGCGCAAAGCGAGAGCAGCCTCGCTCGGTCGATTGGCTTGACCGAGTACTCGTCACATCCCGCGTCGAGGCAACGACCGCGGTCATCTTCAGCCGCATTCCCAGTGAGTGCGATGATGCGCCCGCGGTAACCGCTCGAGCGGAGTTCCCGCGCAGTCGCATACCCATCGAGTTCCGGCATCTGCATGTCGAGCAAAATAACATCGAACTCGCGCTTGGATGCGCTTAACGCAACTGCGTCGAGTGCTTTGCGACCGTCAGCAGCCACTTCAACCTCCGCGCCTGCACGCCGCAAAATCGTCGAGACGAGGCGCTGATTGTCATGGCTGTCGTCGACGAGAAGCACTCGTCGATGATCGAGGCGGACCAGTGGGGGAGCCGGTGTGTTCGCGCTCGGCGAGGCCTCGACGAAATTCGCTGACAGCGGTGCGTTGAATGCAAAGGTGAACGAACTTCCCTCGCCAACCGTGGATTGAACTTCAATTGTTCCGTCGAGCATCCGCGCGAGCCGCTGCGAGATGGCAAGTCCGAGACCAGTTCCGCCAAATCGCCGTGCCGTGCTCGAATCACCCTGCTCGAAATTCTGAAAGAGAACCTTGATTTGCTCTGGCGACAGCCCAATTCCCGTGTCCTTCACCTCGACTTCTGCACAGAGCCTGTCGCCGTCAGGGTTCGCCCGGACGAAGACGGTCACGCTCCCGCGTTCGGTGAACTTGATCGCGTTGCCAATCAGGTTGATGAGGATCTGCCTAATGCGCAGCGGATCGGTGCGGATGAGTCGCTCGATCTCTGGCCCGTCGCGAACCACGGTGAGCGCGACGGCGCGATCTCGCGCCCGAACCTGCATGAGATCGATGACTTCGTCGACGATTTCAGTCAGTCGAACTTCGATCATCTCGATCTTGAGTCGTCCGGCCTCGATCTTGGAGATGTCGAGAATGTCATTGAGGATTCCGAGGAGGTGCTCGCCGTTCTTGCGAATCGTCTGCGTGAAGTCGATGCGTTCCGTTGACGTGGTTTGTGCATCCAGGAGCAGGTCGGCGCACCCGAGGATCGCCGTCATGGGCGTTCGGATCTCGTGGCTCACATTGGCGAGGAACGAACTCTTCATGTTGTTGGCTCGGTCAGCGATCTTTCGAGCATGATCGAGCGCACGCATCGCAGCTTCGCGTTCGGTGACATCGACGGCAACGAAGAGGTATCCGACGAGTTCGCCGGTCGCCTCGCGCCACTGGTTGGCTGCGAGATTCACGCGTCGCTGACCTCCATCAGGACGCTTCCACGTCCAGTCCTGCTCGTGCGCGCGCTGGTCGTTCGCAAGCGTGGCGAGTGCGTCAAACTTGCCGTGCGGCGTGTCATGCGAGGTGTCCGATGCGCTTCCTGGAGAGACTGCCATCAGTTCCTCTGGATCGAAGAGGCACGATGCATCCTGCTTGCGAATGACTTGGTCGGCACGGAAACCAGACAACCGTTCGGCCCCATGGTTGAAGACCGTAATGATGCCCGCGCGATCTGTGGCAACCACTGCAACCTGCCTCGCCCCGTCGATGAGTTGTTCGAGTTGGCTGCGCGCTCGCGACGAAAGGTTGGCGCGGTGCGCCGAGGTCTGAGCGAAATACATCGTGAGCCCAAGCAAGAATGACGCAGCCAGCATCGCCGCGAGCAGCACGGCGGGAATCGTCGCGAGGGGCTGCGAACTTCCGATCAGACTTGGTCTGAGTTTGATCGCGAGTTGCTGATCGCCGATGTCGACAGTTTCGCCCTCACCGCCGATGTTCGGTCCCACCAGTCCACCCAGTTCGTAGATCAATTCCTTGTTGAAGTAGACCTCGGCCTCGTAGAACGACTTGAACGCGGGCGCGAGGGAGGTCATCGACTCTCCGATGCTCACGAGCGCGACAAATGCTCCGCCCGCCTCTGGTGGAGCGGAGAGCAAGATGATCGCTCGCTTGCCACCGGCATCGATAGGTCCTGCGATCGCCAACTGGTCTGATGCGCGTGCTGCTTCAATCACTTGAGTTCGAAGCGCCTTTGGCGCGATGCCGTCCTTTCCGGGGTGCTCGAGTCCTGGCGACGTCGCCGCCCATGCATTCGAACCATCCGCCACCACCCATTCGACAGCGATCACCTCTGGGCTCGAGTGAATCAGGTCCGTGGCAGTTTGCGCAACGACTGCTCCGTCGGGACCGATCGGCGCGTTCGAGGAGTCTCCAAGTTGATTGAAGAGTTTGACGATTCGATCGAGTCGTCCCTTCAGGATGAAACTGATCGCCTCCTCACCTGCCTTGGATTGACTGGCAATGTTGGCGCGGTCTGCATTGACGAGTTGATGCCATCCTGCGAATGAGAGCGCACAAAAGATCACCGTCAAAGCGAGCCCGATCCATCGAGGAAGCTTCAGGCTTCGCTCGGGAGCTTCGACCCATGCAGCGCCGAGAAGTGCGAATGCTGCCGCCGCAAGCGCAATGGCCGGAAACTGTTCGATCGCCGCAAATCGATCCGCAGTGCGCACCAAAAAAAGCGGAGCGTCCGGCGCAAGTGTTGCGTAAAGCGTCAAGCCGATCACCGCACTCGAAGAGAGCGCTGCAGGCCACCGCCCAGCCGTCGCGGGAAGTGTTGTCGCGAGGGACGCGAGCGCGATGAGCGCGAGTGCAGCCATCAGCCCCGTGCTCGTGGGGCCGCTCGGGAGGGAAAGCCCTGCGCATGTGGCCGCGAGAAGAATCACGGCGAGCGTCCGCGCGACCAGCCTCCACCAGCGCCAGACAGGAAGGAGCACGATGAGCGCGCTCAAGAGCAGCAATGAACCCGTGAGAATTGCGACGGTGCGAGTCTCAATGCCGGCGGGCAGTCGATCGGCGCCTGCCGCTGCCAAGAACGCGAGCCCAGTGACGAGCGTCGCGCCCGCTGCAAGGAGTGAGATTGTGCGCACCTGATGAATCACTTCACTGTTGCTTTCGATGTCGGTTGATCGGCAGGAGTCGTCGCCTGCTGCGGGAGCGAACCGAACTGCGAGATCAAGTGCGCCACAAGCGCGGTCCATCCGGTTTGGTGCGACGCGCCGCATCCGCGACCGGTGTTGCCGTCGAAGTACTCATGGAAGAGCACATGGTCTTTGAAGTGCGGATCCGCCTGCATCTTTTGGTGATCTCCCAGCGAAGGTCGTTCGCCGCGTTCGTTCTGTCGAAAGAGCGCAATGAGTCTCGAGGCAACTTCTTGTGCAGCATCGGCAAGCGTCACGAGTCGGTTTGATCCGACTGGACATTCGATTTTGAAATCATCGCCGTAGTACTGATGGAATCGCAGAAGACTTTCAATGAGGAGGTAGTTCACTGGGAACCAGATTGGCCCTCGCCAGTTGCTGTTTCCACCGAATGCATCCGTTGATCCTTCGCCTGGCGTGTACCGAACTGAAAGCCCCTGCCCATCGTGCCAGAAGACGTACGGATCTTTTTCGAGCGCGCGCGACATCGAGCGCACACCGAATTCTGACAGGAATTGTCCCTCGTCGAGCATTCGTTTCAGGAGGCACTTCATCCGATGTCCACGCAGCAGCGAAAAGAGCCGCTGATCGCCTCCCCGCCCCTGGTTCCAGTGGGAGACAAGGTTGGCGAGATCTGGCCGAGTCTTGAAGACCCGTTCGAGTCGCCTCTTGAAAAGTGGAAGTCGATCCAGTTGCTGAGAGTCCATGACCTGCACCGCCGTAAGCGGCAGGAGTCCGACAATCGATTGGATTCGCATCGGCATCGTCTCGCCGGACGGCATGCGAAGTTGGTCGTAGTAGAACTTGTCTGTGTCGTCCCAGAGGCCCTTCCCAGTGCCTGCGAAGTCGGCCATTGCCGATGCGATCGCGAGGAAGTGTTCAAAGAACTTCGACGCCATGTCCTGGTAGACCGGGTCGCGCGCCGACAACTCGATCGCGATGCGCAGCATGTTGAGCGCAAACATTCCCATCCACGCAGTGCCATCGGCTTGCTGAAGTTGGGCTCCAGCCGGAAGCTTTGCGCTTCGATCAAAGACTCCGACATTGTCGAGCCCAAGGAACCCACCCGCGAAGAGATTGTGTCCATCCGAGTCCTTGCGATTGACCCACCAAGTGAAATTGAGGAGCAATCGATGGAAGACTTTGCGAAGGAACTCATCATCGCTCTTGCCGGTGCGCGCGAGATCCACCTCGTAGATCCGAAGTGCTGCCCAAGCGTGCACGGGGGGATTGACGTCGCCGAATGCCCACTCGTATGCGGGGATCTGTCCGTTGGGGTGCATCGACCGATCAATCATCAAGTGCGAGAGCTGAGACTTTGCCTCCTCGGCGTCGATGTCAGCGAGCGCGACGCAGTGGAATGCGAGATCCCACGATGCGAACCAGGGATACTCCCACGAATCAGGCATGCAATAGACGAACTGATTATCGAAGTGCTGCCAGTCCGCGTTGCGCCCAGACTTTCTCGACTCTGGTGGGGGAGGCATCGCCGAATCACCTGAAAGCCATGTGCGGACGTCATAGATGTAGGTCTGCTGATTCCAAAGCAGCCCCGCCCATGCCTGCCTCTGAACCTTGCGAAGATCGGGATCGGAAACATTTTGTTGCTTGGAGGCGTAGAACTCGTCGGCTTCCGATTTCCGCGTGGTCATGCATGAATCGAAGTCGGCAAAGGCGTCCTTCGGCAGCGCATCGCTCAGGCGCGCTCGGATGACATGCGACTTTCCCGCTGGAATCTCGACGGTGTAGTGCGCGGACATTTTCGTCCCCGTCTTGGTCGCATTGACATGACTTGCTGCGCCATCGACGACCGCATCTTGAATTCCATCTTTGAAGGAACGACTGTCGCGTGGTTGTCCGGAGAGTCGCTCGACATTGGTCTCGTTCTCGCAGAAAAGAAGTTCGGGGCTCCCATCGAATTGCAAAGTCATCTGCGGCAGTTGAGAGTGCCGGATGCTGATGCGTGATCCATCCGCGGACATCGTGGGACGGTCTGCGCCCGCAGTCCAAGACCACGTGTTTCGAAAGAGCGCAGTCGGGAGGATGTGGATTGTCGCGGGTTCTGGTCCCCGATTGAAGACTTCGACCCGCATCAAGATGTCGCAGACTCCGGCCTTCGCGTAGTCGACAACAACATCGAAGTAACGGTCATCATCGAAGATCCCAGTGTCGAGAAGTTCAAACTCGCGCTCGAGTGTGCTGCGCGATGCGTTCACCCGAACCAGTTCGTCGTAGGGAAAGGATCGCTGTGGGTACTTGTAGAGCATCCGTTGCCACGCGCCACTCGGCACTGCGTCCAAGAACCAGTAACACTCCTTCACGTCCTCGCCGTGGTTGCCCTGTGAATTCGTCAACCCGAAGTAACGCTCTTTCAGGATCGAATCCTGTCCGTTCCAGAGCGCCAACGAGAGACAGAGGAGTTGCTCGTTGTCGCAGAAACCTGCGATGCCATCTTCGCCCCATCGATAGGCGCGACTCCGCGCTTGGTCGTGCGTGAAGTACTCCCAAGCCGACCCATCAGGCGAGTAGTCCTCGCGAACGGTTCCCCACTGGCGGTCTGAGAGAAAGGGTCCGAATCTCCGCCACGCCGCTCGTCCAGCGTGAAGATCGTCAAGTCGTGTTTGTTCGGCGGTCATCGTTGATTGGATGGAGTGGCGCAGGCAGGGGCGGTGTTGGATTCCGTGGGGTTCTCCTTGGGAGCGCTCCAACGCAGCAATTCGAGCAGCGTAGCCACGCTCCAAGCTTGCGCAGGGCAACCTCCTGGTTCGTGTGGAGGATCTCCGCTGAAGACCTCACTGACCGAACCGAGCCCCGCTTCGCGCAAGTGATTCGAAAATGGGAAGAGAAAGTCGTCGAGCACTTTGCGATCTTTGTAGACGTGGTTGTGACTGCGAACCATCGCCGCAAAGAGCCACGGCCACGCGGTGCCTTGGTGGTACGCGCCGTCGCGCGACTGCGTGTCCCCAGAGTAGGTCGCGTGGTATGCGCTATCGCGCGGGTCGAGTGTGCGAATACCCTGCGGAGTCCAGAGGCGCGACATGCACAGGTCGATGACGGCCTTGCATTGCCCAGCTGGGAGGAGCGGGGGAGCGCCGACGGCATCGAGGATTGTGCCGCTTCCAGAATCCGCTGACGCGAAGAGTTGGTTCGGTCGAACTGAGCAATCCGAACCAGTCGGACCGTCGATGACGTCAAAGCAGCACGATGCGTCGTGGTTCCAAAACTTGCCGAACGATGCCCTCGCGCGTTTGGCAGCACTGACGTAATCATCGGCCGACGCTCCGATGGACTCCGCCATTTGCGCCATCGCCGTGAGCGCATAGATCCAGAAGGCGTTGATCTCGATCGGCTTTCCTTGCCGAGGGGTGATCACATGGCTGCCGACCTTGGCGTCCATCCATGTCAACTGGATTCCGTCCTCTCCAGCTCGAAGCAGTCCGTCAGCGGGATCGACGCCAATGCCGTGGCGAGTGCCCTTCGTGAACTCCGTGACAATCGATTGCAACTTCGGCCAAATCTGAAGCAGCCACTTGCGATCGTTGCTGGCAGCGAAGGTGTGTCCCGCTGCGATGATCATCAGCAGTGGAGCATCGACGCTGTTGTACTCAATTTCGTCGCCAACCCGCTCGGGAAATCGATTCGGCAGCATCCCGCGATCAAGTTGCTCCGCGTAGGTATCCAGCAGAGTCTTCGCCAAGTCGACTCGCCCTGTCGCCAACAGCAGTCCTGGCAGCGAGATCATCGCATCGCGCCCCCAATCTGCAAACCAGGGATATCCCGCAATAATCGAAACGCCTGGGCTCGCTTTGGGGTCCTTGCGCTTTCGTGCCACGATGAACTGGTCGGCAGCGAGCACCAATTGTTGAATGACGGGGAATCCCTCTGGAATTCTCGCCGTCGCGAGCAGTCCGTCGAGGCGTGTGAGTTCGTTCGCGAGCGTTGCATCAGCGTCGCGCGAGGGCTGAAGCGCAGTCGATGCTGTGAAGAGTGTCGATGTCCCAGGTGTCAGTACGACTTCGAGACTCGCTGCGTGCCAGAGGCAGTCGATCGAGTCATACCCGCGCGCTCTCTCTTGCGACAGGAGAAAATCCTTCCACCAAACGCCGGTCGGGGAGGGGACGGACTTGTCGCACTGGACAAAGAGTTCTTGGGGTTCTTGGAGTGCTCGCGGATCGCTGGGGTTGGTTCCGTTCCACGAAAGTCGAACGCCGCGCGACGCGCGCTCGAGCGCAGGCGGTTGGGCATCGAGCCGACCGAGTTGATGATGGCACCTGCAATCTGCGAGGATTTCGATTTGCAACTGAATCGGACTCGACCCCTGCACGAGAGTCCAATGCTCGCAGATCGTGTTCTCCCCCTGAATCATGAAGACTCGACGTTCGAGCAAAGCATCCGAGAAAGACCATCGCCACACGGGAATCAGTCGATCAACATGAAAGCGCTGTAACCAGAAATGCCCATGCGGAGAGATTGATCCATCTTTCCATTGGTTTGCGCCGAGCGGATAGTGCGTGCCGCGGTAGATCGCGGTCGGAAGCGCCTCGGCAAGGAGCATGGTCCGTCCGGCGGGTGGGTTCGTCGCCGCCACAAGTTTCCCGTGGTAGCGACGGGTGCGAACGCCTCCGATCGTGCCCGATGCGTACCCGCCAATGCCGTTTGTGACGAGCCACTCGCGGCGGAATGCCTCACTGCTATTGCAGACCGCGCGCCCAAAGTCGATGAAGTGGATTCGTGGACTTCGAGCGTTCATTGCGTCCTCGAAATACTCAGGCGGTCTGCACGCCTTCGCGCTCGCGGCGTCGGCGATTCAGTTCTGCATCGACGAATGCCTCGAGGTGGCCGTCGAGGACATTTTGCGGACTTGGCTCCTCGTAATTCGTGCGGTGGTCCTTCACTCGATTGTCATAGAAAACATACGAGCGGATCTGCGTTCCCCACCCGCGCTCCACCTTGCCGCCCTTGGCTTGCGAAATCTCCGCGTCACGCTTTTCCTGCGCGATCTGTTCGAGTTTCGACATGAGCACCGCGAGTGCCTGCTTTCGATTCTGCGACTGATCGCGAAAGGTGTTCGCGACGACTTGAATGCCGGTCGGGATGTGCGTCACTCGGATCGCAGACGCCACCTTGTTGACATTCTGTCCACCTGGTCCGCTCGCTCGGACGAACGCGACGATTTCAAGATCGCGGTCTGGAATCTCGATCTCGGTTTCCTCGAATTCTGGTGTCACATCGACGGTCGCAAACGAGGTCTGACGTTTCCCTTCGGCGTTGAACGGCGAGACGCGTGCGAGGCGATGCGAGCCCGATTCACAGGAGCAATAGCCGAATGCGAAGGGACCTCGGATTGCGTATGAGACTTCTGCGATTCCAGTTTCGGTCCCGTAGGTCCGACTCATTTCCTCGACCTTGAATCCCATCGTGTTCCAGTAGTACAGGTACATCCGCTCAAGCATCGCGGTCCAGTCGTTGGCTTCGGTCCCACCCACTCCGGCCTGGATCGAAAAGAAGCAATGGCGATGGTCGTGCCGCTCTGAAAGCAGGCTCTGCAGCTCAACGCGCTTCATCTTTTCGAGCAGCACGAAGAGACTCTCGTCAACCTCGGCGAGCATCTCCTTGTCGTTCGCGTCACGCGCGAGTTCGAGCCCTACTGCCGCATCTTCGCGCCCGCGCATCAGTTCCTCGAGCGGGTCGATGAGGGCTCGCACGATCTTCAGTTCGGAGATGGACTTCTGTGCGCGCTTCTGGTCGTTCCAAAAGTCAACTTCCCCCATGAGCGACTCGAGACGTGCGCGCTGCGAAACCTTGTCTGGGTAGTTAAAGAGAGTCGCGGATGGCAAAAATCCGCGCCTGAAGTTCGTCGAGGACCGGCTGGTGCGACTCAAAGTGCATGGCGCAACTGTACCCGCGCCGTGACTTCGCGCGTGGTCGCTTATGATTCGACGATGCAGAGTGGAGAGTCCTCATCGAGTGGCGCAGAGCCGTCGCGGTCTGTACCGCAGACACCGCCCGCGCATCCGCAGGCAACTGAGTCAGAGTTGATCGCAGCGCGCCGAGCCAAATTGGCGCGGCTTCGAGGGGAGTTTGGTGTCGAGCCGTTCGGACACCGAGTCGACGGTCACATCTCGCTCGCTGCAGCGCGCGCGTTGTTCGACCCCTCTGCTCAGGATGCCCATGACGCGGATGCTCTGGTCAAGAAGGAAAATCCGCAGGCGGTCACGGTGGATCTGCGACCGAGCGCGCTTGTCACTGGTCGCGTCATACAGCACCGCGACATGGGGAAAATCCTGTTTATTGGGCTGCGAGATGCATCGGGTGATCTCCAGATCAGTGTTTCGAAGTCGGCGCTCGAGGCGCTTGATTTTGAGATCGCAAAGTCTCTCGACTACGGCGACATCATTTCTGCGCAGGGGAGAGTCGGTCGGACCAAGAAGGGCGAAGTATGCCTTTGGGCAGAACACTTGGCGATGCAAGCGAAAAGCCTTGAGCCGCCGCCGTCGAAGTGGCATGGACTCGAAGATGCGGAACTGCGCTACCGGAAGCGATACATCGATATGTTCGCGAATCCGCAGACGATCAAGACGTTTCAGTCGCGGTCGCACATTGTGACCGCCATTCGACGCTTCATGGAGTTGCGCGGATTTCTGGAGGTCGAGACTCCGATGATGCACCCCGTTGCGGGTGGCGCTGCAGCTCGACCATTCGTCACGACCCACAACGCCCTCGGGATGCCGCTGTTCATGCGAGTCGCCCCCGAGCTCTATCTCAAGCGCTTGCTTGTGGGCGGACTTCCGCGCGTCTTCGAGATCAATCGGAATTTCCGAAATGAGGGAATTGATCGCAGCCACAACCCAGAGTTCACCGCGCTCGAGGCGTATGAGGCGTTTGGCGATTACAGCACGATGCTCGAATTGATCGAGTCGCTTGTTCATCACTGCGCGAGTGAAGCTCTTGCAAAGGGTTGGCATCCGCGCCCTGAAGCTGGACCTGTGCTTCCGTGGGGCGAACTGCGCATCGACTACAGCACTCCGTTCGTGCGTGTTCGCTTCGCGGAACTCTTCGAGCGCGGACTCGGGTTCTCGATGTTTGACGCGAATCGTGTGCGCGCAGAGGCGGTTGCGCATCGACTCGCCAACGCGGCGACGCGGGATCCCTGGTTGCTCGTCAATGAACTCTTTGAGCGCAAGGCCGAGTGCTTGATCGATCCCTGTCGCCCGACATTTGTTCTGGACTACCCCAGTGCGATCAGCCCCCTGACGCGCCCGAGCAGGAAGTCCCCCGAACTCGCCGAGCGGTGGGATCTCGCGCGGCCCGCAGTGAGCAGTTGCCCCGCAGGCTTCGACAGCACCACCAT
>CAYHHO010000080.1:0-14394 GCA_964356445.1 uncultured Singulisphaera sp. | reverse complement strand
CAGTGTGATAGATGCGAGCAACGCCTCCCTCGAGAAGTGTCGAGACATCCTCTTGTGGAATGATGCCGCCCACATTGACAGGAATATCTGCGCGACCGAGCGCCTTGAGTTCGTCGAGTAGTTTCGGGACGAGGACAAGATGCGAGTTGCTCATCATCGACGCTGCGACGCAATCGACATCCTCGTCACGCGCGCCAATGGCAAGCCCGCGCGGGGTCTGCCAGAGCCCGGAATAGATCACATGGATTCCGCTGTCGCGCATGATGCGCGCGATGAGTTTGACTCCACGATCGTGTCCGTCGAGACCCATCTTGCCAAGCAGGACTCGAGGTCGATGGGGCAGGTCCGCGCATCGATCGCGTTTTTCAATCGCAGTGGTTGGGTCGGTGATGCTGCGAGGCATCAGGCCGATTCCTGTTGGGACGATTCGTCAACCTCGGAGTTTTCTTCAGGCGACTTCACCCTCGTTGCATCGGTGTTCCACACGAGGGGTTCAAGTCGGTTCGCGATTCGACCAACGATGAGGTGTGCACCTTCCAACATGTAATCATCGATCTTGATGACTTCGCCCGATGATCCATTGACGACTGCGATTGACTTGCTCATCCATCGGTTCATGTCAATGGACTTGACTTGCGCTTCAGGCAAACGGCCTGTGTTTGAGATCAGAGTTCCTTCTGCATCCAATTCAAGTCGCTGCCGGCGCAGCAGCACCAAACTCCACAGGCACCAAGGTGTCCCAATCACACCGCATCCGACGACGTAAACCCAGAGTTGCAATGGTCGGTCATAGACAGGAACCGGTTCGGGTGCGCCACCCTCCTTGAAGCCTTCGATCACTGCCTTTGCAGCGTCATACTCAGCGACTTCGGCGCTCGTCAATGTTGCTGTTTCGGCGCGCTTCTGGAGGCGGTCGAAAGTCTCCCGTTGCTCCGCAAACACAACATAGCGCGCTTCACTATCAGGGATGCGAACGAGGTAGTCGTATGCCCCCCAAACCCCCAAGATGAGCGAGAGCGCGGCGTATGCAATCAACCATGCGATCCGCTTCGTTCGTGGAACTGCAATCAATGCCATCACGCGATTCTAGCGAATTGAATTTGTTGTGGATGGTTTGGCGAGTATCTTGAAAACGATGCGAAGTTTCTCCATTCCGTTGGTGACGATGCTCGCAGTTCTCATCGGAGCGAATCCCTCGCAGTCGTTCGGTGATTGTCCCGGGGATGCCAATGGCGACTTCAGGGTTGACGCGAATGATCTGTCGGTTGTTCTTTCTGCATGGGCAACTTCTTCTGGTCCGGGAGATGTGAACGGTGATGGTTATGTTGACGGGGCAGATCTTTCGTTGTTGGTCTCGAATTGGGGCGAAGTCTGTCAGGTTCCACCGCTCACTTCGGAGATCCGACTTGCCTGCGTGTCGCTCGCGGCGGCGCCATATGCCTCGTTTGTCGGAACTTTCGTCGCAGGCACGACCGTGTCGATCGCGATCGATCCTGCACTCACGCCGATCACTGCTGGATCCACCGCGGACCTCTATGTCGTCGCGGCGCGAACGGAGTCTCAGTGGGACGCAGATGCTTCGCTGACGGATGTGCGCGGAAGTGCCCAGCCGATTACTTTCGCGAGTGGGGGTGTCGCCTCGAATCGGTTTACGGTGACGGGTGGCGCAACGCTTTCCGGAGATGGAGGGCTTTCCGTCGGGCGTGGCTACGACCTCGTGGTCGACATGAACCGCGATGGACAATTGTCTTCAACGGACTTGATCGACGGCCGAGACGATCGCGCCGGTTTGTGGATCTCGCGCGATCCCGGTGCTGCTGGTCCGCTCGCAGTGACGACGCTTACAAGTTACACCGCGTCAGGAGCGACTTCCGGATACACATCCGCGAGGCTTTGGTATCCAACCACTGTGTCATCGATGACTCCGCGGCCACTCGTCGTGATCTCGCATGGCAACGGACATCTCTACACCTGGTACGACTACCTCGGCACGCACTTGGCGAGTTGGGGCTTCATCGTCATCAGCCACCAGAACAACACGGTGCCGGGCATTGAGACTTCGTCGACGACAACGCTCCAGCACACGAGCGCAATCATCGCGCAGCAAGCGACAGTCGCAGGTGGGGCGATCAACGGCAAGATCGATGCCTCGAAGATCACGTGGATCGGGCATAGCCGTGGCGGCGAGGGGATCGTGCGTGCATACGACCGGATTTTCGACGGGACATATTCGCCGACCGGGTATGGGCTGACCGGGATCAAGTTCCTCTGTGCGATAGCGCCGACCGATTTTCTTGGGGTGAGTTCTGCTACCCCCCATGCCGCGAATTTCATGTTGTTGTGGGGGGCTGCAGATGGCGACGTCAGCGGAATCCCATCGAACACCGTGGCGTGGGCGTTTGATCTCGCAGAACGAAGTACGGGATTTCGAAACACGGTGTACGTCCACGGCGCCGATCACAACGACTTCAATTGCTGCGGCACAAATGACTTTATTGGTCCTGCTGGTACGGCGATTTCGAATGCAGGAGCCCAAGCTGTTGCAAAGGCGATGATCCTCGCAGGGATCAAGTATCACATCGAAGGCGAGAAGCCACTCAAGGAATTCATGTGGCGCCCGAGTTCGACGCTGCGGCCTCCAGTGATTGCATCAACGACGACCGTTGTGCGAGAACTCGTGGTGTCGGTTGCCGAAGTGATTTCGCTCGACACTTTTCAGACCCAGACCGCTACGACGACGTCAAGTTGCGGCGGACAAGTGATTGCAACGGTTGCGAACATCTCTGAGGCGGTCGCGCGTGACACCGATGCGTCGTTCACTTGGAGCACAGGGAATCCGCACAACGGTTCCGTGCGCGCCACCGCCTCAGACATCTCCCGAATGGTCGCGTGGGAGTGGAATTCCCCCCAGAGCATGGAGTGGAGGGTTCCCGCAGCGATCCAGAATGTCAGCGCCATGGACTTTGTCGAACTGCGCGTCGGACAGGGGAGCCGCCATCCATTCACTGTTGCGCTCAATGGCCCTGCGACATTCAGCGTGGTGCTTCGGGACGCTGCTGGTGTAGAGGTTCGCCTGTCGTCGCTCGCTCAGGGCGAGGCGGTCAATGCTCCATACGCGCGCACTGGTAGCGGCACAGGCACGGGATGGCAGAACGAACTTCGCACGATTCGCCTTCGATTGAGAGACTTTCAGGCTGGCGGAACCGGGATCAATCTCGCACAGATTGCCGCCGTGCGATTGGAAGTTGGCGGGACGACCGGAAGCGCGACTGGGCGGTTCATCCTGGATGATCTGCAGTTCACAAAGGAGTAGCGAGCCATGGAACGACGCAATCCCACTCGACTGTCAGGCATCGTGCGGCGGTGCGCCACCGTTGGGTTGCTCATGTCGCTCGCCGCGTTGACTTTGAGCGCGACGGCCGATGCTCGGCAAGATGGCGCCGCGAATGCGGCTGCCAACACGTTGCCGGCGCTCCCCGTGACCCCGTCGATCGAGAGCGTTCCCACCATCGTCGCGATTCAGGCGGTAACGCTCGAAGAGGCGTATCAGTCTGACTTTCGCAGCGAGCGGCCGTTGGTCCGCGGGGGATGGCTCGTGACGATTCGCGGCGATAAGTCAATTCTCGCGCCGCGCGCACTTGCCGAACCACTCGTGCTTGCAGGCGGAGCGGACTGGACGGAGTCCGTCGAGTGGTTCAACCATGGAGGATTGAGTGGGCACCGAGTCTGCTTCATTCCAGCACCGGTCAATGCGCAGGGCGAGTTGGCGCGCACGACAGATGGGCTTCGCGTGTGGTTTGGTTCCGCAAGGCTGCCGGAGTCAGTTGATGCTGCGGTTCTCCAGCAGGAGCGAGCCGCAGCAGACAACGTTGGAATTTCTGCCGCTCACCAGTCGCAACTCGACGCCGCAAGCAAGGGCAGCGCTCGGCAGATCGTGCGAATCCAAGACCGCGATGCGCTGATCGCACTCGCGCACTCGCTGATTTCGAAGTGGTCACCTGACGAGAGTCAGGAGGCGGCTGCAGCTTTGGCGCCTTCGGCGCCGCCTGCGTCAGACTTGAAGTAGGTCGCGACCGAGTTTTCTATCGCAAGCCCGCACTCTGGGCAGGGGGTTCCTGCCGGCAGCAGGTGCACATCGTGCTTGCAGCGCGCGCACCGCTCGTCGCGAAAGGCGATGACCACGCGAAACCCGCACTGTGGGCAGGGGTTCGAACCTGTCGCAAATGTCGAGCGCTTACCACATCGCGGACAGTTCACTTCGGCGCCGAGAACTTCCCAGTTTGTGGCCACTGATCGGCGACCGACCTGAAAGAGGATGACGATCGCCAGTCCAACGCAGCCATCGAGGACCGCGGTTCCAAAAAGCAGCTGCTGATACAGTCCCATTCGATTCGTGCGCTCGATCGCCCCACTCAAGAACACGCCCAGCAACGCCGTCAGGAGTGCGAACACCGGAACGAGCCCGCGTGCGGGTCGGTTCAGCGGGACGACGATTCCCATTCCAAGCATGCCGATCGCAGTGGCGATTCCACTTGCGGTCAGTGCGAACGGCACCAGCGGACGCGCCGGCGTGAAATTCGAGTAGACGAGTTCGATCCAGACTCCGGCGGCAAGGACCGTCGTCGTGATTCCGATCACCGCCACGGTTACTCGCCACTGACGACCACCTGCTGCGATCGCATACACGCATGCAGAGATCACTGCGCTTGCCCACATCAAGACAGCCCACGATTGAAGCAACTTGTCGGTGACTGTTCCCCCAAAGAGAACGAACGCATTGAAGAGCAGCGCGCACTCCGTGCCGACGGTGACGATCCCAAACAACCCCACTGCGATCAGCGGGGCTGGATGGTGTGGTCCGCGCGGGCGCTCAAGCTGCATGAGCGGAAAGAATGTCGCTGCAAAAGCGAATGGCAGGATGGCGATAGAGAAACCGACCGCCTCATCGGGAACAAATGAAGGCTGAACGAGATCAACCCAGATGATGAGCAGACCAATCGTGACCTGCAAGGAGACCATCAGGAACCAGACCACGCTGCGGACACGAGGTCGGTGCATGTCGTCGCGCGGCAACGCTGGAAATGTGAGTGCACACCAACCCGCTATCACCATGCTCGTGGCAAACAACCGCGACGGCATGTCATGGACGGCCGCGACGAACATGGAGGCAACCGCACTGAGGCATGCGATCGTGATCCCGCAGAAAATCGCACGGATCATGAGAGCGCGAAGCGACATGAGGCGCGATCCTACTGGCGGGTCGCGCCGCTCCTGAACACTGCGCTCTGTTCTACTGCGAGTCCGCACTCGGGGCATGCGTGTCCAACTTCGAGTCCGCGAACATCATGCTTGCAGCGTGCGCAGGTCACATCGCGAAAGCCGATGAGCACACGGAGCCCGCAGTTCCCGCAGGGGGATTCGCCGGTCGTGAAGTGCGAGCGTTTCCCGCAGCGAGGGCAGGCAACTTCCGCGCCAGCGATGTTCCATGGCTGGCTGGACTTGCGCCCGAGTCGCCAAAGAACAATCACGGTGAGTGCGAGGCATCCTTCAACGATGGAGAGAGCAGTGAGGACGCGCCCAATCCGCTGCAAAGTGACCGGGGAGAGTTCGGCGGCATTCGTCAGCAGCGCGCCGAGCGCTCCGATCACGACCGCCAGAATCGAAATGATCGGCACGAGCCTGCGTTCGATCGATCCGAGCACGATGAGTGACCCGATCGAATAGGCGGCAGCGCCTAAGGCGAGTCCGGCAGTCAAGAGCGCTGGTGCGACGAGCCATGGTGCGGGCTGCTGCCAATCCGAAAAGACTGGCACTTGCCACAGCAGCGCGGAGGCCACCGCGAAAACCATCCCGAGAATTGCCAACGCTTTGTGAAACGCGGAGATCCCTCCAACCCACCCTGCAGCGCATGCAGCGCCGACGACTCCACCGACGACGAGGACGAACCAGTCGAAGAAGAGTTGGGCGACGAGCGTCGACGCCGTGTTGCCGCGGATCGCCGCAACATTCATCGCTCCAATGGTCAAGAGAGTTGTCACTCCAGTAACGCCAAGCGAACCCAGTTCAACCTTGCGAAACTTGCCGGGAGAGTTTTCGAGCAATTTCAGCGGAATGATTGCGCAGATCATGCCGAGGACGAGAATGCCTTGGGATACGAGGATGGTCTCGGTGACGGCTGTGAGGACGCCGAAAAGAACTCGGTCCCAGATCAGCAAGAGCGATGCGAGTGCTTCGAGGGCAACGACTGTGATCCAGACTCTCCCTGAGATGAGGACCGATTGTCCGTCTCTGCGGGGCAACGCTCCGATAGAAAGTGCGCAGGCGATTGCAATGACGATGCTCGTCGAGATCGATCTTCCGCCGAATGCGCTTTGAGAAAAGACCGAGACGATTCCAAGCCCCGCGGCTGCGAAGAGGCACAGCAGCATCAACCGAAGCACGATCGATCGAACCGTCATGGTTTCAGCGTAGCACCGGCGCGAAACGAAAAACTCTCGGCGCAGGGCCGAGAGTTTTGTTTCAATGACTGGTCAAACTCGTGGAGCGGTCGATCACGCCCTCGCAGGAGGAGTCTCAGGTTCGGGAAGCGCTGCAGGCACCGTTGGCGCAGAGGACTCGACGACAAACGCCAAGTGCTCCTTGCCTTCAGGACGAGTGCCCTTGATCGTGTCTCCTGCCTTGAACTCGCCTGTGAGAAGACCCTCTGCAAGTGGGTCTTCGACGAAAGATCCGATTGCTCTGCGCAGCGGTCGCGCTCCGAAGTCGGGGTTGTAACCCTTGTCAATCAGGAAGTCCTTGGCAGGCTGGTCGAGGAGAAGCGCCATCTGACGCTCTCCAAGTCGCTCGCGAACCTTGGAGAGTTCGATGTCAATGATCTGCACGAGGTCATCCTTCACGAGCGGTCTGAAGACGATGATCTCATCAAGGCGATTGATGAACTCTGGCCGGAAGAACTTTTCGGCTTCGGAGAGCAAGGCCTTCTTCATCCTGTCGTAATCCTGAACTTCGGCGCGCTTGGTGAAACCGAAGGCCGAGCCACCCTTGATGAGGTCCGCGCCGATATTGCTGGTCATGATCACGATCGCATTCTTGAAATCCACCTGCCGACCAAACGAGTCGGTCAAGCGACCTTCTTCCATGATTTGCAGCAGCATGTTGAAGACATCCGGATGCGCCTTTTCGACTTCGTCGAGGAGCACGACTGAATAGGGCCTTCGGCGAATCTTCTCGGTGAGCTGTCCGCCTTCCTCATATCCGACATATCCGGGAGGTGCGCCCACGAGTCGCGAGACTGTGTGCTTCTCCATGTACTCGCTCATGTCGAGATAGATCATGGCCTCTGGGTCGCCGAACATGAACTCGGCAATGGTCTTGGCGAGCAGGGTCTTTCCGACTCCGGATGGTCCGACGAAGAGGAATGATCCCATTGGTCGCTTCGGGTCCTTCAGTCCTGCGCGCGCCTTGCGGATCGCGCGCGAGACAGCCTTGACGGCTTCGTCCTGGCTGACGACCTTGCGGTGCAATTCGGTCTCGAGTTGCATGAGCCGCTCCGATTCGCCCTTGGCCATTCGAGTCAACGGCACTCCAGTCATCTTGGCGACGACTTCGCGGATGACTTCTTCATCGACGATCGCCTCGGACTCGTTGATGCGGTCGCGCCAAGACTGCTGGAGTTTCTCCTTCTCCTTGCGGAGTTTTTCTGCCTGATCGCGCAACTCCGCTGCTTTCTCGTAGTCCGCGCCTTTCACAGCTTCATCCTTCTCGATGGCGAGCCGTTCGACGCGCTCTTCGAGTTCGGTCAAATCAGGCGGCTTGGTCATGCTCTTGAGGCGCAAGCGTGCCCCAGCCTCATCGATCACGTCGATCGACTTGTCGGGCTGGACGCGTCCTGTGATGTATCGGCCTGACAACTCAACGGCGCTTCGCAGTGCGTCGTCCGTGTACTTCACGCGGTGATGCGACGCATACTTCTCGCGCAACCCCTTGAGAATCTCGATGGTCTGAGCCGCGTTTGGCGGCTCGACTGCGATGGATTGGAATCGGCGCTCAAGCGCAGCATCCTTTTCGATGTACTTGCGGTACTCATCGAAAGTCGTGGCGCCGACGCACTGGATCTCGCCACGTGAAAGTGCTGGCTTGAGGACATTCGATGCGTCGATCGCGCCTTCTGCACCTCCTGCACCAACGAGCGTGTGCAACTCATCGATGAACAGAATCACGTTCTTGGCGCGGCGCACTTCGTTCATGACCGCCTTGATGCGTTCCTCGAATTGTCCGCGATACTTGGTGCCTGCGACCATTGCTGCCAAGTCAAGGACAACGAGTCGCTTGTCGTAGAGGATGTCTGGGACTTCCTGATTGACGATCGCCTGTGCCAATCCCTCTGCTATTGCAGTCTTTCCAACGCCGGCTTCTCCAAGCAGCACTGGATTGTTTTTCGTGCGGCGGCAGAGGATCTGAATCAGTCGTTCGATCTCGTTGTGCCGCCCGATCACTGGATCGAGTTCGTTGTTGCGAGCGAGTTCGGTGAGATCACGTCCGAATGAGTCGAGTGCGGGAGTCTTGCTCTTCGCCGTTCGCCGAGGACCTGCTTCGCGTTCACCAGCCGGCGCCTCTCCCTGCGCATCGGGCGGAGTCTGAGCCTGCTCTTCCTCTTGTTCGCCGCCTGCGCCGAGGAGATTGAGAACTTCCTCGCGGACTTCTTCGAGTTTCAGGCCAAGATTCACAAGAACCTGTGCAGCAACTCCGTCTTGTTCTCGCAGAAGTCCGAGCAACAGATGTTCGGTGCCGACATAATTGTGATTCAGATTGCGAGCTTCTTCGATTGCGTACTCAAGCACTTTTTTCGCGCGGGGGGTTTGAGGGAGTTTTCCCATGGTGACCATCTCTGGTCCGCTCTTGACCAACTTTTCAACTTCGAGTCGGACCTTGCGCAGATCGATGCCCAGGTTCTTGAGGACATTGGCTCCGACGCCCGACGCTTCCTTGACGAGTCCAAGGAGGATGTGTTCCGTCCCGATGTATTCGTGATTGAAGCGCTGCGCCTCTTGGTTGGCGAGTGCCATCACTTTTCGTGCGCGGTCTGTCAGTCGTTCAAACATTGGGGCCTCCTAAGGTAAATCAACCACTGCGTTGGACTCTGAATCCTACGAGAGCGGGGTGCAACCCGCTCTCAACCCTGAGCATTCGGTGTGCCAGCACTGGAAGAATCGGATACGGAGGGGCGTCGCTCAAGTGAATGCGTGAATTTTGGCATGGCAACTCGCCGAGTGGCGTCGTCCGGCTGCGCCGAATTGGACGTAGAAATGCTGTCCGAAATCTATGAGAGTCCTATAATAACAGCAACTGTGTCGAAAAGTGTTCGAATTTCGAGTCCCTCCGTTGGACCCAGCGCCAACTCTCCGCAGGAGACTCGACCATGCAAAACAAGAACTACACAGGAATCACCACTCAATTCGTTGCCTCGATTGCCTTAACGGCAGTTCTCGTGGCAGTGCTTTCTGAATCATCGTTCGGGCAGTCGACTTTCACCAATTGGGAGTCTCCGCAGACTCACTCGATCGAGTTGACTCCCTCGGGTGCCACCCTATTGGCAGTCAATACTCCCGATGCACGGCTCGAAGTCTTCGACGTCATCAAGGGGTCCATCGTGAAACGAGGATCGGTCAGCGTCGGGCTCGACCCAGTGGCGGTTCGAGCTCGAACCGAGAGCGAGGTCTGGGTCGTGAATCAAGTCTCAGACTCGGTGAGCGTGATCGACCTTCCGTCGATGCGCGTCGTGCGCACGATCAATGTGGGCGACGAACCGGCAGACATCGTTTTCGCCGGAACGCCTCAACGTGCCTTTGTATCGCTCGCGCAGCCCAGCCAACTCGCAGTGTTCGATCCAGCGGCTCAAAACCCAACGCTGACGAAATTGACGATCGCCGGAAGTTCGCCACGAGCGCTCGCGACGAGTCCAGATGGTTCGGTCGTGTACCTCGCGATCTTCGAGAGCGGCAACCATTCTACGTTTGTGCCGCGCGCGTCGGTGAATTCGCCGACGGGACCATACGGAGGGCAGAACCCTCCACCCAACTCTGGTACGACGTTTTCGCCTCCCCGAACTCCAGGGCAGCCAGCGGCGCCCCGAGTCAATCAAATCGTGCGCAAGAACGCGGCAGGACAGTGGATGGATGGAAACAGCCGCAATTGGACTCAATTTGTGACGTGGGATGTGCACGATCACGACGTTGCATTCATTGGCGCGAACTCGCTTGCGATTTCTTACGCGAACGGTCTCATGACCACGGTGACCGGTTTGGCGGTCTCGCCAGCAGGGACAGTGCTTGCCATCGGAATGGAGGCAAGAAACGAGCTTCGGTTTGAGCAGAATGTGAATGGAGTCTTCATCAAGTCTGTGGGTGCGTTCCTGCCAGGTGGGGGGACGGCTGGGACGGTTGTCGACATCAATCCGCACTTGACATACGCCACTGCGACTGTGCCGCTCATGACGCGTCTGCAGTCGATCGGCGATCCACGCGGCGGTGTGTGGGCACCATCGGGCGACCGCGCGTACATCGCGGGGCTCGGAAGCAACAATGTCGTTGCTGTCGACCAATCTGGCGCACGGCTCGCCACCATCACAGTCGGCGAAGGGCCGACGGGATTGGCGATCTCAGCGAATGGGCAGCGGCTCTACGTGCTTGATCGCTTTGAAGGCGCGATCAGCGTCGTCAGCACGCTCACGAACGAGGAAGTCCAGCGAGTCCCGCTGTACGACCCGACGCCAATCACGGTCAAGGCGGGACGTCCGTTCCTGTATGACTCACACCTGACTTCTGGCCTCGGTCAGGCATCATGTGCGTCGTGCCACACGGATGGTCGCAGTGACCGTATTGCATGGGACATCGGCAATACCCAGGGGGCGGTTCTCGCATTCGATGAGTCGTGCCAAGTTCCGGCGGGATGCGCGAACTGGCATCCAATGAAGGGACCGATGACGACGCAGACGCTTCTGGGGATCATCGGAAACGAGCCATTTCATTGGCGCGGCGAGAAGGCCGATCTCGCGGAATTCAACGAGGCATATACGGCATTGCAAGGTCGCGAGTCGCAGATCACGGCGGTCGAGATGGAAGAATTGACTGCATATGTCGCGTCGTTGACCTACCCGCCGAACCCGAATCGAAACATCGACGGAACCCTGCGAACCTCCATCACGCTCGCGACCGGGACCGGAAATGCAGCGACGGGCTTCAACATCTTCACCACCGTCGCGACGTTTGGAATCGGCGCGCCAGGCGGTCCATTTACCTGCAACACATGCCATACTGGCACCCCCGGGACGAACCAGAATGTCGACATTCCGGGTGGAGCCAATCCAACCGAACAGCAGAATCGAAAGAACGCGCCGCTACGCGATGTGTACCGCAAGGTTGGCGCGAACCGCGCGAGCACGACTGCCAATCGCGGATTCGGATTCAATCATGACGGCGAGGAAGCAACGCTTCAGGATGTCCTTGCCGAGGCGTTCACGTTTTCCCCAGGGGCAGCAGGAACCCAGCAGAAGCGAGATGTCGAGGCGTACCTGTTGAGCTTTGGCACCGACACGTTTGCAGGAGTTGGGGCGCAGTCGACGATGGTCAATGGCGGCGGGAGCGGAGACGACCTCTCGCGGATCAATCAGTTCATTGCGATCGCGAACGCGAATCAAGCTGGGCTCGTAGTCAAGGGTCGAGTCGATGGGATCTCGCGTGGATGGGTGTACTCGAACGGATCGTTCAACTCAGATCGTGCTGCAGAGATACTGACGCCCGCGGCGTTGTTGGCCAAGTCGGCCCCCGGCAGCGAATTGACCTACACGCTTGTTGGCCGTGGATCGCAGACTCGCTTGGGAGTTGACCGCGATCTCGACGGTCACTTCGACCGTGACGAAGTCGATGCGGGAACCGACCCTTCGGATCCAAGTAGTCCGATGCCGTGCAGGGCGGACATCGCACCAGTCGGCGGCGATCGAACCGTGGATGGCGGTGATCTCGCTGCAGTCCTGAGCAGTTGGGCGACGAACGGCATTGGCGACGTGAATCACGACGGGTTCGTCGACGGCAGTGATCTATCGGCGTTGCTCGGCGAATGGGGACCATGCCCATAGCTGGGGCGGTCAAGAGTGAGGCGTCGCGACTCGCCCGTTGGAGAGTCTGACAATTCGATCAGCGCGTGCCGCGACTTCGGAGTCGTGCGTCACCATCACGATTGTGAGTCCTTTCGCGTGGCGTGCCGCGAGCAGGTCAAGAATCCCAGCGCCCGTGACTGCGTCGAGATTTCCGGTGGGCTCATCGGCCAGCAACACACGTGGACCATTGACGAGCGCACGCGCAATGGCGACCCGCTGGCGCTCGCCGCCGGAGAGTTGCGATGGCTTGTGACTGATGCGATGGGAAAGTCCAAACGAATTGAGCAGCGACCTTGCATCATCGCGAGCACGACCCCATGTGACTCCGTCCCTCCGCACCCCCTTGAACCAACGCCCAACCATTGCTGGGAGCATCGTGTTCTCGAGCACCGAGAGTTCTGGCAGCAAGTGGTAGAACTGAAAGACGAATCCGATGTCGCGGTTGCGATACGAATCCAAACGACTGCCGTGAGTGATCGCAACCGGTTGACCTTCGAAGCGGATTTCGCCGCCACCCTGATCTGGTCGATCGAGACCGCCGAGGAGGTGCATGAGCGTGCTCTTGCCAGAACCGCTCGAGCCGAGGATTGCGACCCACTCTCCACGATTGATAGCGAAATCTGCGCCAGTCAGCACTTCAACTGGCATTGAACGAATGTCGTAGGTCTTGCGAACGCCGCGCGCTTCGATGAGCGGTGTCGATCGTGCGCTCGCTTGATCGTGGCCCTCAACCATATCGCAGCGCCTCCACGGGATCGATATCCGCCGCTTTCGATGCTGGAATTGCCGCGCCAATCACGCTGAAGACAACCCCGCCCACGGCAGTCATCCATGCGGTTCGCCAGTCCACTTGGTCAGGCACGATGTTGAAGTAGTAAACGCTGGGATCCCAGATGAGCGTGCCATGGTGGAGTGCCAAGCCTGTTCCAATGAGCACCAGGACAATCAGGCCGAGCAGCCACAACAGCATCGACAGCAGTCTTCCACGAACGATGGCGAGTGTGAGCCCGATTGCACAGCACGCTGCAAGGACGAACGAACCGACCCAGATCGCGGGTGGCGCATCACTGCCGATTGCGGTGTGGATCGCGTTCACATTGCGAACGATCAGCCACGCGAGAAACACGCCGAGCGCGCTTCCGAGCGTGCCGATGATCAGCCCGTAGCGCAGGAAGATCCACATGACTCCAAGTCGAGATGCTCCGACGCTTCGCAGAATGCCGATGTCTCGCGTTTTCTCGATCACGATGGACCAGAAGATCGACAAGATCAGCCCCGCGCAGACGAAGTAAATCAGCGAGAAGAGCACCCGCATCATCTCTCGCTCTTTTTCAACGGGGGCGATGAGATCAGCCAATTGCTGCTCCCACGTCAGAATGTTCACGAAATCTGGCATCTTGGCAGAGCGACTCTTGTCGCCGTTGACTCGATCCGCGAACGCCGCGTACGCGGTCTGAACCGCACGTTGGAGTTCGTTCGCAGTGATCGACTCCTTTCCCCGAACGAGGATCTTGGTGACTCGTGCGGGCGTCGTCGCGATGATCGGGTATCGACCATCGCTGTCTGGTTCAGCGCTCAGGTCGAAGAGCGGGGCCTCGTCGAGCCTGAGCAACTTCTGTCCCTCTTTGAGCGGAATGTAGATGCGATTGCGATCCACTTCGTAGATGCCCGTCTGCACTTCGTTGACGACTGGGAAGATTTGCTCTCGTGGTTCGGCGATTTTCCCCTGTCCAGAAATCGGGACCACGGTCAATGTCACGTCGTGTCCTGGCATGAACCACCCATAGCGCGGCAGGTACGAGCCGTCCCGTTGTCGTGCATTTCCAATCGAGACATGCATTCCGAGCGCAATGCCGGGTCTCCCAGAACTTGCCTGGACGAGCGCCTTGCCGTCCTCCAAGATTCCAGGCGCAAGGTTGCGGCGCGGATCATCGGGATTCATCGCTTCGATGGCTGCTGGGTCTGAGAGGGGTTTCCAATACAAATCGTTCGCGTAGTCGGTCACCGTCGCGAGCGAGGCTGGATCAACTGCCCACACTTGCACCTGCGCAACTTCCTTCTGATCGCCACGTGGATAGGGCATCCGAAGCAGCCCGATCGTGTCAATGAGCGGTGTTGCACCGTGCACTTCGCCCAGTCCCTTCAACTCGGCAAGAAGTTCGTCGCTGTACGGCATTCCTCCAATCCCCGATGAGATGATCACATCGCCGACGATCATTCTCCCTGAACTCTTCAACATG
>CAYHHO010000079.1:0-14441 GCA_964356445.1 uncultured Singulisphaera sp. | reverse complement strand
TTTATCACGATCACTGAAAACAGGTTTTTCAACTGGATCTCCGACTCGTCGGAGATCCAGTTTTTCTTTTTGACTTGCAGCCTTTTGACTTGCAGCCTTTTGACTTGCAGCCTTTTGACTTGCAGCCTAGCCAATCAAACCGGATCACTGCCGCGCCGCGCAACTCTCATGCGCCAACCCAGTTTGTGTGAGAGCGTCAAGGGGCGCGCGAGAGACCGCGCATCACCGCGAGCTTGAACCGCGTGGGGTGCGCGGAGCACGCGACTTCTGCCCTGCAGATTCGCCACGCCCCGAAGTGCGTTCGCTTCCGCCGATCAATTCGCGCGTGCGATCGCTTGGCTGCATCGATCCAGTCATCGTTGATCCGGCGCGGCGCTGCCCAGGCGGTGCAAACCGCTGACGATTCGCAAGCGCGACCTCGGCGGAGACTTTGAGCAACTTCAGCGAAAGGTCTTGTGCCTTGCTGACGTCGTCTTTGGTGAGTTTTCCTCGGAGCTGGTTCCGTTCGTGCGCCGCCGTGTTGTTTCCTGAACTCGCGGAGACATTCAACCACGCATATCCGAGCGTTTGGTCGAACGGCACGCCGCCGCCGCGGCGATACAACTGGGCCAGAAAAAACTGAGCCCAATCGAGTCCCTGTTCGGCAGCTTCGAGGTAGTAACCCGCGGCGATCCCTTCATTCTGCGGCACTCCGTCGCCACGCTCGAAGAGAACTCCCAGTTGGAACTTGGCGTGCGGGATGCCCGCGTCGGCAGCAAGCTGATACCACCGAGCGGCCTCGAGATCGCTCTCGGGGAATCCATTGCCTGTGTCGTATCGCCAGCCAAGTGCGAAGCAGGCATCCGGATACGCCTGATTTGCAGCGAGCGTGAAGAGGCGATTGGCCTCGCTGTTGTCGCTCGGAACCCCCACGCCGAATTCATAGAGCCGCGCCAACTCGTATTGCGCTGCTGCGAGTCCTGACAGCGAAGCCTTGTCGAACCACGCGGCAGCCTCGCGAGGATTGGATGGAACCCCTTCGCCAGAGAGCAAGATCCGACCAAGGAGCAACTGTGCGTCGGAGTCTCCACGCTCTGCTGCAGCGAGAAAAAGAAGCGCCGCAGCTTGTCCATCTTTGGCGACGCCATCGCCCAAACTATGCAGAATCCCCAGCGAGATATTCGCAGCAACGGAACCTTGATCCGCTGCGAACTTGTACCACTTCGCGGCCTCGGTCGGATTGCGTGCGATGCCGTCCCCATGATCAAACATGCGCGCCAGATGCAACTGCGCGACAGCCGAACCCGCCGCCGCGGCCCGTTCGAAACTCTTGGCTGCTTCGGGAGCGTCAACTGCAACCGATATCCCATCGCGCAGGATTACGCCAAGGTCGATCTGCGCCGCGATAAGTTTCTGTTCCGATGCGAGGCCAAACCAGACGAGTGCGCCCTCTGGATCCGCGTCGACTCCCATGCCTTCGAGCAGCCTCCAAGCGAACTTGTACTGCGAGATCGCATCGCCATTCTCTGCAGCATCTCGAAACCATTCAGACGCGGTGGTCTGATCGACTGGAATTCCCTCGCCCGCAGAGAAGATGAGTCCCAACCAGCGGCCAGCCTCGGAGTACCCGCCCTTCGACGCGCTCTCAAGCCAAGGAATCGCAGCGACCGGATCTCGTTCTACACCTGCACCATCTGCAAGCCGAGTTCCGATTTCGAATGCAGCCTCCGCACTTCCCGCCTTGGCAGCAGCGAGATAGAGCTGTGCTGCAGCCGCAGGATCCGGCGTGACGCCTTCGCCCCGGTCGGTGAGTCTTGCGAGCCGAATGGCAGAGTCGCGGTCGCCAAGATCTGAAGCGACCTTGAGCCAGCGCGCGTGGGTTGTCGTGTTGCTTGCGATCCCGACGCAACCGTCTTCATAGATTTCGGTCAACTCGAGTGCGGCCTCGAGGCTTCCCGCCTTGGCTGCAGACTCGTACTGCCGAACCGCTTCGAGCATGTCCCTTGGAACGCCGTCACCCTTCGCATATCGCTTCGCTTGCGCGAGCGACTCTTCGGCGGAAACTTGGGGTCGATCAGAACAGCCGTCGGTCACGCCGAGCGCGGCGATCAACGCGAGAAGCGAGACCACATTTGCGGAAGTCCATCGCACGCAGCGAGTGTAACGGGAGCGCTCGATCGAGACCATGACTGTGCGACTGAACCCCGCAGCCAACTTCTAGATGTCGACCTGAATGCCCAGCTCCACCATTCGTCCGGGGGGGATCGAAAAGTAGAGCGGATTGTTCGAACTGATTTGGGCGAGCGCGCAGAAAATGCGCTTTTGGAAGCCAGGCATCGGTGACCGACCGCGCGGGGTCACGATGGTCCGCCCGAGGTAGTACGTCGTCGTTCCCTCAGTTGCATCGAGCCCAAGATCGCAGGCAATTCGAAGCAATCGCGGAACATCCGCGGATTGCAGGAATCCATGTCGAGCGGTCAGAATCCAGAAACCATCGCGCAGTTCTGCGATGGTGACTTGATCCTCAGGATCGACATACGGAACCGCTGTGGACTGGACCGACATAATGACCACCTGTTCGTGGAGCACCTTGTTGTGCTTGAGGTGGTGAAGCAGCGTCGGCGGAACACCTTCGGACTGAGGTGTGAGGAACACGGCCGTTCCTGTGACTCTCGGGACAGGGTGCGACTGGAGATTGTTGAGCAGGTGGTCGTACTCGAGCGTCTGCCGCGAATATCGATCCGTCATGTAGTTGCGTCCACGCACCCACGTCAGCATGAGGAACATGATGCCGAGTGCGATCAGCAGTGTGAGCCATCCGCCGCTCGGGATCTTGAACGCGTTCGTCGCGACAAATGCCAAGTCAATCACGAGGAAGACGCCAAGGAACAAGGTGAGACGCACGATTCCCCAGCCCCGTTTGCGGCACAGAACCGCGTAGAGCAGAGTCACAATCGCCATGCCACCTGCGACAGAGAGTCCATACGCATGCGAGAGAGCGTCCGATGACTTGAAGGTGATCACGATCAACCCAACCATCAGCATCGCGAGAACGTTGAGTGTCGGGACGTACACCTGCGATCCGTGGTCCGATGTGTGGACGACCCGAAGGCGCGGCAAGAGACCCATCAATATCGCTGAGTGTGTCAGCGAAAACATTCCAGTGATGATCGCTTGACTGGCGATGATCGCTGCCGCCGTCGCGAGGATGACCATCGGAAGAAGTCCCCAAGCAGGAACGAGCTCGTAGAAGGGGTTCGCGAGTGCAGTGTGGTCTCGGATCAGAAGCGCACCTTGCCCGAGGTAGTTCAATAAGAGACCCGGCATCGCAACCCCGTACCACGCCCAAAGGATCGGTTTGCGCCCAAAGTGCCCGAGGTCCGCGTAGAGCGCCTCGCCACCGCTGATGCAGAGCATCGCGGCCCCAAGCACCGTGACGGTTGAACCGAGCGAGACGCCGACCACCTCGGGGATGTAGATCGGATTGAGTGCGTGAAGCACCTCAGGCGACTTCCAGATGCTCGCAACTCCAAGCACGCCAAGCACTGAAAACCAAGCCAGCATCACAGGCCCGAAGAGGCGTCCGATGAAAGATGTGCCCTTGCGTTGAATCGCGAAGAGCCCAAAGAGCACGCCGAGCGAAAGGAGGATGATCACACCCTCTCCGAAGGGCGCAGTCGCATGTCCGCCAACCTGCGGCGAGAGCACTTTCAGACCCTCGAGCGCCGAGAGGACTGAGATCGCGGGAGTGATCAACCCGTCTGCATAGAGCAGCGCTGCGCCCGCAATTCCGAGGACAAAAAGCACCTTCGGCAACTTGAAGACGGACTTCTCCTTCGAGCCAGTGAGAAGTGAGAGGAGCGCGAAGATTCCACCTTCCCCTCGGTTGTCCGCGCGCAAAATGAAGTGCGTGTACTTGATGCCAATGACGACGACGAGCGTCCAAAAGAAGACGCTGATGAGACCGAAGACTGACTCCTGACTGACATGCTCCACCCCATGCCCAAGGAATCCTTCGCGAAACGCGTACAGCGGACTCGTTCCAATGTCGCCGAAGACGATTCCAAGTGCACCGAGCGAGAGACCTGCGAGAATGCGATTCTTAGACTTCGAAGGTTTCGCATCGAGGTCGGCGGCTACTTGGGAATCAGAACTTGTCATGGGGTCGTCATCATCCGATGCGAGGGGGCTCGAATCTTGGGACGAATCTGGAATGGTATCTCAAACCCCAGTTGAAGTAGCAAGAGGCGACGAGTGGCGCGGGCGATCAGCAGCCGAAAACGAAGTTATTACCCGACAGGAGCGCGGTTTTGGTGAGATACTCAAGTCATGTCTCGCCAATGGGATGTCATCGTGTTGGGGCTTGGGGCAATGGGTTCCGCTGCACTTTGGCAGTTGGCGCAGCGGGGGGCGCGTGTTCTTGGTATCGAACAGTTTTCACGCGGACATGATCGAGGCAGTTCGCACGGCGGTTCGCGCATCATTCGCTATGCGTATTTCGAACACCCCGACTATGTGCCGTTGCTGCGCAGGTCTGGCGCGCTCTGGCGTGAACTCGAAACAAGCAGTCGAGTGAAACTGTTGCACGAATGCGGAGTGCTCTATGGTGGGCTGCGCGGCAGCGAAGTGATCGAGGGAGTCAAACGATCCGCTCGGATGCATGGCTTGCAACTTGATTCGATCGCGCCCACGCTGATTGGATCTCGCTTCCCCGCGTTCGCGAGATGCCAAGAACCGATCGACGAGTTTGTGTTCGAACCGCACGCAGGATTTGTGCGCCCTGAACTTGCGATTCGCGCGATGCTCTCTCAGGCAGAATCGCACGGTGCAAGCGTGCGCGAGTCAACACAGGTCACCGCTTGGCGCGAGTTACCCGAGTGGGTTGAGGTCGACGCCGCAGGCACCACCGAGCGCGCGAGCGCACTCGTCCTCTGCGCAGGTGCGTGGACGAATGGCATTGCGCAGTCGGTTGATGTCTCGCTTGTGAATACTCGTCAAGTCATCGGTTGGATCACACCACAGATTCGCACTCGCGGGGATGAGCGTGAGTTGCCCGCATTTTTTCTCGAGCGTCAAGGTGGCGCTCCGCTCTACGGAATTCCAATGGCGTCAGATCAGTCGGCGCCGCTCGGGATCAAGGTCGGCCTGCACGGCGACGGCGAGCCGTGTGATCCCAACGCGCTCGATCGCGTTGTTCGACCCGATGAATTCACGTTGATAGAAGAAGCTTTCGCCCGCGCGGCTCCCGGGGCTGCAGGTTCGATGACCGATTCTGCCGTGTGCATGTACACAAACACGGACGACGGTCATTTCGTGATTGACAAGATGCCTGGTTCCGAGCGCGTTTCCATCGGATGCGGCTTCTGTGGGCACGGATTCAAGTTTGCCCCGGTGGTGGGGGAGATTCTGGCAGACCTCGCAACGCACGGTGAGATGCGCCACGACGTCGGATTTCTGCGACGGCAGAGGTTTTCGAAGACTTGACCGAATCCGCTTCATGGAGGAGAGTGCGCGCATGAAGAACCGATCATCCCTCGACCGTCGGTCATTCCTCGCTGGTTCGGTCGCTGCGGCTGCCGCGGTATCGCTGGGCGCGTCGGCCAGCGAGTCGGTGAAGACAACCCGCGTGCGCGCTGCGGCGCGGTTGAGTGCGAACGGGAAAGTTCGAGTGATGGCGTTCGGCGTGGGCGGCATGGGGGAGACGGATCTTTCGCAGGTCGCTTCGCATCCGATGGTTGAAGTCGTGGGGCTGTGCGATGTTGATGCTCGCACGCTCACAGCTGCGCACACCAAGTTTCCCCAAGCCAAGATTTTCTCCGACTACCGCGAGGCGATCGCCGAATTGGGGCAGTCGATCGATGCGGTGACGGTCAGCACGCCAGACCACCACCACGGCCCAATTGCTCTCTTGGCGATGAACCTCGGCAAGGCTTGCTACTGCCAGAAGCCACTCACGCGAACGATCGCCGAGACGCGTGCGATGCGCAAGATGGCTGCCGACAAGAAACTCGTGACGCAAATGGGAATTCAACGGCAGGCGACCGTTGGGCGTCAGCAAGGCGTGGCGCTGCTACGCGCGGGGGTCATCGGAAAGCCCGTGTCCATTCACGTGTGGACGAATCGTCCGGGTGGTTGGTGGCCGCAGGGGCAGCCTCGCCCCACCGGCAGCGATCCGATTCCGGATTACCTCAACTGGCAGAATTGGCTTGGTTCTGCGCCAGAAAGACCTTACAAGATCGATACGTACGCCCCGTTTCGCTGGCGCGGATTCTTCGATTTCGGAACCGGCGCGCTTGGCGACATGGCGTGCCACTTCTACGACGCGCCATTCCTCGGTCTCAACATGGGAACGCCGTCTTCGGTGCGTGGCGAGTCGAAGGGGCTCACAGACGACGAGTATCCAGACGCAGAGACCGTGACCGTCACCTTTACCGGCGGCGACTACGCGCAGGCAGCTCTGCCGATGACTTGGTACGACGGAGGTCGGTTGCCGCTCGTCGGAGTCTCGCCGCATCTTCCTTCAGACTTTGATCTTGCCAAGGTGAGCGCCGATGGTTGCGTCCTTGCGGTTGGCACCGAAGGCACACTCATCATTCCTTGCGAAGGTCAGCCGCAAACCTTCCCGCCTGCTCGGGCCGCGAAGGTGAACTTGTCCGACATCAAGAAGTACAACCACTGGCATGCGTGGGTCGACGCGATCCTCGGCAAGGGGACCACCATCGCGAACTTCGACCTTTCGACGCGAGTCAATGAGGCGGTGCTCCTCGGCGTCATCGGAGGCCGAGTGACTGGCGTCGATCTCGCATACGACTACGCGGGGATGCGCTTTACAAACTCACCCGCCGCCACAGAACTGCTGACGCCGAAGTACCGCAGCGGCTGGGACAAAGTTCCAGGAATGTGATTTCGAAGGGTGGACGTTGTGGTTATCTCTGCACGCGGGTACGCATGCCACCCCACAACCAGGCTCCCGCGCTGATCACCATCGCGATCGGGATCAGCACCATCGCGGTCGGCATCCCAGCGCCGCCATCGGAGATGGAGCCGACGAGCATCGGACTTGGAACATCGCCCAAGAGGTGGATCAACAGCACACTTGCCCCGACGGCGAAGGGGCGAAGGCTGGCAGCGACGGCGTTGAGGATGACTGCGTTCACAGGTCCTTGGGTCGCGAAGGAGAATGTCGAAGCCGCAGCGAGCCCCGCAAGTATGGCTGCGTCAGACTCGCAGTAGAGCGCGAAGAGCGAACATGGTGCCGCAGCAATCATGCACGCGCCGCAGAGAATCAGGCATGCTCTTGACCCGCCGCCGAGCCGCCGCGCAATCCAGCCACCTGCCAGAGTTCCGGTGAATCCAGATGCCAGCACCACGATTCCAAATGTCAGCGTGGAAGACGCAACGCTCCATCCTCGAACCGACTGCATGTAGTAGGGCATCCATGCCGCAAGCGCGCCGAAGGCAAAAGTGAATGCGATGTACCCGCCGGTAGCGAAACGAAACTCTGATGACTTCCAGAGCGAACCGAGTGAGTCTCGCATTTCTGCGCGCGATGCCGTCAGTGAACCGCGAGGCGCAGCATCAAACTGGCCCTGCGCAGGATCTTTCAATCTCAGGCAGACGAGCGCGAGCGCGATGCCAGGAACGCCGCCCGCGAGGAAGACGGCGCGCCATCCCCACGCATCCGCGATGAATCCAGATGCGATATAGCTCAGTGCAGTGCCCACTGGAATTGCTGCATAGAAGACGCTCAGCGCGAGCGGCCTCTTCTCTGGCGCATAGTGATCGACCAGCAGCGCAGGTCCGACCGTGGAATAGGCGGCTTCGCCAATCCCAACGATGCCTCGGGCAATCAGCAGTTGAACCAATGTGTTCGCGAAGCCGCCTCCCATCGTTGCCAGACTCCAGATCATGACGCCACATGCGAGGATCCACGTGCGACTCGTCCGGCGCGCGAGCACGCCGACGATTGGCGATGCGATCATGTACACGAGCAGAAACGCGCTGGTGAGCAGGCCGATCTGTGCATCGGTCGCTCCCAGCGCTTCCTTCAGTGGCGCAACGATCCCCGCGACGAGGTATCGATCGAGGTAGTTCAGCAGGTTTATGGCGGTCAGCGTGAACAGAGCGATGCGCGCTGATCGAATCGCTCGATCGGGGGGCGTCGCGGAGAGGTCCATGCGGAGGTTGCTACCCCAAGAGATCGCTGGAAGCAAATGCTCGCGCTCTCGTGCGCGAACAATGTAAAGTGCCGTGACGCGTCGATTGTTCGTTCGACCCCAACAAAAGGAGTTTCTATGCGCATCCTCGTCGTTCCCATCGTCCTGTTGACCTGCCTGTTGGCTTCGTGCGCAGGTGCTCCGACCACCGCATCACAAAAGGAGAGTCTTGCGGCGGCGGTCAAGAATTCCGTTGAACGTGTGAAACTGGCAGATCCAACGCTCGTCAAACTCTTCGACAGCGCATACGGATACGCGGTCTTGCCATCCGTCGGCAAAGGCGGATTCATCATCGGAGGAGCAGGAGGAGACGGAGAACTTTTCAAGGGTGGCGTGCTCGTCGGTTACTGCTCGATGGGGCAAGGAACAATCGGTGCGACCCTCGGCGGCCAAGCCTTTGACGAGTTTATTTTGTTTCAGAATGAGTTTGCGTACAGCGATTTCACGGACGGCGAGTTTGCGTTCGCGGCTCAAGCATCCGCGGTCATCGTCAAGGCTGGAGTCGGGACTTCCACGAGTTACCAGCATGGCGTTGCCGTTCTCGTGAGCAACGTGAAGGGAGCAATGGTTGATGCATCCGTGGGCGGGCAGAAGTTCAAGTTCGTTCCGCTCGAGGCGGCGAAGTAGTCGATGATTTCGAATCGCCATCCATCGCGATTTGACGAGGAGTCTCGCTCAGATTCACGCAGAAACGGACAAGATCCAGAATGGACATCTCATGAAAACATCGTTTGATCCCGCGAATTCTCGGCCAATGACTTGCTCTCGGTATTCGATTGCCCAACTGAGTTTCGCTTCCGCGATCCTGATGATCGGTGCAGGTTGGATCGCGGTGCAAGATGGCGCGTTCAAGTTTCCTATCCACGATATGACGCGTCCGCAGCCCGCGGTCGTCACGACCGGCGTTGCCTGCGCCGCGATGCCGCCGAGTGATGCGATTGTTCTCTTTGGTGGGACGGACCTGTCCGCATGGACCGTCGCAGGAAAGGATGCGCCCGCAGGTTGGAGCGTGAAGGAGGGCGTGGCGACCGTTGTGCCAGGCAGCGGCGACATCGCGACCCGCGAGTCTTTCGGCGACTGTCAGTTTCACATCGAGTGGATGGTTCCTACAGAGTTGAAGTGTGCGAGCCAGCACGGCTGCAACAGCGGGGTCTTCTTTCACTCGCGCTACGAAGTGCAGATTCTCAACTCCGTTGGAAACACGACATACCCAGATGGAATGGCAGGATCGCTCTACGGACAATACCCACCCCTTGTGAATGCATGCCGACCCCAAGGCGAGTGGAATGTGTATGACGTGATTTTCCGTGGCCCGCGCTTCGATGCGTCAGCTGGCTTGATGAAAACTGCAACGGTCACGCTGCTGTTCAATGGCGTGCTCGTTCACGATGACGTCGAACTGCTCGGTGCGACCGCGCATCGCGCGCGCGCCTCTTACTCAGCGCATCCAGAGCAGGGCAAGATCAAGTTGCAGGATCATGGTGACCCGTTGAAGTTCCGCAACATATGGATTCGGCCGCTCGGCGCACCGCAAGTCGCAGAGTGAACGCCTCCGCCGGCAGGTTGATCGCCTGTGAGGTCAAGCGTTGGTTGGAATCGATGCGTTGTTTCGGAGGTTGTTGTAGGCGTTGTATGCAGCGACCTTGTAGCACTCCGCATAGGTCGGGTAGTTGAAGACATTGGAGAGGAAGAAGTCGAGGTCGCCGTTGAGGCGAACGACGGCCTGCCCAATGTGAACCAACTCAGTTGCACTTGAGCCGAGGATGTGCACCCCAAGCAACTTCCTTGTGTCGCGGTGGAAGATGAGTTTGAGATAACCCTCGCCCGTTGCCGCGATCTTTCCTCGTGCGATTTCGCTGTACCGAGCCACTCCGATCTCGTAAGGAATTTTCGCCGCCGTGAGCTTCTGCTCGGATGCACCTGCGCTACTGAGTTCGGGGATCGCATAGATGCCATAGGGATAGTCATCTCCCATCAAACTGACTGGTGCACCAAACATGTGGCACGCGGCGATGCGCCCCTGCGCTGCGCTGGTCGCCGCAAGCGCGGGGAATCCGATGAGATCACCAGCTGCATAGATGCACGCGACTGATGTTCGGTAGTGGTCATCGACCTGGATGCGCCCGCGATTGTCAGCAGCCAAGCCGGCGCTTTCCAGATAGAGCCCCTCCGTGCAGCCTTGGCGGCCCGCACAGATCAGAGCGACATCCGCAGTCATTCGTTTGCCGCTTTCAAGTTCGACGAGGACCCGCCGAGGAGTTTCCTCGATCACCGCGATCTTGGTGACACTCTCGTTGCAACGAAAGAGCACTTCTTTCGTTCGCATTTGGTGGATCATCTCATCGACCGTCTCGTGATCCATGAACGAGATGGGTCGATCGGTGCGTTCAACAAGGGTGACTTTCGTCCCAAGTTCCGCGAAGAAGGATGCGTATTCAATGCCAATCACTCCGCCACCGACAACGATCATCGTGCGCGGAATCTCGGCAAGCGAACCGATCGTGTCGCTCGTGAGCAGGATCGGCCGCGGCTCGTTGCACTCGTCGGGGCAGCCTGGCGGGAATACTGGGCGAGTCCCGCATGCCAGCAGCGTGAAAGCTGTCGTGATTCGTCTGTCACCGTCCGTGCTGTCCACCGCGATTGTGTTTGCGTCGACAAATGACGCGAATCCATGAAGGATCTGAATGTCGTTCCTCAGGAGATTGGCGCGGATCAGCTGCTGCTCTTCCTGAATCACCGAAACCACGCGTTCGAGCAGCATGGGCATGGTCATCCGAATTGGATCCGCTCCAACGGCTTCAAGCGACCGCTGGACGGTTCCGCGCTTGAGGCTGCTCACAGCCTCGCGAAATGTCTTCGATGGAAGTGTTCCCAAGTGCACCGAAACGCCGCCAACGCCTTTGCGCCTTTCGATGACCACGACGCGCTTGCCGAGTTTCGCGGCTTGGATGGCGGCGTGTTGGCCCGCGGGACCGCTTCCGATCACGACGAGGTCGTATTCATATTCCGCGGTCATTGAAGAGGGAGCGTATCGGAGAGTTCGTCACGCATGCGAGGCGGAGCATGCAGGACCAAGGCCGAGTACCAGACAGCGAAGCCCGCGAAAGGACCTCCCGGCGCTCAAACATGCTCGCCGGCTGTGCGGACGCTTGCCGGCTCCGCAACTCGCGCGGGACCTTCTTTCGACGGGCTACCCGGTTTGCGAGATTCGACTTCGGCTGCGCAGCACGCTGTGTGCAAAAGATCCATTCGCTTCCTGAGGGCATCTTGGATAAATTGGTCAGATGCCCAAGCGGATCAAATTGAATTCCGGGAACAAAAAGAAAGTGAGAGCAAACAACATGCCAGTCAAATTTGCGAGCAAGTCATCAAAGAAATCAGTTGGAAAGGTCACCAAGTCCGCTCCCAAGAAGGCGGCGAAGCCTGCCGTCAAGAAGTCGGCGCAGTCTCCTGCACGCACCAGTGCGACCGCTGCGAAAGTTCGACGGAAGACGAAAGTTCAGCAGCGAACTATTGCGCGCAGCGCCACGAGGAGCGTTTCGATTGTTGAGACATCGCCCGTGACTTGGTCGCGCACATCGAACGGACCTACCTTCGAGCAAGTGCAACTCGCTGCATATCACCGCTGGCTGCAGGCAGGTGGCAGCGAGTTTGATAACTGGATTTCCGCCGAAGGGAAATTGCGAGACAAGAAGGACTCCTGATTCGATGAATGGCATTGCAGCAACACTCGCGTTGCTGTTGGTATTGATGCAGTCTGCGCCGCCAACTGCGGCACCGTCGATTCCCGTCCCAGCAACGGGTCCGCCGAGTTCGAGCGAGCCCGCAGCGTCGTCCGAGTGGATCTCCATCTTCGATGGCAAGTCACTCGACGGATGGAAGGTCTATATAGGTTCGGCAGGGGACCCAGCCACGGTTTGGTCGGTTCGAGATGGCGTCCTCGTCTGTGAGGGTTCGCCCGCTGGTTACATCGCGACGACCAGGGAGTACACGAACTTCGAGTTGGAACTTGAGTGGCGTTTCGATCCGAAGTTGGGAGCCGGCAACTCGGGTGTGCTCCTGCGTGTCGTTGGACCTGAGCAAGTGTGGCCGAAGTCCATCGAGGCGCAGTTACAGAGTCGCAGTGCGGGCGACATATGGAACATCGGCGAGTTTCCTATGTCCGTCGACCAGAGTCGGACAGAGGGTCGCCACACGACGAAATCCAATCCAACGAACGAGAAGCCACTCGGAGAGTGGAACCACTACTCGATTCGACTCGATCACGGGCTGCTCGAACTTCGAGTCAATGGGCTTTTGCAGAATGTCGCGCAGCAGTGCGAAGAGGTTGCTGGCAAGATTGCCCTGCAATCCGAGGGATCTCACATCGAGTTTCGAAACATTCGTCTTCGACCCATTCCCTGAGGCGCGCTCAGAATCGACCGCGCGTGGCGGCGCTATCCATGCCGCCGCGCAAAGTCTCGCATGAATGTCGCGAGCGCCCTGCTGGCATCGATCGCCATCGCGTTGTACATCGATGCTCGGATTCCTCCAGCATCGCGGTGACCGGCGAGCCCGTCAAACTCGGCATCGGTTGCCTCTTGGATGAAGCGCTGGTCGAGTTCCGCAGACCTCAATCGAAACGAGACATTGATGGGCGATCGACATTCCGCTCGGCTCAAACACGTATAGAAACCCTCGGACTCGTCGATCTCCTTGTAGATCAACGCCGCCTTCGCATCATTGCGTCGCTCGATTTCTCGTACGCCGCCCTGCTCAATCATCCAGCGAAACATCAGCCCCGCTGCGTGAATCGCGAATGTCGGTGGTGTGTTGATCCTGCTGTCGCCGGAGAAATGAGCTGCGTACGAAAACATCGACGGAAGCCGGCGGACCGGTTTGCGCAAGAGGTCTCGGTGCGCGACGATCAGCGACATACCTGCAACGCCAAAGTTCTTCTGCGCAGACGCATAGACCAAGGCGTGCCTCTTCCACTCCATGGGTCGCCCGAAGATTTCGCTGCTTGCGTCACAGACGAGCGGCACTCCCGGCGCCGCCTTCGGTGGGTGGTGAAATCGCGTTCCGTGCACCGTGTTGTTGGAGCAGTAATGAAGATAGGCCGCTCCTGGCGTCGGACTCATCTCGCCAACAGTCGGAACATGGTCGTACCGAAACTTCTTTCCCTCGAAGATCACGGCAATGTTTGCGGATGGCACTGCATCGCGCGCTTCAATGATCGCCTTCGCAGACCAAACCTCTGTGTCGGGGTAGTCCGCAGTTGCGCCATCGGGGATCAAGTTGAGCGCGATGAGCGAGAACTGCACCGTCGCCCCACCAGGCACGAAGAGAATCTCGTACTCCTCCGGGATTTCGCCGAGTTGCCTGCATGAATCCCGGGCGTCTTGCAGGACCCGATCAAATGTTGGTTGCCGATGGCTGTGCTCGAGGATGCCGATCCCAGTGGAATCGACATTCATCAGGTCACTCCCGAGCTGCGTGAGCACCTCGGGCGGCATCGTCGCGGGTCCAGCGGAAAAATTCCAGATTCGATGTGATTGTTGGTGGAGCATGTGTCTTCAGTTTGCGGGAGAGGATCGATGGACGGCTTGGACAGTGACCCCAAGGACATGATTTGCAGACCGAATCAGCGCGACGTCCCGCTCAGTTGGCGTCTGATTGATGTGGATTCGAGCGATCGCTGCACCTCCTCCAGCGCAGATCACGTTTTCCATCTCTTCAACATTGATCCCAGCGTTGCCAAGGACCTCGAAGATTCCCGCAAGCGCGCCAGGTCGATTGAGGTGACGCACGTGCAAGAGCGTGACCGCGCTGCTCTCAATCGTTCGGTTGATGCATCCACTCACGGTTCCCTGTTCGATCCACTGTCGAACCATCCGAACAACTTCGCCATCAATTGCTTGGGTGGCCTGCGTGGTCGCCGCACCAGATTGCAGTGTCCCGTAAACACCCCCTTCGGCCACAAGTTCAGCGATATCTGGATCAGGAGCACCCTCACCGACATACTCGTGCAGATCGAGACCTGCACGAATTCCCTTGGTTCGTACGGCGTGCAGCAGAGCCGACTGCAGGATGACTCGCCCGAGGCTGGTGTTGACGAGCGTCGCTCCAGGTCGCAGCGCATTGAAGAACTTCTCTCCAATGAGCCCCTGCGACTCATCGTTGTCGCTGACGCTGACGCTAACGACATCGCAGAGTTTCGCGAGGTTGACGAGATTGGCACAGTAGTCGATCCCGAGCGCATCGCAG
>CAYHHO010000078.1:0-14517 GCA_964356445.1 uncultured Singulisphaera sp. | reverse complement strand
TCGTCGGCGGGGATCAAGATGTCGGCGAGGGAATGCTGGCGGATCGCCGCCTTCCGCTCATCAGTGCCACAGGGTCCTGTCGGATGGGCCGCCGGGTAGCGCAAGTCGTTGGGGCGCGCCTCGGGCGCACGCTGCTCGAACTCGGCGGCAACAACGCAATCATCGTCGAAGCCGATGCGGACCTCGACCTCGTGACGAGAGCCGTGCTCTTCGGCGCCGTCGGAACTGCAGGCCAGCGCTGCACAACAACGCGCAGACTCCTTGTGCACGACTCAATTGTTGACGCGCTGACTGCGCGCCTCGCAAAGGCCCATCAATCGGTGCCGATTGGGAATCCGCTCGACGCACGCACGTTGATGGGTCCGCTCGTTGACAAGCGAGCAGTCGATGGAATGCGCGCGGCGATCGAGCGCGCGGTGACTGAGGGATGCACCGTTGTGTGCGGCGGAACAGCCGGCATCGACCGTCAGGCGAAGCGAAGCGAACTGCAAGGCGGGAACTTCGTGGAACCGACGATCATCCGAGTGCCTGCGGGAAAGGTCCCAGCGATCACTTGCGAAGAGACCTTTGCGCCGATTTTGTATGTGTTTTCGTTCCGAACTTTTGAAGAAGCGTTGTCAATTCAAAACGGAGTCGACCAAGGACTCTCCAGCGCGATCTTCACGGACAGTATTCGCTCTGCAGAACGTTTCCTCGCCGCTGCCGGCAGCGACTGCGGAATTGCCAATGTCAACATTGGAACGAGCGGCGCCGAGATCGGCGGCGCGTTCGGCGGCGAGAAAGACACAGGCGGAGGCCGCGAATCTGGATCGGACTCGTGGAAGGCGTACATGAGGCGCCAAACCTGCACAATCAATTGGGGAGGCGACCTGCCCCTGGCACAAGGCATCCGATTCGGAGAGTGATATGGCACTCGATCGCAATCAACTTGCCAAGCGCGCTGCCTGTGAACTGCACGATGGGTTCTACGCGAACCTCGGCATCGGCATCCCGACTCTCGTCGCAAACTATGTCCCTGCGGGTATGACCGTTTGGCTGCAGTCGGAGAACGGACTGCTTGGAATGGGCGCATTTCCGACTGAAGATGCCGTCGACGCGGATCTCATCAACGCGGGGAAGCAGACGGTGACTGGAGTTCCCGGGCACTCCTTCTTCTCAAGCGCCGACAGTTTCGGCATGATTCGAGGAGGACACATCGATCTCGCGATCCTGGGCGCGATGGAAGTTTCGCAGGAGGGCGACCTAGCGAATTGGATGATTCCTGGGAAACTCGTCAAGGGGATGGGCGGTGCGATGGATCTTGTTGCTGGCGTCAAGCGCCGAATCGTCGTCATGGAGCACGCCAACAAGCGTGGCGAGGCGAAGGTCATTCCAAACTGCACGCTGCCTTTGACAGGCAAACACTGCGTTGACATGCTGATCACCGACCTCTGCGTGATGAAGATGGACGAGCCATCGCGACGATTCGTGCTGACTGAAGTCGCGCCTGGAGTGACCATTGACGAAGTCAAGGCAAGAACGACAGCCGAGTTCAAAGTCGCCCAAACCGTCACCGAAATCCGACTATGAATCGAGTCATTGCTGTCGCGTGCATCTCGCTCTCATCAACCGCCCTCGCCCAATCGATCGACCTCTTCAATGGAAAAGATCTCACGGGGTGGGTGAATGTGAACTGCAACGACCAGACATGGACGGCGCACGATGGCACTGGTTCCAACGAAGGCGAAGTTCCGTTCATTCAATGTTCGGGAATTCCAACCGGCGTCCTTCGCACAGCCGAGATGTACGAAAACTTCATTCTCGAAATGGACTGGATGCATGAAGAAGAACCTGGAAACGCAGGGCTTTTCATCTGGAGCGACGGGCTCACCGCCCGCGGCGTGCCATTCACTCGCTCGATCGAAGTCCAGATCATGCTGACGCCTGATGTGCTCGATGACAAGGGACGGTTGCTCTACACAGGGCAGGGAGACATCTTCGCGATCCACGGCGCAACCATGAAGCCAGATCGCCCGCATCCAGCTGGCTGGAATCGGTGCCTTCCATCTGCACGCATGACCCGAGGCAAAGGCCAGTGGAATCACTACACCGTCACGGCCAACAAGGGGCGCATCACACTCGCAGTCAATGGCGTGGAAGTTGGTGGTGCGTCGGACATCAACCCGCGCAAGGGTTTCATTTGCCTCGAGAGCGAGGGGACGCCGATTCGTTTTCGCAACATCAAGTTGACTCCCCTGCCTGCGGCGGATCCTCCGATCTCGCCTGCGCAGTGCGCGACGGCGGACGAAGGATTCACTGACTTGTTGCGGGGCGGACTGGCACAGTGGCACGAAGACCCGAGTCTGGCTGGCCACTGGAAGGTCAACGATGGAACACTCACCTACGACGGCAAAGGAAGCCACCTCTGGACGAATGAGTCGCTCGGAAACTTCGAGCTCGTCATCGACTGGCGATGGGCTGGAGAGTCACAAGGCAAGATGATGCGACCACGGCTCGCGACGGACGGAACCGAGCAACTCGACGCTACTGGCAAGGTGGTGTCTGTCGAAATTGATGAGTGGGACAGCGGCCTCTACCTGCGTGGCGACTCGAAGAGCCAGGTCAACATGTGGAATTGGCCCGCGGGCAGCGGCGAGATCTGGGGATACCGCACAGATTCCTCGATGCCCGCATCCGTCCGAGCGTCCTGCACGCCAACGAGCAAGGCTGATGCCCCAATCGGCTCTTGGAACCGTTTTCGAATCCGGATGGACGGCGAGCTGCTGACGGTAAACCTCAACGGGACTCAGGTCATTCCTGGGGCGACGCTGCTCGGCATTTCACCGCGCGGACCCCTGGCAATTCAAAGTCACGGTTCTGCCTTGGAATGCACCAATATTTTCGTGCGACCGCTCGCTCCAGCTGGCAAACCCTGATCACGCCCAGACATCACGGCCAAGCCATCACTCGCCGCTGACTTCTTTGAGTCTGTGCTTCATCTGCGACTTGAGACGGGCGAGTATCGACGAGTGCATCTGACTGACGCGGCTCTCAGAGAGATCAAGCGTGACGCCGATCTCTTTCATGGTGAGTTCCTCGTAGTAGTACAGAATCACAATGAGTCGCTCGCTTCGTGTGAGCCCCTTCGTGAGGAGCGTTTGCAGGTCTTGACGCTGCAACATCTGAAATGCGTCCGCCTCGCTCGGGTCCTGCGCGACATCGATCTCGCGTGACTCACCGGACGAGTCAGCATCTGCCCACTTCTTGTTCAGGCTCACGATTCCGACCGGACGCGAATCGCGATTGATCTTTTCGAATTCCTCTGCACTGACATCCAACTGAGATCGAAGCTCTTCATTGGTCGCAGCTCGTCCTGTCGACATTTCGATCTGCTTGCGGACTCGGTCCATCTTTGAAGTGCGCGACCGCACGAGTCGCGGGACCCAATCCATCTGCCGCAGTTCATCGAAGATCGCACCACGAACTCGCTGCGGGCAGTATGTCTCGAACTTGATTCCCCGCGACGGGTCATAGGAGTTGATCGCGTCCATGAGACCAAACACGCCTGCCGACATGAGATCGTCGACATCCACTTCCGACGGGAGCCGTGTTCTCATGCGCTCTGCCGTGTATTTCACCAGCGGGTGGTACATGACCATGAGTTGATTGCGAATGAGTTCGCGCTCTTTGACTCGGCTCTGGTCGCCCCGCAGGCTTCCATACTTTTTCCAAAGCGTGTCGGCGCTGGTTTTCGCCTTCGCGCCTTTCGACGTGGCTGGCCGGCTCGCACCCACGGCGATCTTGACTCCAACTCGCGCGCTCGCGGCAGTTGGCGCCGCCTTGCCGACAGCACGGGTTGCAGAGCGTGGAACGACAGTGCGTCCAGATCCCCTGCTTGCGCGCACCGATTCAAATTTCGAATTGATTTTTGTCATTGAGGTCTCTCCATGACCGACTGACGAACTGATCGAGGCAACATGCGTTACCGTTCAAGTCTCCGCCACAACGATCCTTGTCGTAGCGAACTCTTCACCATCCTTAGTGAAGACCCGCGAACTATACAACACGAATTGGGAAGTCCACAAGGCATCCTGTCGCATTTCTTCTCGGCGTTCGCGTTTGTGAGGGTCCGAATTGTCGTTCATGATTCGATCGCTCGCTCCATGAAGCACGAAGGGTCGTTGCCAGAGAGTCGCACGACCACAAGATCATGGGGATCTGACTTACCCGCAGATAACGCCGCGGCGAGCCCCAAGAAATTTTCGTAGCATCCCGAAGACCGTGGCATTTCGAGAGACACCGATCCGTAAAACGAGAAGGCGACAAGGGTTGATCGCCCTGATGGCGCTGTCAATCGCAGCCTGTGCGTGCGTCGGTTTCGCTCAGGAGACCCTCAAACTCTCTGATGATGACCGCTGGATGCCTCCCGCAGACAGCGATCCACAGAGCCCAGCCTCGCAGTTACGCCAAGCACAACTCTCGCTCGCGCGAGGAGATGCGTCGCGGGCGTACAACCTTGTCAACAGCTGGATCGAGCGCTTTCCGGCTGACCCCCTGCGGGCTCACGCATTGCTCCTGCGGGGAGATAGCCAACTGGCCCGAGGCGACGAATTCAAGGCGCTCTACGACTACGAGGAATTGGTTCGCCTCTACCCAGGTAGCGACGTCTTTGTCACGGCACTCCAACGTGAATTCGAGATATCCAAGGCCTATGCGAACGGGCTGAGAAGGAAGTTCTTCGGCATGTTTCGATGGCTCAACGCAGAGGACGAAGCGCAGGAGATTCTCATCCGAATTCAGGAGCGACTCCCAGGCAGCGAACTGGCTGAGCGCGCGGGAATGGAGTTGGCAGACTTCTACTTCCGAAAGCGAGATCTGCAGTTGGCGGCCGAGGCTTACGACCTCTTCGTCGAAAACTATCCCCGCTCGCGAGAGGTGGAAAAGGCTCGTTTGCGGCTCATTTACTCGCTTTGTGCCTCTTATAAGGGTCCTCTTTACGACGCTCGCGGACTCTTCGAGGCGAGCGCCAGACTCAAGGAACTTCAAGCACTTGACCCCATCTCGGCCCAGCGCGTCGGGGCCGATGCGCTCCTGGTTCGGATTTACGAGTCTGAGGCAAGCAAACTGCTGTCAGAGGCTGCTTGGTACATCTCGATGGGAGACCCGATTTCGGGCGAGTTGTACATCCGTCGACTCGTCAGTCGATTCCCCAAGTCGATCGCGACCCTCCTCGCGCTTCGGGAGATTCCCTCAGTCGTGGCACAGTTGCCCAAAGAGGTCCGCGGACAATGTCCCGACTACCCGAAACTGCGTCAAGAATTGCTCGGGCTCGACTGGGATTCGAAGTCGGCCGACCCTCCAAGTTTGGCACCAGCACCAACCGGCGCTCCACACAATGACACGCTGCCGGGAGCGGGACCAGACATGCAGGCGCCACGAGACATCCCACCAGTAGGAAACACACCGTGAGAGACGACATGCGGATTCGCTCTGCGCGCACCCGAACCTGCGGCAACCTTCTGACTTTGCTGCTCGCAGCCGTCGGCTACACGTTTTTCACCGCCCCTGGATGTGCGTCAGACGCGTCGTCTGGGTACGCCGGCGGCGCGCTCTACTCGAAGAAGTACCGAACGGTCGCGGTGCCGATATTCAAGAATTCGAGTTCAGATCGGGCGATTTCCTTTCAACTGGCCGATGCGCTCGTGAAGGAGTTTGAGTCGACGACGCCTTACAAGGTCACTGGCGAAGGAACCGCCGACACGGTGCTGCGTGGCACGATTTCCAGCGTTCAGCTGCGTATGCTTTCTCAGAGTATTGCGACTGGTTTGACCGAGGAAATGGCCATCGAGGCGACTGTTGAGTATGAATGGATCGACATGCGAACTGGGAAACCGCTCCTCTCACGAAGCGGATTTCGGTCGAGTGCCGTCTTTGTTGCAAGCCTTCCGAACAATCAGCCGATTGATCTTGGGAGATTCGCGCTCACCCAGCAGTTGGCTCGGGATATAGTCGCAAGTCTCCAAGGCGAGTGGTAGCGGGTTTCTCACGAGGTTTTTCATGCATCCCAAGGTTTCGCGACAAGGCATTCAAGCATTCGATCCGCTGAGGATCTCCGATCACGACGACGGCACGCGACCGGATCGCACCCCATCAGATCCATCAGGCGGAAAACCGAGCGGTGATCGACCCACCACGCCTCCGAAAATGCGCCGCCAGTTCATGACTTGGATCCTCCTGTTGGCCGTGATCGCGGTCGTCTGGACTGTCCTCATGAGTTCCTCGCAGCGCGGCGAAGCAATCTCGACTCCTCAAGAGTTCTTCGTTTTGGCAAAGGGTGGATACTTCGAGCCAGCATCGGTGGTCATTCAGGATGACAAGCTGATGGCGACGCTTTCGAAGGCGCTCCCAGGGGCGACCGAACGCTCCGGACAAAAGGGCGGCCAAGTTTGGGTTCGCATCATCCCTGGCAACTACGACTGGATTCGAGAGCAACTGACAACTTCGGGCGTCAAGTGGCAAGAGCAAGTTGGACAGAGCATGTTTGTGCAGCTCCTGCTGACTCTCGCGCCAGGCATCTTGATTCTGGCTGTCCTTTGGTTCTTGATCGCTCGCGGCATGCGCAACGCTGGCGGTGGCGGTCCGGGCGGAATGCTTGGATCTTTCGGCAAGAGCCGGCACCGCGTCACCAACAAGGAAAACGTCAAGATCACGTTCGGCGATGTTGCTGGGGTCGACGAGGCAAAGGACGAAGTTCAAGAGATCGTCGAATTCCTCAAGAACCCCAAGAGATTCAGCAAACTCGGCGGTCGAATTCCGCGCGGAGTGCTCCTGTCGGGACAGCCCGGATGTGGAAAGACCCTTCTTGCAAAGGCGATTGCCGGCGAGGCGGATGTGCCGTTCTTCTCGATCTCGGGGTCGGACTTCGTGGAGATGTTTGTTGGCGTCGGCGCAAGCCGAGTGCGCGACCTCTTCAAGCAAGCAAAAGACAATTCGCCGTGCATCATCTTCCTCGATGAAATCGATGCGGTGGGACGACGACGCGGTGGCGGGTTCTCCTCTGGAGGGCACGATGAGCGCGAGCAAACGCTCAACGCCATTCTCGTGGAGATGGATGGCTTCGAAGCCAATGACCAAGTCATCGTGATCGCGGCCACGAACCGCCCAGATGTTCTCGATCCTGCACTGACCCGACCAGGGCGCTTTGATCGGCAAGTGGCCGTCCCGCTGCCCGATGTGCGCGGACGTCGGCAAATCCTCGCCGTCCATGCTCGCAAAGTGAAGATTGGTCCAGACGTCGAATTGGAGCGCCTCGCACGCGGAACCCCAATGTTCTCAGGCGCAGACCTCGCTGCCATCATCAATGAGGCAGCGATCATCGCGACCATGGCGGACAAAGAGTTCGTCGAAATGGCGGACCTCGAAGAAGCTCGCGACAAGGTGCGCTTCGGGCGCGCCAACAAGAGTCGCAAGATCGAACAAGAAGAGCGCGTCGCGACGGCCTACCACGAGGCTGGACACACGGTCCTCCAAGTGCTCCTCGAGCACGCCGATCCGCTGCACAAGGTGACGATCATTCCGCGAGGCCAGGCGATGGGTGCGACCTTCAGCCTCCCAGAGAAGGATCGATACGGATACTCGCGGCGACATTTGCTTGCAACGATGCGCGTCCTGTGTGGCGGGCGCATCGCGGAAGAGCGCAAGACCGGCGATATCTCCAGCGGTGCGTCGATGGACATTCGGATGGCGACCTCGTACGCGCGAACGATGGTGTTGCAATGGGGCATGTCAGACCGCCTTGGCTTTGTCAATTACGCAGGCGCAGATGATCGCGAGTCATTCCTCCCCGACAAGGACTACTCACCCGAGACAGCAAGAGTGATCGACGAAGAGGTTCGACTGCTCATCGACGCCGCGTATACCGATGCGACAGCCATGGTCAGCGAACATTGGACTCAAATCAGTGCAGTCGCAGAGGCGCTCCTCAGCGTCGAGACGCTCTCGAAGGACGACGTGGATCGAATCATGCGCGGCGAACCATTTGCGCGCCCAAGTGTCGCGGAACTGCTGCAGAGCGAGATTCCGAAGGCGCCGACTGCACCGAAGGCCAAGAGCGATCCAACCGAAGAACTCCCGCCCGGCGCGATCGCCAATCCCGCCTGAGAGAGCGGCATGGTTCAGTTACTGCTGAACAGGCCAGCGCGTAGGACGTGCGAATGTTCGAAGCGACTTGTGCGCAGACGCATCGCCGCTGATGAGTTCGACATCGCGGATGCCGACGCCAAGCGCCAATGCAATCAGCGCACGCACCGCGATGTTTGCTTTGCCAGCTTCCGGCGACGCTGAGACCCGCACCTTCAGCCGATCACCGAGCAGTCCGACGATTTCGTCGTGCTTCGATCCTGGGACAACTTTCACCTTGATTACAAACGCCCCTTCGGAGTCAATCGACGCATAGACGGGGAGAGGTCGAAAGCTCACGATGTCTCACCAAACATGCGTTTGGACCTGAGAATGTGGTGGTAGTGCTGGGCAAATCGATGTGCTTCGTCGCGAATCGCCTGGCAGAGTTTGAGCGCAGGATTCGCGCGCCCCAGCCGCAGCGGTTCCGCGAATCCCGCGCGATAGATGAGTTCTTCCTTCTTCGCCAAAGCAACAACGAGCGGCGGTTGAATCCGCAACGACTCAAACGCGCTGAGTGCCGCACTCAGTTGTCCAGCGCCTCCATCGATCAGCACGAGATCCGGATAGAGCTCATGCCCCTCACCCGCTTCGCGATATCGCCGCGATACCACTTCGCGAATCGCCATGAAATCGTCATTGCCTACGGATCTCACGCGATAGCGGCGGTAGCCATCCTTGAATGGGCGACCATCGATGAAACAGACCTTGCTTCCGACGGTCTCGTCACCGCCGAGGTGCGCGATGTCGATTGCCTCGAGGCAGCGGATCGGTCGATCAGACTCGAGCAATCGCTGGAGCGCAGCGATTCCCTGCGCAGGACTCTGGATGAAACTGGTGATCTCCGGCTGCCAATCGAATTCGCCGCTCGCCTTCCGATGTTCGCGCTGATCGAGCCGTTCAATCGAACGAATCTGATCGCGCAGGATGGCGGCACGCTCGAATTCGCGCGCTTCACTGCACCGAGTCATCTCCATGCGCAGTTCTCTCAGCATCGCGCTCTTTTTCCCGCCGAGGAATCGAATGAATCGATCTATGTCATCTCGGTATGACTGCGGTGTGACGCGATTCGCGCACGGGGCGGTGCACTGGCCAATCGAGTGAAGAAGGCAGGGCCGAAAGTGCCTGTTTGCGGCGTCGCCCGAGGCGATATCAAGGTCGCAGGTTCGATACTGAAAGACACGCTGAAGGACTTGGATTGCATGCCGAAGCGACCCTCCGCTGACAAATGGACCAAAGACCTTTGCTCTGCGGAATTTCTCATCCTGCAGGTCTCGAGTCACATGCACCGCTGGAAACTCGTCGCGCACGGTGATCGCGAGGTAAGGAAACGCCTTTCCATCAAGGAGCGCAGCGTTGAACTGAGGCTGAAGATCTTTTACGAGCCTTGCTTCGAGCAGGAGCGCTTCCCATTCCGTTTCGCAAACGATGACTTCAAAATCATCGATCAGTGCCAGCATGGGCTGTTTGCGAGGTCCAAGATCCGCGCTTGCGATGAAGTAAGAACTCACCCGATCTGGCAAGTGGAGAGCCTTCCCAACATAAATGACGCTCCCCTGCGCGTTTTTCATGAGATAAACACCAGACTCGCCGGGGAGTGCACGCGCCTTCTTGAGCAAACGCTCCATAGGATTCGCGTTCATTTTGTGCAATTCTAGGGGCGGCAGTTCGTTGCGTTGATACACTAAGTCGGTCGACGTCGACCACATGATCTGTTTCTGAAATCTCATCCCCAAGGAATCACCAACATGAAGCGTTTCACTCTCATCACCGGTAGCGCCCTCCTCCTCGCACTTGCAGCCTGCTCAACGAGCCCAACGACGACTGCACCAGGCGCCGTCGGCGGCAAGGCCTGCTGCGCAGAAAAGGCTGCATCGGCCTGTTGCAAGGAGAACAAGGCTGCGACATGCGACGCAAAGGCTGCTCCAGCGGCTGCTCCAGCGGCTGCTCCAGCCCCGGGCGCCGTCAGCGATACGAAGAAGTCAGACTGCAGCAAGCCCTGCTCGAAGGCAGCTGGCTCGGCTGGTTGCCCAATGTCCGGCAAGACCGGCGGCTGAAGTCGTTTGAACTGCAACTTGGGGTGCTGCGCGTTGTAGGCACGCACGCTGTGAGGTTCGTCTCTCAAACCGCAGAATCCGATCAGTCGGATCCTGCGGTTTTTTCATGGCCGCGGCGCACTCTGTACTATTGAAATCGTGGAGAGCGCTTACCTGCTTCGCGGTGGTCGGGTCATAGATCCTGCGCGATCATTCGACGCCACAGCCGATGTCCTTGTCAGTGCGGGCAAGATCTCGGCAGTATCGACAACGCCCAGAACTCTCACCCTGCCTCAGGGTGGAACGCTCATCGATTGTGAGGGGAAGTTCGTCGTTCCAGGCTTGATCGATCCCCATGTTCACCTGCGGGAACCGGGAGCCGAACACAAGGAGACGATTCGAACTGGGGCGACCGCAGCGATCGCCGGGGGGTTTGCGAGCGTCTGCTGCATGCCCAACACGAATCCGACGATCGACCTGCCGAGCACGGTTGAATTTGTCCAAATGCGCGCCGCGGCGAGTCGGCAGGCGCGGGTCTTCGTTGCGGGCGCGGCGACCGTCGGGCGGGCGGGCGAGCAACTAGCCCCGATGGGAGCGATGGCGCAAGTGGGCGCGGTCGCGTTCACCGATGACGGCGACTGCATCGCAAGCGCTGGGATGATGGGCAAGGTGCTGGCGGTTTGCGCATCCCTCGACAAGGTTTTCATGCAGCACTGCCAGGATCCCACCCTCACGGGCGGTGGCGTGATGAATTCGGGTGCAATCAGCGCTCGGATGGGACTGGGTGGATGGCCCGCCGTCGCTGAAGAGGTGATCATCGAACGAGACGTCAGACTCAATCGCGGTCATCAGTGCCGCTATCACGTGCAACATCTGTCGTCGGCGGGAAGCGTGGAAATCGTGAGGCGTGCGCGGGCCGATGGACAGCCGATCACCGCCGAAGCATCTCCGCACCATCTCCTGCTGACCGAGGATGCGTGCAACAATTACAACACGACCGCGAAGGTCAATCCCCCGCTGCGAACGGATGATGACATTCGCGCGCTGATCGAGGGGATTGTCGATGGCACGATCACCGTGCTGGCCACCGATCATGCGCCGCACTCGTCCTCCGAGAAGGCACTCGATTTCGCATCGGCGCCATTCGGAATGATCGGACTCGAGTGCGCGCTCGCGCTCTACGCAAAGGCGCTTGTCGAGAGCGGAGCGATCGGCTGGCCTCGCCTCATTGCGCTGATGACAATCGAACCAGCCAGACTGCTGGGCATCGATGCGCTTGGCTGCGGCAGGCTTGATGCTGGCCTACCAGCTGATATCACGGTGATCGACCCCGCGCTCTCGTGGAAAATCGACTCGGACCAGTTTCGATCGATGAGTCGCAATTGTCCGTTTGATGGTTGGCAGGTCCGGGGACGCGCCACGGATGTATTCGTGGGAGGGCGCCATGCGCTCGTCTCAGGCGCACTCTCGCCGACTGCGAACCTGACCGCGACTGCCAGCTTCAATGCCTCTTGAAGGCGCACCAACTCCGGCGCTGTGGCGCAACCGATTCATCTCGCGGCTCACGGGCAGCGTGATGACCTATCCAAAGATTGTCGTTGTTTGCGCCGTGGTTCTCTCGGTGCTCTGCGGGTGGTACTCGCTGCGGCATCTGCAACTCGATGCCAACACGGATTCGCTCATCAGTCCGGACCGTGCCTTCATGGTCGGCTACCGAGACTTCATGAAAGAGTTCGGAGACCTTGAGTACATCTATGTCGCTGTGGACTCGCGCGGGAACTCCACCGAAGCAAGGGCCGCTGTCGATGCTCTCACGGAGCGGTTGCAGCGCATCGAAGAACTGCCCTGCGTATTCGGAAAGATCAGCGGTGATGAGCAATGGCGTCTGGCGAGCAGAGCGATGCCGACTGATGAACTCGCGGCACTGGCTGGAGCTTCGAGTGGTTTCGGACCATTGCTCTCGCAGCGTGGACCTGGGAGCGCGCTCGCTGCAGCGGACGATCGCCTGAGCCGGCTGCTTGGTGAAGGACTCTCGCTGACGCCAGCCGAGCGCGAAGGACTTGGCGCAGGCGCTGCATTCTTGCTCTCAGCCGTGACTGCCGAGGCGAGCAGCAAGTTCGCATTCGCGCAGGTCCTTCCTGACCAATACCTCGTTTCATCGAGCGGCAAGATCTTCTTTGTCGAAATCCTTCCGACGAAGGACTTTTCTGGGCTCGCCACGATCGAGCCCGTTCTTCGAAGCATCCGCCAAGTGATCACTGAAGTGCAGGCTGAGTTTCGACAGGTCGACATCGGCCTCACTGGCAAGCCGGTGTTGCAAGCAGACGAACTTGCGACCACAAGTGAAGACATGACCAGAGGCACACTGGTCGCCGCCTTCCTCGTCGCACTCTTCACGATGTGGACCTTTGGAAGTGTCGTTCGACCGCTGCTGGCAATGGCGGCGCTCGGAATGGCTTTCGCCCTGACCTACGGCGCTGCGACGCTGCTGGTCGGGCGACTGAATTTGCTCAGCCTCGTTTTCATGCTCGTGCTCGTCAGTGCAGGAGTCGACTACGGAATTCACACGATTGCGAGGTACACCGAGTTCCGCAAGGTTCTGAAGAGCATTCCTGCAATGCGGCATGCCATGATCGCCAATACGACTCCGACATGGGTCGGCGCATGCACAAGTGCGGTGGTCTTTTTCGTTGCACTTGGGACTGAGTTTGGCGGGCTGCGCGAGTTGGGAATCATTGCTGGCGTCGGGCTCTTGCTGTGTGCAGTCACGATGACGATTGCGCTCCCTGCGATGGTCATCCTCGTCGATGGCTGGCGCGAACGGCGCGCAAAGACCGAAGCAGCGGATGCGGGCGATTCCAACGAGCATCACCTTGCTGTCGATTCCTTCGTGATGGCAGATCCGCCGCGCGGGTCCGCGTATGAACTCCTCGATTCCCCGAAGCGGGCCAAGCGCATCCTCGTGATATCAGGAATCGTGACAATCCTGCTCTGCGCGCTGATTCCGCTGCTGAGATTCGAAAGCAATCTGCTTCGCCTTCAGGCGCAAGGGCTCGACTCGATTGAATGGGAACACCGAATTCTTGAGGACTCTGTCAGTGCATCCTGGTTCGGGGCGGTGACTTGTCAGAGCGAAACCGAAGTGCAGCGAGTCGTCGTGCGGGCTCGCGCGCAGCCGCTCGTCGAAGAGGCCCGCAGCCTCTTCGATCTCGTCAAACGAGACGATACGCAGCGAACCAACCTGCGCGAGAAACTTGGTCGCGCACTCGAGACTTCAAACCCTGCAGCGATCCCACAAGTGCAGGAAACACAACTTTCAGCCGAAATCGTGGCGCGCGTGCGTGGTCACCTCGATCGGTTGATCACACTCGCGGCGCTTCAGCGCAGCGCCGACGAACTCTTGCCGCTACGCGAGATTTCAAGCGCGCTGTCACGTTTGGAAACGAGGCTGGCAGACCCACTGCAGGTTTCCGCGGCAGTCGCAGACGCCGAGAAGTCGGTGAGCACAAGCGCACGCGCGCTCGAACAGGTCGGAATCGGCGCACGCGCATCACTTCGCGAGGGACTTCCAGCTGCCGTTCGTGATCGATTCGTATCGCCGTCAGGAACCATGCTCGTCAGCATCTTTCCAAAGGAAGACCTTTGGGAATTCGAACCACTCGGGCGTTTCGTGGCTGCCATGCGCGAAATCGATCCCAATGCCACCGGCGTCCCTGTCACCGTGTTCGAGTCGGTCGTCGACATGCGAAGCGCGTTCGTCTTGATGTCGACATGGTCCCTTCTCATCATTGCGCTCATCGTGTGGATCGACTTGCGCTCAGTTGTTGCGACCGCCGCATGTCTCACCTGCCTTCTCGTCAGCATGGCATGGACTTTCGGGCTGCTTGGAGTGCTCGGAGTCTCGCTGAATCTCGCAAATTTCTTCAGTGTTCCAATGCTGCTTGGATTCGGAATCGACAGTTCGGTCCATGTCATGCACCGTGCACGCGAACAGGGCAACACACAGCATTTCGGCTGGACCATTCGCGCGGTTGCGCTGAGTGCGATCACGACGGCTGTTGGCTTCGGGACCCTCCTCTTTGCGGCCCACCGCGGCTTGCAAAGTTTGGGCTGGGTCATGTTCATCGGCAGCGGGACATGCCTCTTCTGCTCGGTCACGCTGCTGCCCGCGGCGCTGAGGGTCTTTCCTCAGTTGCTCGGTAGAGCGGGCGCTGCGCCACCTGCAGCTGGCGCAGGTTCTGGCGCATCTGGTGATACGACCGTGACGGTGTAGCCAAGCGCTCGAACCGCGGCTTCGACTTGCGTTGAGATCCCCCGCTTGGAC
>CAYHHO010000077.1:0-14724 GCA_964356445.1 uncultured Singulisphaera sp. | reverse complement strand
ATGACGCGGGCGGAGTCTCCCCCGGCGATCAAGTCGATGTGCTCCTCGAAGAACTGGAAGATGCCGATGGAAACATCGTTCTCTCGAAGCGCAAGGCTGACCGCATCCGCGGTTGGGAGCAGTTGCTCCAGAGCAAGAAGGAAGGCGATGTCGTCGAAGGAAAGGTTCTTCGCAAGATCAAGGGCGGACTCCTCGTCGATATCGGCGTGCCTGTCTTCCTGCCAGCATCACAGGTCGATGTTCGCCGCCCAGGCGATGTCGGCGACTTTGTCGGACGCACGATTCGCGCTGCGGTCCTCAAGATCGATCTCGAACGGCGCAACATCGTCATCAGCCGTCGCAAGCTGATCGAAGTCGAACGCGAAGATGCAAGACGCAATCTCCTCGGCAAGATCAAAGAGGGCGACATCGTCAAGGGAACTGTCACAAACATCGCCGAATTCGGCGCATTCGTGGATCTCGGCGGCATCGATGGACTGCTCCATGTCACCGATATGTCATGGGGCCGAGTCGGGCATCCGTCCGAAGTCGTGCGAATCGGCCAAGAGATTGAGATCAAAGTGCTCAACATCGACCGTGAGCGTGAGAAGATCGCCCTCGGACTGAAGCAGCGCGAGCCGAGCCCGTGGGAAGAGATCGAAAAGAAGTACCCAAGGGGTGCGCGCGTTCGCGGATCCGTCGTCAGCCTGATGTCCTACGGCGCATTCGTGCGACTCGAAGATGGCATCGAAGGGCTCGTCCACGTCAGCGAAATGTCGTGGACTCGCCGCGTCAATCACCCAAGTGAAATCGTCAGCGACAATCAGGAAATCGATGTCGTTGTGCTCGACTTCAACAAGGACAAGCTCGAGATCTCACTCGGCATGAAGCAGTGCGAAGTCAATCCATGGGATCTCGTCGCAGAGCACTACCCGCTCGGCACCGTCATCACGGGCAAAGTCCGCAATCTCGCCAACTACGGCGCATTCATCGAGATCGAAGCGGGCATCGACGGACTCCTGCACATCTCCGACATGTCGTGGACGAAGAAGATCGCGCACCCCAACGAAGCCTTCAAGAAGGGCGACGAGATCAAGTGCGTTGTCATCGAAGGCGACCAGGAAAAGCAGCGCGTGGGTCTCGGCGTCAAGCAATTGACCGAGGATCCATGGGTCGAGGCGATTCCAAGCGCATATCGCCCGGGCATGATCGTGAAGGGAACCATCACCAAGATCACCAACTTCGGTGTCTTCGTGGAACTCGAAGATGGACTGGAAGGACTCCTTCACATCTCCGAACTCAGCGATCAAAAGGTCGAGAATCCAATGGACATTGTGAAGGCTGGTCAAGAAGTCGACGTGAAGATCCTTCGCGTCGATACCGAAGATCGAAAGATCGGGCTCAGCCTCAAGCGCGCGCAGTGGACTGCTGGCGCTGGCGGCGGGCGCGAAGATGTTCCACCGAGCGAAGACGATGCGTTCATCCTGCCGAAGAAGTCCAAGCCAACCAAGGGTGGCATGGATGATCACGGCGCACTCGGCACGGACAAGATCAAGCGCATGGACTGACCATCGCTTGTCCACCAACTTTCTGCGCAGATGACGCGCAGGGAGTTGAAGTCACGGTTCCAAAAGCAACAACGGCCTGCGAAAAAATTCGCAGGCCGTTGCGCTTTCCTGGCACCCGTTGCACTTGCGTGCCCGGGCGTGTCTCCCCATCCGCCCCGCCGCCCCCCGTAGGGGGGTGACTGTGCCAGAAAGTGGCGTTCAAAACGAAGATGTTTTACAAAATTGCTACAAACGACAAGATCGTCAGCAACGCGAGACGCTGTCGTGATACCTCGTATGGAATGATTCGGTGTATGAACATCTCTTGAACCGCCTTGTAACGAGCCGCCCGTGAAACCAACTCGTACACTCCCATGATGCCCCGAAACTGGCGTTTCGCAACAAGTGTTGCCGTTTTTCTTGCATTCGCCACCCTTCCGAGCGTTTTCGCCTCGTCGCGTAGCCAGCAGGTAGAGCCCGCAGATGCGCTCGCAGCATGGCAATTCGGTCGATTATTCATTGAAAAAAAGGACGACTCACCAGAATCCACCGCTGGAATGCGCCCCCAGTGCTGGTCGGCCGTCGCCATCCTGCGACTCGACGGGCTCGTCCTTGGCGTAGGAGAGTCCCACGACCGAGAGCCCTTGCTGGCGGCGCTCCGAAACGCCCAAGTGGATGCGAGGCTTCGGTTTATCAAGTCCGGTGGGGATCCGGCGGCGATCCCATGGGAGAGATTCACGCTAGAAATCGAACTTGGACAGAAGCCAGATCCACTCATCGGGTCAACTTATTCGCAGGCAGCGCGCGAAGTAAACCCAGCTCTCGACGGTATAGCCGTGAGGCGCGGAGGTGAATGGGCTCTCGCTCATCCGTGTGTTCTGCAATCGCTCAATGCTGCGTCCGCTCCAGAGCAAACATTCCTCTCCCTCGTGATGCAGCTGGGACTCCCCGCGCGAGAACTCGCGGACATACCGCCGACCGAGCGCGTCGGACTTTACAAATTCAAGGCAGTACGGGTCGTCCAACCCGATTCGACCAAGCCAGCAATATTGGTTCACAGAGGGAGCACGGTTGTCCCGCTTCGCGGCGGTCCCGAGAGCGCACTCGAGGCGCGGCGCGCAGTTCGCGGAATCGTCGAGTGGTTTGATCGCTCGGTCATACAGGCGAGCGTGTCACCAGAGGTGCAATCCGCCGGCGAGGCGCGTGCGTTGCAGGCGCTTGGACTGCGCGGCGACTATCTACCTGGATCGGGAGAGGACGAGACGCTCTTCGCAGGTCCTGCCGAACAGGCACTTTCGGCGTTCGCGCTCGCGAAATGTGCGGCAACAATCACTGGCGATCCTGCGACCGTTGCACGCGCACGTGCGACCGCGCTGAAGATCCTCGTGGCACTCGCGGATGTCGATGGACTCGAGCGCGATCCGCTGGCCGATCCGAAGGCGCTTGCGTGGATCGTTCTTGCATCGATCGAACTTGGCGAAACCCTGCGCGAGTCCAAAGCTGCCGTCGCGCTCTACGCCAATGCGAAGGACTTACTGGCAAAGATCTCATCACCAGTCAAAGAGGAGGCGCTGCCACTTCATCGAACGCAGGGTGCGACTTCCGTACCGCAAGAGCAACGGGCGTCCAACATTCTTCGCGGCGATCCGCTCGAGCAGTCCCTGGCGGCAGCGGCACTCGCATCTCTCGATCGCATCGGGCAACCGGCAGTGGATCGCGCGCTGCTCGTGCAGTCCATCGACGAACTCTGGTCGAGCGATTCACGCAGTCAGATCATCGGGATTCTCGGTTGGCTCATTCTTGCGGATCAGCAGTTGGGACCGATTCCAGCGCATCACGCAGCGACTGCGCGAGCGGCGCGAGCGGCACTCGCACTCGTGCAACTTGGAATGCCCGGCGCCAACGCACCGCCCGACGATGAAGCGATCGCCTCCGACATCGTTGGTGCATTTCCACTTTCTGGGTTCGCAAGCAAAGGTGCGACAGCGCAGTCCGCCCGCCCGGGTTATGCGCTCGCGCTGATGTTGGGAAACTCGGTCCTCACACCTCCAGCGGAACAGAATCGGGCACGCGAGATGCAACTCGGAGTGGTGCGATTCATGCTCCAACTGGTCTATGACGATGTTTCTGTCTATCTCGCCAGAGAGCCTCGGCGCGCTTTGGGGGCGATCCGAACAGCCCCTTGGGACAGCAGGGTCGCTGTTGCTGGCAATGCAATGGCGCTTTTGTGCTTGGAAGAGTCGGCGAATTCGATTGATTTGGTTGACCCCGCGCTAGAATCCACCAAGAATCCATGGAATCCATGATGGAAATCAATTGCCCAGTTTCCACAACGCCGCTTTCGATGCGATCGACTTGGCACCCGTGCGCTGCCGCGCTCATCGCAGGCGCCCTGCTCTCAGCAACTGCCGCGGCGCAGACTCCGCCAACTGATCAAACCACGGCATCCAAGACGGCAGGGAAAGCGGCAACGAATGCGGCAGCAGCTCCCGCGCCGAAGTCGCCCTCCTCGGCGACCCCTTCGTCTGCAGCCACGAAACAAGACGTCACTCAGCCACCAGAACCTGCAGAGTTGCTCGGCGAAGAGTCTGACATGCTCTTTGCGTTAATGCACACAGAAGTTTCGGTGAACTTCGACGAAACGCCGGCGAAAGAGGCGATCGAATATCTGCAGCGGGTCAGCGGTGTGCAACTGCTCGCCCGATGGTTGTCCGACAAGAATGACGCGGGGATGGATCCCGCCGAATTGATCACGCTCAAACTGAGCCGAGTCTCCGCACTCGACGCGCTCGAAGGGGTGCTGAACGAATTGTCGACTGAGCACGCTTGCACGTGGCAGCTCCGCAAGGGCTTCACCGAAGTCGGCACGAAGGACAATCTCTCGCGTCGCGGGACGCGTGAGATCAAGATGTATCCGATCAAGGACCTGCTCTATGAAGTTCCCTACTTCGACAACGCGCCAGACTTCAACATCGATGCCGCGCTCAATCAAGGCATGGGAAGTGGCGGCGGCGGGGGCGGATCGGGTGGTGGTGGCATGGGTGGCGGTGGTGGCATGGGTGGCGGTGGCGGCGGTGGAGGAGGTGGCGGTGGCGGAAGTCTCTTTGGAAACGGCGGCGACGATCCAGAGCGCGCTACCGATGGCGCAAAGGCTGCCCGACTCATCGATCTCATCAAGTCGCTCGTCGAACCCGAAGCGTGGGAGAACGACTGGGCAACGATCGATTACACACGCGATTGTCTGCTCGTTCGCGCACCCGACTACGTTCACCGGGCACTCGGCGGATACGCGTTCTTGCCTCCTTCTCGACTCGAGCGCCAGCGCGGAGTCGGACGGTATGTTTCGATGAGCGTGCCGATGACTTTTTCGCAGTTGCAAGGGTTCTCAAACGCGACGATCACTGGCGCAGCAGGCGGCGCCACTTTCGGCGGCGGCGGGTCCGGCGGCGGGACCGGCGGCGGCGGAACACGCCCCTAACATTCCGCATAGACAACCAATCGCGAACGGTCACCCCCTTGAAATGGTGGGTTCGTGTCGTTTTTCGACACGAACCCACCATTTCAAGGGTGTTGGCGCGTGACGGTCGCCGTGCGGCCTTCGCGGTCGACGCACACAGCGTGCTGCGCGGCGGAACGCAAACCCCAGGACTCAGACAGTCCTCGGCGACCGAACCCAATCACCAAGCAAAGTTTGAAGGCAAGCTTCGTCGGTCGCCTGCGGAACTCGCCTGGGGCTTGATTCCGCCGAGCCGCAAACGAGGGCCTGAGCGACGAAGTCGAACTTCGCAAACCGTGTGGCCCGTCGAAAGACCTCCCGCGCGAGTTGCGGAGCCGGCAAGCGTCCGCGCAGCCGGCGAGCATGTTTGAGCGCCGGGAGGTCCTTTCGCGGGCTTCACGCTTCCGCGTTCCGTTTCGCGTCGATGGCCGCCGAGATGTCCCCTCGCGACGCTCTCGCTTCGATTCTCAGTTCTGCGATCTTGCGTCGCCGCCATCTCAATCGAGTAAACATTCGTCGTGCACAGCCGATCTCGAAACTTGCGAAGCGATCTCGCGGCATCGACGGGCGATGGCGCGACGTACTCCTTCATGGTCGGCGCCGGCGAGACCTACCTGATTCCATTCGTGCTGGCGCTCGGAGTTGGAGAAGTCGCTGGCGGCCTCTACTTCACAATTCCGTACCTACTCGGAGCAGTCCTTCAACTCAGCGCGCCGTGGGGAGTCTCCGCACTGAAGAGTCCCCGCAAGTGGGTCATTCTCTGCGCCACTGTCCAGTGCGCTAGTTTCGCACCGCTCGTGGCGGGAGCTCTCCTGGGATCCATCCCGACTTGGATTCTCTTCGCAGCGTTCATTTCGTACTGGGCAGCAGCGATCGGAGCAGGTCCCGCATGGAGCGCATGGGTTGCAGCGCTCATTCCATCCAATATCCGGCCCAAGTATTTCGGGCGACGCAGCCGCATCTGCCAGTGGGCAACTCTCGCAGGATTGTCCATCGCAGGCATCACACTCTTCGGCGGCGAGTCGCTCGATGGCCCGACGCAAGATGCAAACGGATTCTGGGAACTGGCTGCGTTCGCAACGATCTTCGCTCTCGCGGGTCTCAGCCGCGCCGCATCGATCCCCTACTTGCTTCGCCAAAGCGAACCTCCACCCGGGGCATGGTCGCACACTCGAGTCCCGCTGCGCGCGCTTCTGACGCGACCACTGACCGGATCGGAACGCCCGTTGGTGCTCTTCATGTTGGTCTTCCAATTTGCCGTCCAGATTTCAAGTCCATTCGTCGCCTCCTACCTGATCGGTGAGATTGGAATGAGCATGGGCCTTTACTTCGCCGCCGCTGCGACGCTCTTTGCGACGAAGAGCGTCGCAGTTTCAATCTTTGGAACGATCGCGTCCCAACGGGGACCTCGGTTCGTCCTCGTGGTCTGCTCGATCATGCTCACTGCACACGCGGCGCTCTTCGCGCTCCCGCCCGAGACGATCACGATCTTCCTGCTCATGGCGGCATCTGGGATTTGCTGGGCGGGGTACGAAATCGCCACGTTCTTGCTGCTCCTCGACCTTTCGAAGCCAGAGGAGCGCACGAGCACGCTCGCATCACTGAATCTCTTGAACGCCGTCGCACTCGTCGTGGGTTCGCTCGTCGGCGGCGCACTTCTGCACCGCTTCGGCGACGACCGCACTGCGTATGCGTGGCTCTTCATCTTCTCAGCGGCTGCGCGGCTTGTCACGCTTCGTCTCCTCAAGCCAATCGCCGATACGCGAAGGGCGCCAAGCGCTCGCACGTCTGAGGCTGAGGCGGATCGAAGTACGCTTCGCGACATCAGCATGGAAGAAGACGGATCATTCAATCGGCCTCCGGAATCGGTGCTTTGAAACACCCAGCGACTGCTGCCTGCACGGTGATTGCCCTTGCATTCGCTGTGGGCGGGATGATTTCGACGGAAACATTCGAGCAATTCTTCACTCACCCGGTCCTTGCGGATCGCGCAGGTGTCGATGTTCGCTCTGTGACGCAGCAGGGTGCGCTTTGTTTTCGTGTGATGTGCTTCGTCAGTGCGGTTGCGTGGATCGCACTGCCGATCGCACTCGCACGCATCGCGCGCAGAAATCCGCAGTCCTCCGAGACGAACACGACGCACGCGACCACCACCAGCACCGCGACGAGTCGCTCCCCGTGGACTCTGCGTGTCATGCTCCTGCTCTTGATTGCACTCGTGCTGGGACTTTCAGAACGGCTTTCGCGCATTTCCGAGAGCTTCTGGTACGACGAAATCAGCGCGCTGATCGACTATGCCCAGCATGGACCTGGGCCAATTCTTGGCACCTACTTTGTTCAGTCCAACCATGTGTTGCACACGCTTCTTTCATGGTGCGCGATGGAACTCGCAGACGCCTTGAACGAGCCAGTGCTTCGCGCACCTGCGTTTCTAGCGGGCATCGCATCGATTGGCGCTGTCGCCGCACTCGCGCGAGAGTCCGCGATCTGGCAGCGGGTGCCACCTCAACCTCGCATGGCGGTCGCATTCGTCGTCGCTGCGCTGGCTCCAATCATGGTCCTCGAGTCAGTCGAAGCGCGCGGGTACTCGATGATGATTCTCGCCGCATCGCTGGCGTCGTGGCTATTGCTACTGGGCCTTCGCACTGGTCGAACTTGGGTCTGGGCGGGTTACGCAATCGCATGTGCACTTGGCACATGGGCGCACCTCACGTTTGTCATCCTGCCGATCAGCCACGGCGTGATCGCCATCTGGCTCGTCGTGCGGCCACGTGCGAACTCCGCGGATCGCCCGCGCGCCATGGGGTCACTGCTGGCACTCGGGCTGGCAGCGATCACATCTGCCACGCTTCTCTCACCGCTTCTGCCCGACCTCCTGAGAATTCGCAGCGAATTCCAGGCGCTCGACGGAAATGAACCCTCCATCTTCTCGGCGGAGGGTGCCCGCATCCTCATGGGGCTCGGGGGTGCGTGGACTGCCTACGCAGCGATCATTCCTGCCATGCTCATGCTCGCAGGGGTACTCGGCGCGCGACACGACCCTGCGAGGCGAATCCCGCTTGCGGCGACACTCATCGGCTTGCCATTCGTCGTGATTGCAACCGAACTCGCAGGAAGCTGGATGTACGCACGCTTTGCGCTCTTTGCGATGCCCGGCATTCTGCTGGCGATGACGATGGGGGTGTTTGATGTCGTTCGATTTCTGCGAGGGCGTGGGCTGAGTCCCACCGCTGTTACCGCGACACTCTGCGCGATGGGAGCAATCGTTGCAGGTCTCTGGTGCGAGTCGCTCTCGTCCCTTCCACCCAAGCAACCGATCCGCGATGCTGTCGCGTTCATTCGCGAGGCAACACCAGAGGGCCGCCTCATTGCATGTGCTGGACTGGGCGACAACGTGGTTGCCTACTACGCACTCATCGCAGGATTCGAAACCCAAAATGCCGGCGCGGGAGGCTCAGCGATCTCAACGATTGCACCAACGACGGACTGGCTGATCGTGATCTATCCGAAGTCGCTCACCGACGCTGGCAGGAGCGGACTCGCCAACGCATGGACCCTGATGCACACATTTCCAGGTTGGGTTGACTGGGGCAACGGCGATGTCTTGGTCTATCACCGAAACTCCACGAACTCGCTTCGGAACTGAACCAGCCCTGCCCTACTCGACCATCGTCAGTCGTGTCGGAGTGCGACCACTGGGTCTTTGCGGCTCGCAACGATTGCCGGGTACATCCCAAACACCAGTCCGACGAGTGCTGCGACAGCGAAACTGACCGCGATCGACCATCCCGTAACAATCGGCTCAAGCGCGAACCCGCCGCCGAAAACGCCTCGAAACATCGGCCATTTTTGGATGATCGGGACAACCTCTCCCAATCCGACCGACGCAAAAACTCCCAGAGCAATCCCAAGCAGCCCCCCCACCGCTGAGAGTGTCCCAGTCTCCACGAGGAACTGCATGATGATGTGCTTGCGTGTCGCGCCAAGTGCCCGCCGAATGCCGATTTCGCGCGTGCGCTCGGTCACGCTCGCCAGCATGATGTTCATGATGCCGATGCCGCCCACCAGCAGACTGATGGCGGCGATCGCAACGAGCATCACATTCCACACGAGCATCGCGCGCCGTGCGTTTTCAAGTAGTTCCCATGGAACCACCAGTTGCACATCGTTGAGGCCCGGGTGCCCGACCGTCATGATGCGCTCAACCTGCTTCGAGATGGGTCCAACGACATCCGTCGAAGAAGCCGTGATGTAGACCTCACTGAGTTGAATCTCCTCCATCGTGAACGATCCCGACGCGCGGCGCTGGATCACATCACCGAACTGCCGCTCTGCAGTTGTCAGCGGGAGATGGATGTCGTTGTTGAGATCGCGCCCGACGAGCGCACCCCCTGCTCCACCCGACAACCCCTGCGCTTCGAGGACTCCGACAACTCGAAGCACCTGCTGGTCAATGCGGAAATCCTGCCCGAGCGCGTCGCGCTGTGGAAACAACTTTCGCGCCACTTCTGCGCCAAGCACAGCGACAGGAGCGTGGGACTCAATGTCATGCTCGCTCAGGTACCTGCCTCCAGGCGCGACGCGGAGATTCGCGACATCTTCGAGCGACGCCAGCGTTCCAAAGGCCTGGCTGTTCATTCGAAATGCACCTCGGCTGATTTCACTTCCCACTGCTTTCAGCGGAACGATCTGCGCCACTCCTTCCATCGCGTTTCGCAGGCGGCGCTCGTCCTCATACGTGATGCCGTACCGTGAGAGCATCGTGCGGGCTTGTGACGTCGAGGCGGCGTCGGGTGGTTTGGCGCTCCGCACAATAATGTTTCGGGCGCCGAGCGCGGCGATATCCCGAAGCGCGGACTGCTTGTTGCCCTCGCCAATTGAGACGACCACGATCACCGCTGCGACACCGAGAATCACCCCGAGGCAAGTGAGGATCGACCTCAGCGCGTGCCGACGAAGGTTTGCAAACCCCAGTCGAATTGTCTCGAAGAGAAACATCACGCACTCAGGGTAGGAGAATCCATCGGTCGCGTCGCTACCCTTCACCATCATGAGTTCAGATGTCGAAGTCGCAAGCGAACGCCAAGGAAATGCCTGCTGGATCTTTCAGATTCGCGGGGTCGGTCCTGCGAGCATGGAACTCACCCTCTCCTGGGCCGACTATGACTGGTGGAGCCCAACTGGCTGCCACCCGCCATCCGAAGTAGCGCTGGCTGTGCTTCGCGTGCTGATGAGTGCACCAAGCGACATCGCACGCGAGTACGTGGCAACGATGCGCATCGACGCGAGTTCCGTCAGGCGCCGCATTCCGGATGCGGACCGCCTGGTCGTCGATGGGCTTCAGCGAAGCGGTTGAACCGTCGGATGCTTGGGCGAACCCATCAAGGGCTTTCGTTCTTTCACCCTGAAATACACGGGAACTTCGACGAAGAATGTCGATCCTCGCCCCGGCTCCGAAACGACGCCAACCGTGCATCCGAGCATCGCCGCGAGTTCTCTGCAGATCGCAAGCCCAAGTCCAGTCCCGGCGTGCGATCTCGTATGACTCGCATCGACCTGCCGGAATTTCTCGAAGATCGTTTCTTGAAGATCAAACGGAATGCCAGGTCCCTGATCGGTGACCGAGATTCGGACCGCGCTCCGCGCATCGAGGTTGACCGCCTGCGCACTCAGCACGATCTCGCTTCCTGGCGGAGAGAACTTGATCGCGTTCGAGAGAAAGTTATAGAGGATCTGCTGCAGCTTCCCAGGATCCGTCTCGACAGTTGGCATGCCCTCCGCGACCGCGGTTCCCATCGTCAACTGTTTGGCCATCGCCTGAGGACGCATGATCGTCTGGAGTCCCTCAACGATGTCGGCGATGCTCGACGGCGCAACCGCGAGCGACATCCTTCCTGCCTCGATCTTCGCCATGTCGAGCAATTCGTTGATCATGTCCAGCAGCGACCGTGCGCTGGTGAGAATATTCATGATGTACCGCACACGCTTGGGATCTGCGTTGGGATCGGTCCTCGCAATCTCGGCAAGCAATTCGGCAAAACCGATGATCGAATTGAGCGGAGTCCGCAGCTCATGCGACACATTCGCAAGAAACTCGCTCTTGAGCCGATTGGATTCGAAGAGCCCGACATTGACCTCCGACAACTCGAGCACCTTCAAGTCCAGCGATTCATTCATCGCACGAAGCGACTGTTGAACTCCATCGACCTCGTCGAGCATCTGGTCGAACGCCCGCGAGAGTTCCTCCAACTCGTCGCCAGTGCGCAGCGAACTCCGCACCGCGAAATCTCCTCGCCGAACATTCTCGGCACTCTCCGTCAGTCGGCGCACAGGCGAGAAGATGAGTTTCGTCAGGATCAGCGTGAAGACCACAATCGCGAGCCCCACCGCAACGACACCACCGACGATGATGTACCAGCGCGTCGACGCGATCTGCTCCGACGCAAACGGGCTGGTTCGCTCGATCACAAGAATTGCACGAATGGGATCGCCCAACGCCGTTTCGGATGCACGTGGCGAAAAATCAACAAACTTCCGATCCTGAATCGCCCGCCACTGCCCTTCGCGCAGCGCGCGCGCATAGCGGTAGACGATCCCAGCTTCGGTTTGGATCGTGGCGAAGAGTTCGTCGTTGCCGACCCCCCCGACAAACTGGCGGTAGGCCTGTTCTACAAACGGATCCGAAACGCCGCCCTCCTCGACTTGTTCGATCGGCACAACCCGAATCGGAATCGGGATGCCTTCTGTCTGATTCAGATCGAAGCCATTGTGCAACCACGTCTCGGCGAGTTGACGCGACATTTCACGCTGGCCTTGCTCAACAACCCATTCCAGTCGCATCCAAGGCACCACCAATGCTCCCGCGAGGATCACCAAGATTGCCCCACCAAAGAGGATCTGGCACTTATTCGCAAGCGATGGGCCGCGTGGCATGCAGGTACAGCCTATCGGGATGCCGCTGCAACCCTTCTCGCTTTATGCTTCAGGCATGCGACGCGATGGCACAAACGAACTCGATGTGCGAATGGAGGATGTTCTCTGCGACTTTTGTCGCAACTCATGGACACTTGATCGTCCAATGATTGAGGGGCATCATGGGTCGTGCGTCTGCGGCGCATGCCTGCGAGTCGCATACGCCAGCGTCTGCTCAGACGAAGTGCCTGCTCCAACAACTGGGGACTCTTTCAAGTGCACCATGTGTCTCGAAGATCGCACCGATGCGAAGTTCCAGAGTGACGCATACCCAGAAGCAGTGATTTGTCGACGGTGCATTCGCATGGCAGCCAAAGCGCTGGAACGCGACCCCGATTCCAACTGGACCAACCCCTCGAAGCCAGCCTCGACCTAGCCGCCACCTCAACTGAAGTTCACATGGATCCCTCTCGCGGAAAGCAGCTCGAAGTCGGTTCGATCGGTATTGATCGAAGTCATTTGCCACCGCACGATGCCGGACCATACGACCCCCGTGCGATGTTCCCCTTCCCAGAGCGCCCCTTTGAACTCGAGATCGGATCTGGCAAGGGAACTTTTCTCGTCCAGCAGGCTGTTCGACAAGCCGACACGAATTTCTTGGGAATCGAATGGTCCGCTGAATTCTGGCGGTTCGCTGCGGATCGCATCCGTCGGCGCGAACTAGAGAATGTCCGGCTGCTGCATACGGATGCGACCGAGTTCATTCGCTACTGGATCCCCGATGGAATCGTGCGTGTCATTCACCTGTACTTCAGCGATCCTTGGCCAAAGAGCCGCCACCACAAGCGGCGCGTGATTCAAGATGAGTCCATGCGGCAGTTTCATCGCGTGCTCACACGCGCAGGAGAACTTCGCATCGTGACCGATCACGCGGACCTGTGGAAGTGGGACCAGGATCACGCCACGCGACACGAGAACTTGTTTGAACGCAGACCATTCGCGCCGCCTCCCTCGGCTGGCGAAGGCGAAGTGGTCGGCACAAACTTCGAGCGCAAGTTTGCCCGCGAGGGGCGCCCGTTCATGGCGATGACTTTGGTGAAGCGGGATCCGTTGGCTTCGGGCTGAGGGGCGCATCCGACTTTGCTGGCTCCCGCACCCCGCTGGGATCAGCGATGTTTCCCTTGTCGAATAAAGTCACGATCCACTTTGCGATCATCGGCGGAACTTCAGGGTCCATGTCGACCGGGATCAATGCGTACTCGTCCATCATTCCAGTCTTTGCAGGCTGGAAGAGGTGATTGGCGCTCGGCACGATGGTCACCTTGGGCGCAACCGGATACTGGGACGCAGCGCGCTGGAATGCGCCCGCGTTTCGTTTGGGTGAGACCTGCAGATCGCGCTCGCCAAAGAGCACCAGTGTCGGCACACTCAGCGCTCGAATTGCGGGGTCAGGGTCGAGGGCAAGAAAGACCTTCATCCAGGGCGAGCCAACCTGCGCCATCCCTTGCGTGACCGACTGCTCGATGAGTGCCTCGGATGGTTTCGTCTTCATCAGGCACGCGAGTTGCGCCTCAACAAGCCGCTTCATGCTCTCCCGCAGGACCGCATCTTCGGCTCCCGCGATGACTGCGTCGAGCATCTCTCGGTGACACTCGAGGGCGAACGCAGCGTCGGCCGGCTCGACTCCCATCTTGGAATAGATGTCCTGTGATTGCCCGACCATGATCTCAAGCCCTGAAAGCGCGGGAGGCGCCAGCAGCACGGCAAAGTCGATCGGTGCACTCGGACCCTTCGCGAGCAGCGTCCCGATCAAACCACCTTCGCTGTGACCAATGATGCCGACGCGATTGGGATCAATCTCGGGCCTCGTTCGCAGCCACTTGACCTGCGCCAGCGCATCCGCGAGGAAGTCATGCGTCGTGGCAAGGGAAGGATTCCCAGTTGACCCGCCAACTCCCCGGTCGTCGCAGCGAATCGATGCGATGCCGGCTTCATAAAGCGCAGCTGCAAGAACGCGAAATGGTTTCTTCCCAAAGATTGTCTCATCGCGGTCCTGCAGACCGCTGCCAGTGATGAAGACAACTGCTGGGACGCGGTGCGACTCGGATGCGCCCACTGGAACCACAAAGGATCCCGCAAGCACATTTCCAACGGGCCCGTCGACCTTCACATCGATCCCGTCAACGGGGTCGACCACGCGCGCAATCTTGACCGCGGGTTGCGTCTCCAGTTGCAACCTATGCGTCGGCCTACCAGCCCCCAAGGCAACGATGATCAAGATGGAAACAAGGGAACCGAACGCGATCAACTCACGCGACTCCGCGCCAGTTGAGCCTCGGCGCATCACTCCACAACCCCTCGATGTCGTAGAACGCTCGCTGTGTTGGCTCGAAGAGGTGTGCGACAACATCAACAAAGTCGACAACCACCCAACTCGTCCCGCGATCGGCATCGGATCGCCACGCGGGTGATCCCTGCGTGCTCCCCAACTTATCGATCGCATCGCCGACTGACTTCATCTGGCGCTGGCTCGTACCGCTGGCAATCAGCATGTAATCGCAAATCTGTGACCTGCCGACGAGATCAAGCACAATGACATCAGAGCACTTCAACTCCGACATCAACTTTGCGGCATTGATGGCAAACGACCGAGTCCGAATCGCCTCAGACTTCGAGTCAGACTTGCTCTTGGATTTCGCACTCGGACGGCTCATCCTGCTCATGTCACGAGTCGGCACTGCAATCGTCACCGAGAAGTCGGACGACCGCCGCCACTGCGTCCACCTGCAC
>CAYHHO010000076.1:0-15313 GCA_964356445.1 uncultured Singulisphaera sp. | reverse complement strand
CGTTACGGAATCCGCTGGGAAACGGCAGGGAAAGGATCCGTCAGACAGAACCTAGGAGGATCGGTCTTCGGCGAGACTTCACACGCGGAGAGCGTCGCGCGCGCACTCGACACCGGCATGGTCGGGATCAACAAAGGCTGCGGCGGCGCCGATGGCGCACCGTGGGTTGGTGCGAAGGAGTCTGGCTTTGGATTCCACAGCGGCAAGGCCGGGCATCGTCAGTTCGCGCAGACGAGAGTCATCAGCCGCGCGAAGTGACTGAGCGAGTGGAGCCCGTGGACTCCATGCCGCGGATCGCATCAGGAACGCGCAGTTCGAAGCATGCGCCGACGTTGCGACCGCCTTGCCGCACGAGCACGAGCGAGCCACCCATGCTCTTCGCGAGCGCAAGCGACACTGTCAACCCCAGTCCGAGCCCAGGCTGAGCGCCCCCTTCTGCACCGGCTCGATCGAACGGCCGCCAAATCGCATGCTGTGCGCGCGCTGGAATTCCTGGTCCCTCATCGCGAACCCGAATGACGAGCGCGTCCCCCTCGGCCGAGATTGAAATGTCGATCTTCGCCGCGCCATCGTCGCAGCGGCCGTACTTCGCTGCGTTCTCCACAAGATTCGCGAGGATCTGCGCCACCGCATCGTGATCAACCCGAACGCCTCGTTGCGCGACGTCGCAGCGCACCGTCCACGCGGCAGAGGTCGTGCGCTCCGACGCAATCGTCTGCGCGATCTGCTCTAGGTCCGTGCCAGAAATCATCGACGGCTCTCCACGCGTGCGCACCCCCCGCTCCAAGCGCGAGAGACTCAGCACATTTTCAACGAGGTGTGACAGCCGCAGCGATTCTTTACAGAGCGTCTCTAGACAATCCTGCCTGCGCGCCGGATCGGCGACCATCCCATCGCGCAGCATCTCGGCGTACAACTGAAATGTTGTGAGGGGCGTTCGCAATTCGTGTGTCACACTCGATGCAAATCGCGCCTGCCGATCACCGAATGAGATTCCAACGGCCGCTGCAACGGCTCCGCCGCAGAGTGCGAGAAGCGCTGTCATCCATGCAAACGCGAGCGCAGGCGTTGCGGACGAACTCGAAGTCGGTGGTCCCGCAATCAAGACCTCGCCGTGCAATTCGGCTGGAATGCTCGCGAGTCTCATTGGCGCAAAGGTCGCAGACGACGATTCGACGGGCTCGAGGTGCGCCTTTGAAACGAGGTCTCCGACCTGCGAAGTGAGTTTCGTCGCAAGTGAGTGCCAATCCACGAGAAATCCCTGCACTCGCGTCTCGCCGTGCTCGCGTACCCGGCGAACGAACGCAAGTTCCGGTGGACTGGTTGACAACCAGGTCGCAACAAGCGGACCAACTGAACCATCTGTGAGCGCGAGTTCATCGATCGGGGCTACGGAGTCCCCGAGCCCAAGCATCTGCGAGGCACGCTGAGCAATCTCGGTTTGCACTTGAGCTTGCTCGCGTGACTGGGCTTCAACTTGCGACGCAGTCTGCACGACCTCCTGCGCTTCGTTGGATGCTCGCGCGCGCGTCTCATAGTCATCAATCGCTCGCTTCTGATCGGCAGCGCTCGACAGCTTGGACTTGGCACCTGCACTTTCCTTCTTCAGCGGTGCTGGTTCAACCATTGTGTCGAGTTGTTGCCGCGCGGTCACGCCCAATTGCGACTCGTCCCGCCAAGCCTGCGTGATCGTCGCATTGGAAAGTTCCGCCTGCACAGCACACGCTTCGATCGACTGCTTCGATTGACCAAGCAATTCGGCAAGCTTCTTCAATGACTCCTGCCGACCGACGAGCGCTCCATCCCGGAGATAATTTCCCTCCGCGAGGTCAAGCAGATTCCCCTCTGGAACCTGCGGGCTTGTGAGCGTTCCATCCGCTCGCCACTCGAAGTGGATCGGGATCCAATCAGGCGCCTCGAGCAAGAGCGGACTCGGTGAGAGCACCTCGCCCTTCGGCACGGATTGCAGAAGTCGATTGACAGCGCCGCTTGGCGAGAAGAACGATGCATATTCGGCGGGCGGTCGAGCGGCTTCGCGCGCAAGTCGGGGAGTCATCCAACTATCCATCCGCCAGAGCGCGAGACGGATTGATTCGCTGCGTGCGAAGTCCGCCTGCGATTGAGCTTGTCGCGCCTCAAGTTGACGAACTTCAACGGTCACAAACCAAAGCCCCGCGACTGTGGCGGTCGCTGCGATGGCAAGTGCAGCAATCCAGAATGTTCGTGCGCGCCTCATGGGTTGACTCGAGCATTCGCTGCAAGGCGATAGCCAGTTCCGCGAACTGTCTCGATCAGCATCTCGAGCCCGACCGACGCCAAAGTCTCGCGCAACCGTGCCATCTGCATGTCGACAGCCCGCGTATCCGCCCCCCGCGGATCCACTTCCCAGACAACTCGCAACAACTCCTCGCGCGAAATCGCACGCGCGCTGTTCGCCGCAAGCACACGGATGACTTCCGACTCGCGTGGGCTCAGCGTCACGGGCTTTCCCAACCCGCGCGCCTCGCTTCGAGAGAGATCCACCAAGGCACCGTTCATTGAAATCGTCCGGACATCTGCTGGACGCTCTGCACTGCGACGAAGCACCGCCCCGACACGCGCCAGCACCTCGCGCGCGCTGAACGGCTTGACCACATAGTCATCAGCTCCGTGCTCCAGTCCGTCGACCCGATCACGCTCGTCGCCGCGCGCCGTCACCATGACGATCGGAAGTGTCGAGCGTGATGCGCGCACCTCGCGCAAAATCTCAAACCCGCTGCGACCAGGCAGCATCACATCGAGCAAGACCAAGTCGGGAGCATGCTCGAGGATCTGCGCGACAGCCTTGTCGCCGCGCGCGCATGAGAGCGCCACATACCCGCCGAATGTCAAGACATCGCAGAGACCCGTGCGAATCGCCTCGTCATCCTCGACGACCATCACTCGAAGTTTGGTCGCAGACATGGTGTGATCCTACGCCGATCAACAGCCCTTCTTCGCAGGATCCTGCACCGCCGAGGCGTCTGGGCTCAGCACACCGATCGGCGCAACGACTGGCTTGGCCTTCGGAAACTGCATCCCCTTCTTCTCGGCTTGGCATCGGATCGCCTGCTTGAGCGCATCGTCGAGTGCAACGCCTTCGGTCGCTGCGCGCTTCATCGCCGCTTCGTTCAGGAACGCCTCGCGCTTCACTTGAATCTGCTGAATCTCGGCTTGGATAGTCGACCGCTCCGCCTGCTTCGCTGCCACGAGCGCCTTCTTCTGTTCGAGTGTCTTTCCGCGGAACTCTTCGGGAAGTTCAGCATCCTTGAGATCTTCGAGTTTCATCTCTCCAGCCGAACAGCCATCGACAAGATCCCATGCGCGATTGTCATAGATCTCGCTTCCCTTCGACATGCAGCGCTGCGCAGCGACTCCGCCTCCAAGCCCAGCTGCATTCTCGTCCTGCAGGGACTGGTTCGCCAGTCTCGCTCGCCCGTCGGAGCCGAGAGGTAAGTATGTCGTGTTGATTCGCGTCGAGAGGATTCCAAGTTCCGCATCGAAAGGCGTCGCTGCAACGGCCGCCCCCATGCTCTGATCGATGCAGAAAAACTGCCCGTCTGCGAGCTTGGCAACATCACCCCACGCGGCGGCGATCGGATCTGCTGGATTGCCGCAGTAGATGCTGTTGACGAGAATTCCCTTCTCGATGCTTGCCCGGCTTGCGTCCTGATAGGTCACGAGGGTGTCCTGATCGGCTCCCTCGTTGCCGGCGACAATGATGATGCGAAGCGAGTTGGGATCTGTCGACCACTCGAGCGACTTCGTCGCACTCGACACAACTCTCCCGACGAGTTCGGTGCCGCCATTCGTGCGCAGCGCGAAGAGCTTCTGCGAAATGAGGTCGAGGTCTTCGGTCAGCCCAGAGTCGACGACGACCCATCCGGTCATCGGGTCATATGCATCGCAGCCGAATGTCAGGAGCGCGACGCGCAGTTCGGGGACTGGCTTCGCCGTCGCAAGGTCGTTGACAATGCTCCAGAGCCGCGCCTTCGCGCTGTCGATGAGTCCATCCATGCTTCCCGAGATGTCGAGGCAGATGGCAAGCTCGACGATCGGGCGCACTTCCTTGACAGGTGGAACCTGCGCCGATGGAGTTGCGACCTGCGGAGTCGCATCGTCGCAGGCGACGGCAGCGGGCGTGATGAGCAGCGAGAGGCTGACGAATGTTGAGATTGTGAATGGGTTCATGTTGGGTTCCTTTGCAGTTGATCGACGTGTTAGAGAGTTGGTTGCTGTGGATTTCGAACGAGGATGTTCTTGTTCTGGTGTCGGACGATGGTGTCGCCTGGAAGTGAAAGCACTGCCTGGCGACCTTCGCTGGCAATTTCGGCTACGAGTTCGAAGTGACGGTCTGTGCCGAAGTCCACGGTCTCGTCAATGTGAACTGCTTCGGTCTGCGCACTGCCGCCTACGCCGGTGCTCTTGGTGGCGATGAGTTGAGAGTCAACCCATGTTCCCGAGTTGTTGTAGAAGCAGCGATCCGAAACTTGCTGAACATTTGTAATCCTGCACTGCTGCATCTGCGCATCGAGGAATCGATTGTCGTAAGCGACCTGCGCCTTCCCTTTCATCTCATTGAAATTGACTCCCTGATTGAGAGCGCCGAGACCTGTTCGTGATCGCTCGGCGCGCGACGAGAGGAGGTCCTTTGCGCAGTCTGCAAGGCGTTCAAAGTCGCCGAGATTCGTCCCTTCGTTGGCGAAGAACGCCGTGTACTCCGTCAACACGCCAAACCGTGCACTCAGGCGCACGATTTCATCGACGAGTTCTTTCAATCTTGGATCGCCGGTCGGTGGTAACGAGCCAACGGGTTGGCCGGGGCGATCCGCGGCGAGTTGCCGCACTTCGTCGACGAGTTCGGCGATGCGCCTCGTCGCCCAGAGGCGCGCGACATATCCATGACGCGTCGTCGCAATCGCTGGATCAAACGCGACGCTTGATCCGATCGAACCAGATGGGCTACGCGCCGAGAACTCGATCTTCGTCGGCGTTTCTCCGAGATAGGAACCGAAGACAACCAGTTGCTCGCCTTCGAAGACATCAGGGATTCTGCGCGGCGCAAGGTCGCGAATGCGCCGCGTGTCCTCGGCGCCGTTCACATCGCGCGCAGTAATGGAAACATCGGCAAGCACTGGTCCCTTCAACTGCCGTGCGACCTGCGCGACTTTCAATTCGACGCTTTCCCCGGGCACGATGTAGGTTGCGCGTGCGCGCGTGAGATCCGCGATGCGATCGAGCAGCGGCACATTCACATCTGCGCCGACACCGATCGTGTACATGCGCCGATTGTGCGGGTTGCTCTTCTCGACAATTTCGCGAATCGCCCGCTCTGAAGTTTGGCCGACTGTCGGAAGGCCATCCGTGAGAAACAGCACGATTGGGAGCGTTCCGCCCACATGCGGCTGCCGGAGCGCCTCGATGACAGCGTCCGAGATGTTGGTGCCGCCGCTTGGTCGAAGCGCGTTGAGATACGCGCGCGCATCAGTGATCGCCTGCGCTCCCACTAGGACGGGTTCGCGTGAAAAGAGCGAAACGCTGTTGGAGTAATCGATGATGTTGAATCGCTCGCCAGGACTTAGCCCTTCGATGACCTGGATCGCCGCCGCCTTTGCTTGATCCAGTTTTCCCCCAGCCATGCTGCCCGATCGATCAAGCGCGATCGTCACCTCGCGCGCGAGCGTTCGCGACTGCGGCGTCGCAGCGACCCCGCCGAGCAGCATGAAGTACCCGCCGCCAGCGGTTGGATCTGGATAGGCGGCGATTGAAGCGGCGGTCGCCGCACCCCCCGACGGAAGCACGCTGAGCAGGAACGGTCCCGGAGTCCTTTGCGATGCGACATCGAGCACGAAGAATTTTTGGGACGGGTCACTTCCGCGGCGCACCTCGACGAGTGCGTGACTTGGCGAGTATGCCGATGCGATCGGCGATGACTGCGCGATCGACAACTGCAGGGTCCACGGCGTTGCCTGACGAAGGCTCTCGCTTCGAGGCAGGGCGTAGTCGAGGCGACCGTCCGTGCTCGCGATGAGTTCTTCCCACGCAACGCGGATCTTCTGCGTTACGCCAGGCGCAATCGGAAAGACGCTCGATCGAATGAGGGACGATCCTGCAAATTCCAGCAGCCCAGGATCGCGACTCGCGCGCACGATCGAGTCATAGAGCCGCCTCGCTTCATCGCGCGGCATGATTTGAGCAACGCCTTCGCTGACCGAAGGGCTTGCAGTCATCGGCACCACCCCAGGAGAAGTCGTCGGTGGATTGCTGAATGAAAATCCCTTGACGGTCGCTCCTGCCGGCACGGGCACAAGGAGGACGGCCTCGGCCTGCATCGACGATGAATTGGACACTGAAAGCTCGAGAATCGTTTCGGCGACTCGATCGTGAATCGAAATGTTTGCGTCGACTTGGACGAGTGTCACACCTTGAACAACGTCGGGTCGAATCGGCACAACGCGGTGCTGCGGCACGATGACGTGAGTGACCAATTCGGTGAATGGAACAGGAGCAACCGCACCCGCAGGCGGCGCGACCGACTGCGAGTGCGCGGATGCGGCGAGGAGAAGCGCCGCAATCCAAAAACCCAGCGCGGCGCAGGCGATCCGGTAGCAACGAAATGCTCCGCTGGATCCACGGTTGACAGCCCGCGGCCCGCTGGGACTGGGAAACAAAGATGATTGCAACTTGATCGAATTGCCTTCATTTCGTGTGGTGGTCTCGTTCATGGCAGTGGAAACATAGAACCGCCTCGCGCAGAAGTCGATCACGCGTTTGTAACGAGGGCGACGCCGAAGGCTCGCCTCGTCCGCAGGCGCAAAATGGGAAAAACTCGAGTTGTCTCCACTCGTGGTCGGTGTAGGTTGTGGGGATGCTTCCCACCCTGACCCTTGTGACTGCCGTCGTCGTGGGGACCGGCACGGAAATCCCAGCCAGTGCAACTCGTGCGATGTGGATCGAACTTGAACAGAAGGCGATCCCAAAGCAAGGTGTTGCGGTGTCTGATACTCCGCTGACTGCGCGAGCGATCGCCCGGCGGATTGCTCATCGGGTCACGCCCGGGATCGTCGACGCACGCGATCTGCCGATTGCGAGCGACCGCATCCATGCGGTTGAGGGCACCGGCGCTCACATCAGAACGCAAAGCCGTTGGCTCAACGCCATCTCAGTTGAGGCGAATGACAACGAGATTCGCGCGATCTCGGCACTGCCGTTCGTACGCTCGGTCAAGCCGCTGCATCGGTCACAGCCCGTGTGCGCGGTCGACGAACAACCCCTCGAAGTCGATGGCGGAGTCGCTTCTCTCGACTACGGGGTGATGCGCGACCAGTTGCTTGAGATCGATGTGCCATCGATGCACCTTCGCGGGATCTACGGCGATGGCATCGTCATCGGCATTCTCGACACGGGATTCAATCGCATCCACGAGGCGTTCCACTCGACCGATCATCCGGTCGATGTGATCGCGGAGTGGGACTTTGTCTCCAATGACGGCAATACCGGAATTGAAACGGGCGACGATCCGAACCAGCACAAGCACGGAACATGGATCCTCGGAACGATCGCCGCATACATGCCTGGCAGCGCGATCGGCGCGGCCTACGAGGCGCAGTTTGTTCTTGCGAAGACAGAGGTCTACGCGACTGAGACCGTCATCGAAGAGGACTACTACGTCGCGGGGTTGGAATTCATCGAAGCCAACGGCGCAGACCTTGCGACGAGTTCGCTTGGATACATCGACTGGTACACGCCAGAGATGCTCGACGGACTGACTGCGATCACGACCCGCGGCGTCAACGTTGCAACCGAGAATGGACTCGTGTGCCTCACGGCGGCTGGCAATGCGGGCAACGACGCCGATCTGCTGACGCACACGATCATCGCGCCGGCCGACGCGTTCAATGTGATCAGCTGCGGCGCTGCGAACGCTGATGGGTCAATTGCTGGCTTCTCGTCTGACGGACCTACCGCAGATGGACGGTTGAAACCCGAACTGCTCGCGCGCGGCGTCTCGGTCGCGAGCGTGCACTCGACCAATGCGACGGGGTTCAGCTCTGTCAGCGGCACGAGCCTTTCCACTCCGCTCATCGCAGGTGCGACCGCGCTTCTCATGCAAGCGCGAAGCGACCTCGGAGTTGCTGGAGTCCGCAGCGCGTACTTCACAACCGCCTCTGACTTCGTCGCCAATGGAGCACCTGATCCGCTGTCTGTGCGCGGCTACGGAGTGATTTCAACGATCGCGGCAGCGAAGACTGGCAGATCCATCGCTGACATCAACCTCGACGGAAGCGTCGATGCATCCGATCTCACTGCGCTCCTCTCTCAATGGGGAGCGTGCGCAGATCCTGATCCTGCGACCGATGCCTGCTCTTGCGACTTCGATGCCAACGGAACGATCGACGGTCCAGACCTCGCGCTCATCTTGAGTGCGTGGGGATCGTGAGCGCGTGGGAATCGTGAGTGCATAGGGATCGTGATTGCGCGGCGATCGTGAGTGCGCGGCTACGATGAAGTGATGTTCACCATCGAGTCGCTTCTCGCCAACAATCGCGCTTGGGCCGGTCGCATGGAGCGCGAGCATCCAGGGTTCTTTTCGTCGCTCGCATCGCAGCAGTCGCCCAAGTTTCTCTGGATCGGGTGCGCGGACAGTCGGGTCCCTGCGAATGAGATCATTGGGCTACCTCCGGGCGAAGTCTTCGTGCACCGAAATGTCGCGAATCTCGTGGTGCACAGCGACCTCAACTGCCTTGCGGTGATCGACTTTGCGGTAAACGTTCTTGGCATCAAGGACATCATCGTCTGCGGGCACTATGGATGCGGCGGCATTTCGGCGGCGCTCGCACCGAATGAAGGACGGCTCGTCGATCACTGGATCCGACACGTCCGCGACATCGCGAAGTTCTACAAAGACGAGATCGAACGTGAGGCGACGGCTGTCGCTCAAGCGCGGCGACTCTGTGAACTCAATGTAGCGGTGCAGGTCGTCCATGTGCGCGAGTCTCCAGTGCTCCTCGGTGCACAGCAACGAGGCGTGCGAGTACACGGATGGATCTATGACGTTGCCGACGGGCTCATCCGCGACCTGACGAAGTCGGTCGATAGCGTGCGGGCGCTTGAGCCTTCTTGCCGGCTGCCTTCTTGACTGGATCGTTCCACACACTCGGGCGCTGATCCATCTGCAACTTTCTTGCCTTCGTGAAGTTCCACCACGGACAGGGCGCTTCGCCGCGCGCCTGCGAGATCACCGACATGAACAGATCGATGCAGCATGGATCGTGCCGCTGCTTCGTGCGCGTGCAGAGATCCTCCCAGAGTTCAAATGCCTCACGCTCGACGAGTTGATCGACGCGAGAAATGCCGAGCACTTTGAAGTCGCCCATCGTCGCGGGACCGACATTTGCCATTTCGCGGAGGGTTTTCGGTGCAGTTCCCATGCAGCAAGCGTATCGCTGCAGCGACACACCCGTCATCAACCAACGTCGGGTAGATACCCTTCTCGCATGAAACCAACAGCACTTCGCATCGTGGCCGCGGCGATCGTTGGAGGCATCGTGTGGTTTGTGTGGGGCGCATTCGCGCACATGGCGCTCGACTTCGGAGAGTCGTCGATGAAGCGACTCCCCGATGAGGCGGCGGTCACGAGCGCGCTCAAGGCGACCACTCCAGATGACGGCATCTATTTCTTCCCCTACTGGGACGAAGAACTTCCCGAGGACCAGCAGATGGCTGCGCTCGAGCCGCTCTATAAGGAAGGACCCGTCGGCATGATCGTGTACCGACGAAGTGTCGATGAAGTCATGCCGCCAAGCACGTTGCTCAAGGAATTTCTCGCAGGCTTGCTCGCGTCGATCATCGCTGCGTTCGTGCTATCGAGAACGAGTTGGGGATTGCTTGGGTGCGCGAGTGCCGCAGCGGCTTGCGGCGTTGCGGCGTGGTGCTCGCACAATCTCTCCGAGTGGATCTGGTACGGCTTTCCCTGGGCGTGGATCCAGACCGCCTTCTTCGAACAACTGATCGGCTGGTGGATCGCTGGCGGAGCGATGGCGCTTGTGCTTGGACGCAGGCACAAGAAGAAAACTGCGGCACCCAACGTTGCGTGAGACTCGCCCCGCCACTTCTGCTGAAATGAGCGCGAAGCCCGAGAAAACCTCTGCATCGCCGTCTGCCCTCGCCACAGGTCGATACCTGCTTGGCGACGCAGAGCGTGAACTCGATCGCCTCGGCTCGCAGCATTCGCTTTGGCGAAGTCGGGTCCTTGAAGGCTGGAGACTCGCTGGCATCCGCGAAGGATCACGTGTGATCGATGTAGGAGCAGGTCCTGGATTCGCAACTGCCGATCTTGTGGAAGTTGTGGGCAAGTCAGGGAACATCACGGCAGTCGAGAGGTCCGACGAATTCGTTCACGCCTTGAGGTCGAAGTTCGCGCACTCGCCGTCAGTGAAGATTCACCAACTCGATCTCATGACCGACGCGATACCGCTCGACGATGGAGCGCACGACGCTGCGTGGTGCAGATGGGTTGCGATGTTTGTGCCAGACATAGATCGACTCGTTGCGTGCATCGCCGCATCGCTGCGGCCGGGGGGCGTCGCCATCTTTCACGAGTATTGCTGCTACCAGTCGTATGCGACGCTTCCTCGAAGGGTTGAAGTCGAAGAGTTCGTCACGCGCGCGATCGCTGGACTCAAGCAGTGCGGCGGTACGGTCAACGCTGCTGGACCTGTGATTGCGGCACTTGCACGCCATGGGCTCGAATTGACCAGTGTTCGCCCGTTGCCCATCGCTGCACGAACGACAGACCCGTTCTGGAACTGGCCTGCGGGATTCATCAGATCGTTCTCGCCGCAACTTGCAGCACTGGGACTTGCCGATGATGCGTGGGTTGAGCGAGTTCTGCGAGCAGTCGATGAAGCTGCGCAAGATCCGTCGTGCATTTTCATCGGCCCATTGAATTTGGAGATTGTGGCGCGGCGGGTAGAATCGACCCCCCGCTGACATTCGCACCCTTCCAAGGAGAATCACATGACCCAGGCTGCTACCTCAACCAAATCTGACACTTGCTGCTCGCACCACGCCCCAACCATCGGTGCATTCTGCTGGTGGGAACTTCACACCCGCAATACGGCGGTCGCTGAGACTTTCTATACGAAGCTCTTCGGATGGACAGCGACGACATGTCCTCCTGCGCCGAATGGCGCTCACACCTACACGGAGTGGGCGAACGGCGGTCCACAACTCGGCGGCATGATGACGATGCCCGCGCAAGTCCCCGCACAAGTTCCCGCAAACTGGAGCGCGTACTTGAACGTCGCTGATGTCGACGCGTCGGTTGCGCTCGCCACCAAACTCGGCGGCAGCGTTGTCGTGCCGGCGATGGACATCCCGAATACTGGTCGATTCGCAACAATTAAGGATCCAACGGGCGCGTGCTTCAACGTCTTCAAGGGGCTACCCGGCACTGGAAGCGGCGGATTGAAGTTTGGCAACGGAAACTTCTGTTGGATCGAACTCATGACCAGCGATCCGACTGCCGCGAACAAGTTCTACAGCGAACTCCTCGGTTGGCAGCCAACCGCCAACGACATGGCGACTGGCGTCTACACGACGTACGGCCTCAAGGGCTCTGCGGCGCACGACAAGTCCTCGTGTGTGGGCGGAATGATGAAGATTCCCGCTGAATGGGGCTCATTCCCATCGAACTGGCACAGCTATGTCTGGGTCGACGATCTCGATGGAACCTGCGCGCGCGTTGCCGCGCTCGGCGGAAAGATCGAGTGCCCACCGAAGGAGATTCCTGGAGTCGGTCGGATCGCTCAATTGGTCGATCCAACTGGCGCGCACCTCGGACTCTTCTCATCTCTTCCAACGATGGCGAAGAAAGGCTCCTGCGGATCGGGCTGCGGCTGCGGCGGGTGATGCCCGCCGCGAAGCTCAGACTGACCCGGTTTGTCGCCGTTCAAGTGCGTGATTGGTCGCGCGCGGTTGTGTTCTATCGAGATGTGCTTGGGTTGCGGCTGCAGGCAGGCAACGACCGCGAAGTTCGCTTCGAAGGTGATTCGATCACGCTCTTCGTTGAACGACTCGCGGAGGACTCGCCCGTTCCAGCGCGGCATCCAGGCAAGTCATTCTTCGAGTTCGAGACGACCGACTTCGAATCTTCGAAGAATGCGCTCATCGAAGCTGGCTGCACGCTGACGGAACCGACTTCGGCAGCGGGAAGTGCGATGTTCGCCGATCCGTTCGGACTCTCGTTTCATGTCTATCAGCATGGCGCTGCGCTTCCAGAGATCAACACGATTCGCATCGAGTGCGTGTTCAAGGGTCGAGTCCAGGGAGTTGGGTTTCGACAAACTGCCCTGCGCATCGCCGCGCGATTTGGCGGTGTTCACGGCTGGGTTCGAAATGAACGCGACGGATCTGTGGCAATGTCCGCTGAAGGAACCATCGCAAACGTTGAAGCGTTCATTGCCGCAGTCAAGAACCACTGGCGCGAGCATCTCGAATCGGTGGCCGAAACCCGGTCACACTGCGAAGGTGTGGCAGGTGGCTTCTCCATCCGATGATCGACCGCATTCGCGCCCGCGATCTAAACTCGGGGGATGCCTGAGGAGACACTCGACAGCGTTCGGGAGCGCATTCGACAACTCGATCTCGAACTCGTAGAGCGCGCGGCACTGCGCCTCGAGTTGGTCAAACGTGTCGGCGAAATCAAGCGCAGGCTATCGATCCCCACGGTCGACTATGCACACGAACGCGCTGTCCTTGATCGCGCACGCGCGGCAGCGAAGGAACACGGACTCGACCCACGCATCGCCGAAGACTTGCTGGCACGATTGATTCGCGCGTCGGTCACCGCACAAGAAGATGATCGCTTGCGATTCTCCGCCACGGGCGCTGGACAGCGCGCCGTCGTTGTCGGTGGCGCCGGACGGATGGGTCGATGGATGATGCACTTTCTCTCGGCGCAAGGATTCGCGACTGGAGCGATCGATCCGGCTGGAACACCACAGGAAAATGAATGGGCGCGCGCGTCGCTTCACGATGCTGAGTTCGTCGTCATGGCGATTCCGCCAGCAGCGATCGCGGCGTTTTACGGCGAATGGGTCTCCGCACCACCGCGCGGGGTCATCGTTGACATCGCCAGCATCAAGACGCCGCTCATCGAGCCAATTCGTGCGCTGCAGCGTGCAGGCGCGCGAGTGGCATCTATTCACCCGATGTTTGGTCCATCCGTTGGGCTGCTGCGCGACGCGGATGTGGTGCTTTGCGACACAGGCGACGCAGAGTCGCTCGCTCGTGTGGCGCGGCTGTTTGAGCCAACCACCGCTCGGATCGTGCACCTTCCGCTCGATGATCACGACCGCGTGATGGCGGATCTGCTCAGCCTTGCACACGCGACGGCGATCGCGTTTGCGCTTGCGCTCCCGCAGAAGGAGCATCCGGTTCGAAGTACGACCTTCCGTGCGCTTGAGTCGCTGGCAGCTGCGGTTGTGCGTGAGAGCCCAGACGTCTACTACGAGATTCAGTCAAAGAATCCACACTCGGCTCAGGCCCTTGAGCGTTTGCGCGACGCGCTCGCGTCTGTTGTGGACGCGATCTCACGCGGGGACGCCGGTCAGTTTCGAACGCTGCTCGAAGATGGCCAGCGGCGAACTCACGCGTGACGCGACGCTGAGCGCTCGTGACTCGTACTGGCTACCTGCACTCGTTACTTTGCGCCTGCAGGTGCCGGCGGCGACTTCTCTTCCAAAGGCGTGGGGACGGCATCGTCATCTTCGGGCTGGAAGTCCTTGTGCCCGTCTTCTTCCTGCTCGTCGAGCGTTTCGAGAAGCGTCTTCACAGTCTTCGTGTGTTCAGCGAGAATTGCGGTCTCAATGGCGAGCGCGGTCGAAATCGACGCGATCAGTTGAGTGCGCAAATCAGTCTGGTACTTCGCGACATCGTCGCCGTACTTCGCCTTGGCCTGCGGCGCCATTTGCACAGATGCGCTGAGCCCCTTCGCGGCGAGCAACCCGGACTGCACACTTTGAATCTGCTCAAGGTCACGAGCGCGCGACGATGCGTCGAGTGCTGACGCGTTGAGTGCTTTGAACGCTCGGTTCACTTGCTTCATCGCCCCCTCGAAATTCTGCGGCGCACCGCCTGCGCCACCACGTCCGCCGCGCGTGCCACCCTGCGTGCGCGCGATGGCGATGATCTCTGTTTCGTCGAGAACGCCATCTTTGTTGATGTCGATCACGGCCAATTGTTCGCGCAATTGAGGAGGAAGTTCATCAGCGTTCAACTTGCCATCGCCGTTCGCGTCGGCCTGCAGCAGTCGCTGCGCAAACTGTTGGCCGCCTTGACCGCCCTGTCCACCCTGACCTCGTGGTCCAGCGCCAGGTTCCCCCTGGGGCTGACGCGGTGGACTTTGCGGTGCGCCTTGTTGGTCGCCCGAGGCTGGGTCCGATGGAGGCGCAGCAGGACTCTGCGCAAATGCGATCGAGGAAAGAAGAATGCTGAGGCAACCGCCGATGGTGTTGATCTTCATAAGGTCTGGAATCGTAGCGTGCGTGGAGTCGCACAACAGCGCCCTATGCTCTGTGGCTCTCGACATGCCACTGTCTGCTTCCAATCTTTCGAAGTCGCACGCCATGCGTGAACTCTTTCGCGGCGTGTGTGTCACGCTTGATGCTGGCGACCGCGTGGGGTTCATCGGCCCCAACGGCGCGGGAAAGAGCACGCTGCTTCGGATGCTTGCTGGAGCAGAACAACCTGACGAGGGCGAAGTACGCACCGAGCGCGGCTGCGTCGTTGTGTATGTGCCGCAGCGCGACGAGTTCGAACCCGAGTCGACTCCGCGAACGGTCGCTCGTAGTGCTGCGCTCTTGGCAGCGAAAGTGCACGGGGACCTTCATGATGCGGAAGTCCTTGCGGGGGTGATCTTGGGGAAAATGGGATTTTCCGAAGCGGGAATGGACGAACCCACAGAACTGCTCTCTGGTGGATGGAAGAAGCGGCTCGCGATCGTTCGCGGTTTGTGCGAAGCGGGCGGTACCCCTGATGTGCTGCTGCTTGATGAGCCGACTAACCATCTCGATGTCGCTGGCATTCGATGGCTCGAGCGGTTTCTCTCGCGAGGAGCGAGCGACCTGCGTGCTCACGCGTGCCTCTTCGTCACGCACGATCGAATGTTTCTTGAACGCGTCGCGACGCGCGTTGTCGAGCTGAGCCGTGCCTATCCACAGGGCACGCTCACCGCCGAAGGCAACTACACAGAATTCCTGCGGCGACGCGCGGAGTTTCTTGAATCGCAGGC
>CAYHHO010000075.1:0-15477 GCA_964356445.1 uncultured Singulisphaera sp. | reverse complement strand
AGACCTGCGAGAGGATCAAGGCACTCGATCGTTTCGAAATCGCCGCAGTGAATGAACACAGTCGCGCCGAGCTTCTCTAGGGTCTCCACTGCGTGCTTGGTTCGCGCTGCCTCGCCGTGGCTGTCTGACAGCACGCCAACTCTGGTAGCGAGGCTCGTCGTATTTCCAATGTTGCTAGCCTTCACGCTTCCATCCTAGATAGGTTTCTTCGACTTCTTTCGCCTCCAACGAACATGAAGGCAATGACGACATGACCCAAACTGCACAGCTGGCAGCACAGCACATTGTGACGCGATTCGCCCCGAGCCCTTCTGGAAACCTCCATGTCGGGGGTGCGCGGACAGCGCTCTTTTGCTGGGCTTTCGCGAAGGGGCGCGGCGGAAAGTTTGTGCTGCGCATTGAAGACACAGACCAGAAGCGCTCGAGTGAGGCTGCGAGCATCGGTTTCGTGAAGGACTTGCTCTGGCTCGGAATGGAGTGGGACGACGGCCCAGAGTTTGAAGGGCGTGGAGGCGGCGCGAACGGGCCATACTTTCAGGCTCAGCGCCTCGAGATTTACCGGCGATACTTTGATGCGCTCCTGGCGAGTGGTGCTGCCTACTACGCCTTCGAGACTGCACAAGAACTCGCAGCGCTCCGGGATGCGGCCAAGGCGCAGAACAAACCATTTCGGTACACAGGTGAAACCGCGCGCGCGCTCGACCCTGCGCAGGTCGCACAGTTGTTGGCTGCTGGCACACCGGCCGTCATTCGCTTTCATACACCCGCGGGGCCCATCACCATTCAAGACGAAATCTTGGGCGCTGCAACAATCCCGGCAGGAGAGACCGACGACTTCGTCATTCGCAAGGCCGACGGTTTCCCCACCTATCACTTTGCAGTCGTTGTAGATGACGAATTGATGGGAGTGACCCATGTCCTGCGTGCGCAGGAGCATTTCAACAACACAGCGAAACACATTGTCCTTCAGGATGCCTTGGGTTTTCGTCGACCGGTCTATGGGCATCTTCCGCTCATTTTCAATCCTGACGGCTCGAAAATGTCCAAGCGTGACAAAGACAAGGTGCTCCGCAAGGCTGTCGCTGATCGCGGAGTGACGGCTTCACCCTGCGCCGAGATCGACGATGCAACGTTCGCGAATTGGTTGAAAGACAAGAGTGTGCAATTGGACTTGGGCGCGACCTCGGCGCTTGCGACAACCCTCCGCGTCACATTGCCGGAGATCAATGTCGATGACTTTCGTCGATCTGGGTACTTGCCGGAAGTCCTCTGCAACTTTCTCGCACTCAACGGATGGAGCCCTGGTGGAGACCTCGAAAAGTTCGACCTCGAATTTATCCGAACCCATTTTGATCTCGAGCGCGTTGTGAAGACTCCTGCGAAGTTCGATCGGTCGAAACTGCTGGCGTTCAATCTTCACGCAATTGCAGCGATGTCCCGCGATGAATTTGCGACGAAGGCCGCTGCGCATGGGCGGGTGTTTCACGGTGAATTCATGAAGAAACTGACCCCCGCGCAGTTTCGAGCCCTGTGCGACGCGAGTCACGAACGAAGCAAGACGCTCGACGACCTCTTTTGCTCCAACGGATTCATCACCGTCCCTGACAATGCGCTTGAATGGGATCCGAAAGCTTCGAAAAAGGTCTTGCTCGGGGATTCGCCTTCAGGACTCGACCATCTTCGAGGGTTGCGGGATCTTCTGGAGGGGCTCGATGACTGGAGTGTTGCGTCGCTCGAGGCACTGCTCAAGCCACACGCCGATCGCTGCGCTGGCGGAAACCTTGGGGCGGTCGCGCAGCCGCTGCGGGTTGCGCTCTGCGGATCAACGGTGAGCCCACCGATCTTCGACACTTTGGCAATTCTCGGAAAGAAGAGTTCCCTCACGAGAATCGACCGCTGCCTCGCTGCGCATTCGTGAAGCCGTCGCGTCTTGCCGAATTACACTTTGCGCCTTAGGATGAGTTTCGACGGACCGTTGGCGCAGTTGGCTAGCGCGCCTCCATGACACGGAGGAGGTCACTGGTTCGAGCCCAGTACGGTCCATTCCTTTTTGGCGTCAGTGCGTTGAAATCTCGCGCTTGATCGCTTCGATTGCCTTCGCGTTCGCGCTGAGTTGAGTTTCACGCTCCAGGACCATTTGTTCCGCCAGCGTAATAAGCGACACCGCTGATTCCTGTTGCCCGCGCTTGCCCGCCAAACGCGCACGAAGTGCGATTGCCAGCGCACGGTCGCCGCTGCCGCCGGGTACAAGCCGTTCGTACATCTCGACTGACGATTGGGCCGATTCTTCAGCTGAAGCAAATTCTCTCAGGTCGAAGCGGTTCCAAGCCAGCAGATAGAGCACACGCGCGGTGGTCGCATCGTCTCCGGGAGTGAGACGCTTCGACATCTCGAGCGCGCGCGAAAAGAGCGACTGTGCCAAGCCGTGTTTTCCAAGCGCCTGTTCAGTCAACGCGAGACTCAACAAGCCCGCGACGACTGCGGCGTGGTCACTCTTGTAGAGGCGCTCCTTCATCGAAAGCGCCTGCTGAAAGAGCGGTCTTGCCTTCTCCCCTTGCCCAAGATCCTGAAGGACACTCGCGAGATTATTGATCGCATCGGCGACGTTTGGGTTGTCGCCCGCGTGCAAGCGCTGTTGCATATCCAGCGCGCTCGCAAGGAGTGCTTGCGCATCGACTAAGTTCCCAAGCGATTGGTGGATACCTGCGAGCTGTGTAAGCCCCAACGCGATATCCGGGTGATCTCCATCGCAGAGCTGCGCCTTCATTGCAAGCGATGCTTGGTAGTTCGCTTGCGCTTGAGCAAGGTCCCCGCGGCGATCCTGAATTCTGGCAAGTTGCGCGAGTTCGCGCGCGATCTGCCAACTGCTTTCAGGACCGATTCGCCTCAACATGGCAAGAGCCTGTTCTGAAGTCGCGGCCGCGGTCGGCCAATTCCCTCGCGCACTCTCGATTTGGCTCAGTTGGCTCAGCGCGCCGGCGATCGCCAGGTGATCGCCCGAGATCAATCGTTGGTACATCGCCAACCCATCCTGCGCCATCTGGTCGGCTCCCGCAAGATCGCCGCGCAACATGCGTACGGTTGAAACATCCAGCATCGCCTCTGCGAGATCAAGTCGATCGGACGAATCAGCGGCACGGCGGTTCGCGAGAACTTCATCAAAGAGCGTCGCGGCGCCATCCAAGTCGCCTGCGTTCATGAGGATGGTCGCAATGGTTGACTGAAGTTGGGTCTTCGTTTCTGGGTCCGCGTCGAACCCGCCAGCAGCCAATTCCTTGAGCGCTGCGCGCATCGCACCAAGAACCGTCACATCAGCGCAGCCGACTCCAGGACTTGCATACGAATGGAGCGCTCCCTCGAGAAACTCCCGGACTCGCCTTGCGCGTTGCGCCGCCTGCGCAACTTCACGCTGGAGCTCCTGCACCAGCGCCTGCGCCTGCGCAACTGCCCGCTGTTGCTCGACGACCACGCGTTCGCCTTCCGTGCGTGCACCCGCTTGAAGATCAGCGCTCGCAGCGAGACCCTTCTTGGCTTGCTGAAACTGTTCAAGTGCGGCCTCGGCTCGACGCTCGGCCTCCGCCGCGCGCTTGAGCGCATCCGCTGTTCTCAAGTCGGCCTCTTCGACCTGTTTCAATGCATCTGCGACCTGAGACTTGAGTCGAATCGCGTCGATCGCACTCGCCTCCTGCGCCGCAAGCGCTTCTCGCGCAGCAACCGCGTCCGCAGACGGGCCACTCGGCGCAGGTTCTGGACGCCACCAGAGCAAACTCGCGAGCACGAGACACCCCGCAGCAAGCGCGATCACAACGAACACAAGGGGATCAACACGACCCTTTCGCGAAGTGATCTTGGCACGCGTTTTGGTCATGATCACTTGCGCGAAATCCTAGCGCAGCCCGTTGAATCCTGCTCGCGCAGAGGTATCGGTCACTTCAGCATTGCGAACTGGCGGCGCACTGCTTTTACCGCGAGCGGCGGCGCTGTCGCCAACGCTTCATCGACCACCGATCGTTCTCGCCGGAACTCGCCGAGCACCTTCAGCAGGTGCGCATCAAGATTGAACAACCAGCGCTTATGAAGTTGCTCAAGCTCCTGACGGTTGAACCGCGACATTGGATCGTCGAGCCCACTCTGCGCGATGGACCACTCCACGAGCCGAGCAGGGGAGCCGTCGAAGCGATAGAGGTTGAGCGTTCTGTCGAGGCGCCGTCTTGGGCTTACAAATGGATCGGTCGCGTCATCGGGCAACGCAGTCATGAGATCATTCGCCGTTGTTTTTGAGATCGCGCCAAGCCAGCCACCGCCATTTGCGACATCAAGATCCGTGAGGGAGGGGCGAGCGTAAGCCGCCGCGGAAGCCGCGCCATTCTCGAGCAGTTCGAGGCTTGCGAGGCTCGCCAGCAGCGTCTTTTCGCCTATCGATGGGAAGCGCACAGACACGCGTAGGTCAGGCGATGCATCGCGAGAAACAACTTCGAGTTTCGTGACAACACCGATGCCCCACTCAGGTTTTGAGGGATGCCGAACACGATCGCCCTTCTTGAACGTTGCTTCAATCATTCGCTGGAGACGGGCAACAACCCAATCAGTCATGAGCCGCGTCGCCATGTAGAGTGTAACAATGGCGAGTGGAATGGTGGTTGCTTTTTTTGGAGATTGCGTAGGTCAACCTGGGCGCCGCTCGTTGCAGCAAGCCATCCCATCAACCCGTGAACGGTTCGCTCCGCACGCCATCATTATCAATGGGGAGAACCTGCGCAATGGCTCCGGCATCACCCCTGACCTTTACCGAGATCTTCGGACGATGGGCGCCGATGCAGTCACCTTGGGTGACCATGCGTTTCGGGATCCAAGGATCACGCCCATCCTTGAAGATCCACTCGAGCCAATCGCTCGACCTGCCAACCTCTCCGCAAAGGCGCCAGGAAAGCGGTGGATTCGGATTCCCGCCACAGCGACACGACCCCGCGACATTTTCGTCGTCACCGTGCTCGGACGGGTTTTCATGACGCTGCATGCGGATGATCCGTTCGCTGCCGTCGACGCCGTCATCGCATCGTTGCCCGAGGCATCCCCAATTGTCGTGGTGGAGGCGCACATGGAGGCGACTTCCGAAAAGGCAGCGCTCGCGCATTATCTCGACGGCAGAGTCGCTGCCGTCATTGGTACTCATACGCATGTTCCGACCGCCGACGCACGCATTCTTCCTGGAGGGACTGCCTTCATCACCGATGTTGGTATGTGCGGGCCGTATGCAAGCATCATCGGTCGCGATGTGAAAGGGGTGCTGCGTGCGATGACGACTGGGGTTCACACCAACTTTGAGATGGGGGAAGGAGGGGAACGCGCGTGTGGATGTGTGATTGAGATCGATCCCCAACACGGTCGGGCGACTCGCATTGAGCGCATCGACTTTGAAATGAAAAAGGTCTGATCCCACTCGCAGTCAGGCGATCGGGATTGGATCGGATCGGACTGCACTCGTTGGGGGGGAGTCCTCTGCCTCGGCTGCGGCAAATTCTTTCAGGACGGTGCGGAGGGCTTCGATCGCTTCAGTTGAACTCTGAACGAATTGATTTTGGGGGTTCGGTGAGAGACTCCGTTCCAATCTCTCGGGCGGCACGCCGGAACCGCCGCGAAGCACGAGCTGCGCGCACCGCTCAAGTTCGCCAGCCAGTAAACGCATTTGCGCTGCATTGAGGACTGGCACCACGCGACTCGCGGAGTCGAGCAAACACCGTTGAAGAATCGCCGTGCAGAGCGAATTTGTGAGGTGACCCGCTCGTCCGCGCAACTCGGTTGTTCTGACCAGAGGTTTCAACTCGTACTGCGCGACCTGATGAAGCGCGATGTACTTGGAAAACTGGTCGTCAAGTTCCAGTTGCGCCGCGTCGATCGCTGCTGGCTGGAGAGGCTTTTCGCAGCACTCGCGAAGCACCTTGGAAGTGGTCAGAAACATCTCAGCAAGGCACGGAGCCAACCCGTCCAGTGCGCGGGTCGGCCAGAGGAATCGATAGACGACAAAGGTCACCCCGATTCCCATCGAGACTGCAAGTGCAAAGTCCATGGCGGGAAAGAGGCTGATGTCAGGACGTGTGAGTTGCAGCAGCGCGAAGTCGAACACGATCATCACTTGAATCGCTGGGGTAGAAACCCGCGGGACGCCGTGCATACCGTACGCAGCGGCGAAGAGCACCGGCGCGAAGAGCAGGAGAAGTCCCGGAAGCGTTGTGATCGTCGGCATGATAAAGATGATGGCGAGAATCGCGAGGGTGTAGCCCGCGATCACTCCAAAGAACCGAAGCCCTCCAATCATGAGGGTCGCACCGAAGGTCAATTGAACGACCAGCATTACAGTCTCGACGCATCCAATGCCTGTACTCCAGTTCAGCGTGATGCAAACCAAAGCGCAGATCAGAATGGACGTCGCGCATTTCGCAGCATGCTTCAACTCTGGCGTGCGCGGAGGAAAAATGGGCAAGCGAAAAAGTTGCGATCCACTCGCGCCCAAATTGCCAAAAACCTCGGCCACGACGTTGCGGCGGCGGCGCAGCGTCGAAATGGCAGACTTCTCGGAGGCAATCTCGTCTGCTTCGTTCCGAAGGCTGATGACTGAATTGATCCACTCCAGATGAGGAGCGAGGTCGTGGTCGGCGGCGATCTGAGTTGGCGCGCTCTTTGGGCGTGAGTCGGCGCTCTCGTCGCCGAATTCACCTTCGATTGCGTTGATCGACCGTTGGAGCGATTGATCTAGGGCGCTGAGCCCTTCGATCGCGACCTGTTGCAACTCCTTCGGCAAGTCCCCAACCCGCTCTGAACTCAACCTGACGCACACGGAACAGCGACGCTCGAAATTGATCACAGCAAGGAGTCCGCGTCGTTCCTCCTCTGGCATGGAGTGGTCCGTTTTGGCAGTGCCAAGCGCACGAATGTTTGCAACTGCGTTGGCACGATCAGAGTCTGGCAGGGGAGCGCTCGACTTTGCATTCTCCCCCGCACGAATCTGGTCAATGACGTGCAAGAGCAGCATCCTCGTCCGGCGGAATCCACTCAGTATGTTCGCTTCCAGCGTTCGGAGCGGATCGCTTGGCCAAAGCATTATGGTGACCAGCGAGACACAGCACACTCCGACCGCAACGGACTTGTAGACCATGAGCGCCGTTTGCTCTGCGTCCTCTTTCCCGAAGAACATCATGAACATGATCACGATGAACGGATACCCGGCGAGAAAGAAAGCGCTGCGATAGGCGCTCGAACCCATGAAATAGATGACTCCGACGATGTAGGCCCACATCGTCGGCAGCAGAAACCACGGTTGCTGAATGAACAGAGCGCCAACGGCGACTGCGCACGCGCAGCCAAAGGTGGCCGCGAAGATATTGATGACAAACCGAGTGACCGTTCCGACTCCGCGCTGCTCGGAGATGATGAGCATCGCGCTCATGCCAGGATAAAGGATCTCGAAACGCAACGTCATTTGCACGCTGATGATCAGGAGCCCCGAGATGGCGACTCGCGCTGCGAACCTCCATCGGTCTGCATCGGGCTGCAGATCGGACTTCAATCGTTCAAAGGTGCTGAGATGCGAAACAGAACTCATGTGTGCGACCGTTTGATACCGTAAACGCCACGCACCTGCGTCTCGGTCATTCACCCAACTTCGGAGAATCGCATGTCACTGCCCATTGGATCGCACGCCCCATCATTCGCACTTCCCTGTCAGCCTGGAACGGTCATTGATCTTGCGCAGTCGCTCGGCCACGAGAAGGTCGTCCTGTTGTTTTTCCCATTGGCGTTCAGCCCAGTCTGCACAGCGGAAGTCTGCCACTTTCGTGATCACTGGCAGAAGTGGGAGTCGCTGGGCTGCAAGGTCTTTGGCGTCAGTGTCGACTCGCCCTTCACCGTCGCCAAGTTTCGAGACCTCGAGAAGATCCCATTTCCAGTCCTCAGCGACTTCAATAAGGATGTTTCGCGGCTCTACGGTGCTCTCCATGAAGACTTAGGAGGAATGAAGGGGGTCTCCAAGCGCTCAGCATTCGTAATCGATGCTCGCGGCGTCGTGAGATACGCATCTGTCAGCGAGGATCCGCGGGTGCAAGTGGACTTTGCAGCAATCGAAGCAGCAGTTCGCAGTTGTTGATCGCTGGCAGGATTGCAGGGCGAGTCAACGGACTCCGTATCCGCCGCCTCCTGGAGTTTCCACTTCGAACTGGTCGCCCACTTCCATGCGTGCGGCGACAATGCCTCCAACCACTTCGATGGCGCCGCTGGCGCGAATGATCCGCTGTGCGCCGCACTTGCCTGGTTCGCCGCCGTGCGCACCGTAGGGGGCTTCGATCCGGTGCTGCGACAGGAACGAGAGTTCGACTCGCTCGAGGAATCGAATTCTCCGCAGCAGCCCGTCGCCTCCTGCGTGCGCTCCCGCGCCCCCTGAGTTCGGCCGCAACGAGAAGCGCTCGAGACGTACGGGATACCTGCGCTCAAGGACCTCTGCATCGGTAATGCGAGTATTGCTGATGTGCGTGTGAACGCCACTTGCGCCTGGACCTTCGGCAGTCGCGCCAGCTCCACCTGCGATTGTTTCGTAGAAGCCGAATCGCTGATTGCCAAACAGGAGATTGTTGATTGTCCCCTGGCTGCAGGCTGCAAGGTCAAAGGCACGCCAGAGGAGATCGACGAGCCGCTGCGCTGTTTCGGTTTGACCGATCGCGCATGCTGGGGAATCCTGGGGAGTGCCAGAAAAGTCGGGGGAGAGAATCGTTCCTGCGGGAAGGATGACATCGATCGGGTCGAGCAATCCTTCGTTGAGCGCAAAGGCTGGACCATCGACGCCGAGGCTGCGACCGACGAGAACGCGCAGTGAGTACATCACGGCAGCGTGAGTCACGGCGACGGGTGCGTTGAGATTCCGAGCGTGCGTCGGCGAGGTCGATGTGAAGTCAATCGTGAGCCGAGGTTGACTAGGGTCGCGAGCCATCCGCACGCAAAGCACAGTTCCATCGTCGAGTTTCTCGTGCATGGGAGCGATCGCCAGCGGTAGCACCAGAATCATCGACTCGGCTGCACGCCTCGCCGAAGCCCTCAACTTCTCGCAAGACGCCCTGAACTGCTCGAGGGATCCCTCGGCGACGAGAACGCGCAATCGGATCACACCCAGGGCATTCGCCGCGACCTGTGCCCGAAGGTCCGCAAGATTGTCGCCAACCAATCGACTCGGCCATGGTCCGCTTCGGAGTTGGGCTGCAACAGACTCGAAACACTCTCGGCCACTCTCGACGATCAGCGTCGGTTCAATCACGACGCCTTCCTGAGCAAGCGAGGTCGCGTCGGGAGGCATCGATCCAGGTCGTGTGCCGCCAACCTCCGCGTGATGTGCGCGGTTTGCAGCGAATGCAAAGAGTTCTCCTGCATCGGTGAAAATGGGTGTTATTGCGGTCAGGTCGGGCAGGTGAGATCCACCAAAGCGCGGATGGTTCACGACGAGAACATCGCCTTGACGCCAGGCATGGACCGCGGTGACCGCTCGCACGCACGCGCCGAGCGCACCAAGGTGAATCGGAATATGCGGAGCATTGACGACGAGAAAACCCGCCGCATCAAGCAATCCGCAAGAGAAGTCGAGACGATCCTTGATGTTGGGAGAGGTTGCCGTTCGACGCAATTGCTCCCCCATGTCGGTGGCGATTGATACCAACTGAGTCGCGATGAGTTCATGGGAGTAAGCGACTGATGGCGTTTGCGCGGCATGGGCGCGTGTGAAAATCAGCGCGCCGCTGGGGTGTTGACGACTCTGCCACCCTTGCGGGATGAACGCAGTCGAGTCGCGCCGAGTGATCACGCGCGGCCCGATGACTGCGTCCTCGTTCTCGGCAGCGGCGCGAGCGGGGCGCGCCAGGCCATGTCCAGCGGTGTCGCGCGTTTGCCCCGACCGTGAAACTTCAAGTTGCAGCCAAATTCGCTCGACTTCGATGGGGCGATCAGCGGCAGCGTCGAATCCGTAGCACACCCGGAACTTCTCCCGAAACCCCCGGTCGAGCGCAGCAGCAAGCTCTGGGTCGGAGACGCCATCAGCAAGGGTCACTTCCATGCTCTCATCGTGGCCCTGAAACCGAAGTAAAGCGCTTCGCCGGCGAATGTGGGCACGCGGTCCATCGCCACCTCCAGCAGTGATCTGCTGACGCGCGTGCGCACCAAGTTGATCGAATCGATTGCCCAGCGACAATCCGCAGGCAGCGAGGTCGCAAAGGATGACTGCCGATGCGACTTGCGTGATCGCCGCATCGCAGATCCCGCGCGCACAGAGCAGGCCGGCTTCAGCTGGGTAGACGACCGTCTGCATTCCAAGGCGCTCCGCGACAGCGCAGGCGTGGAGTGCGCCGGCGCCTCCAAATGCGATCAGTGCATGATCGCTCGGATCGATGCCGCGTCGAATCGTGACTGTACGAATCGCGGCAGCCATCGACTCATCCGCGATGGCGATGAAGGTCTCGAGCATCTGGGTCAGAGTCATCGGCTCCCGCTTGGACTGCGACACTTGCCTGTGCAATTCGCGTGCGCGTTCCTCTGCGGCGCTCTCCGAGATCGGGATCGAGAGCATCGAGGCATCAATTCGATGCAGGAGAACGTTGGCGTCCGTGAGTGTCAGCGGACCGCCGGCACCGTAACACGCGGGTCCAGGGTAAGAGCCAGCGCTTCGCGGACCCACTCGCAGCGCCTCGCCATCAAACCACAGGATTGAGCCGCCGCCTGCTGCAACACTTTCAACCGCAACGCAGGGGGATGCCAGCGTCACATGCCCGAGGATTGTTTCAGCGCGCATCTCCGCGAGTCCATCGATGCGCGCAACGTCGGCGCTCGTTCCGCCCATGTCGAGTGTGACGCACTTCTGCAACCCACACTCCGCTGCAACGGTGGCGGCTCCCGCGACTCCTCCGGCAGGACCTGAGAGGAGGCTCTCCCTTGGTGCAAACGTGGCTGCGCTGACAAGCCCGCCCGCACTCGACATCATCAGGATTTCTGCGCCGCAGGCGAAAGCTTGCGTTGATGCGATGAACTCTCCCACTGGTCCCGAGAGCGCGGCATCCACAACGCACGCACGCGCTCGTGGTTCAAATCGGCTGCTCGCTACGCAGGTGTGGGAGCACGAGACCCACTCGAACCCCTCCTCGCGAAGGACTTCTGCAACACGGTGCTCGTGCATGACTCCGGTCGGTCTCGAAGGATCCTCATGCAAGAGCGCGACCGCTGCCGTTCGATCGCCACGGGTGAATGCGTCACGAGCCCGACGTCGCAGGAGGGCCTCGTCGAGCGGAGTGATCTCTGCGCCACTGGCGGATTGACGTGCTGGAACGCCAATCGACGACCTTTCAATGCGCCTCGGTTTCTTGGGCGCTGATGCGAAGATGTCGATGCGGCGTTGATCGCCGATCGCCAAGATGTCCTCAAGCCCATCGTTGACGAAGAAAGTAACTGGGGTTGTCGTGCCTTCGAGCAGGGAGTTTGTCCCCTTGGTTGTGCCGACACAAAGTCGGCAATCGGCGAGCGACAGCGGGTGGGGTCTTCCGATCGCAAGACGGGTTGCGAAGATCGCTGCATTGAACGGCGCCACGATGTCGAGGAAGCACTCGTCGCGTTCGAGCGATGGAGACTGGACGACAAGCGGCTGGTGCAACGTGAATTCGATGCAGCACGAGTTCAATCGGTGCGCCGCGAGGATTTTCACGGATGGCGTTTGAACTGGACGAGGCGAACCGCTTGATCCCTGCGAGATTTCACGGAGTTCAAACCCCAGGAAAAACTCGGAGAGCACCGAGTCATCGAGGTCGATCCGCTGCCGGACCGTTACCGTGCATCCGCCGATACTCTCCACGCGCACGCGCAGTGCCGAGGTGCTCAGGACTTTTGCGCGCGCCATGCGCCCATCCGTCGACCGGGCGACGCAGTCGGTGAAGGTCCCGCCAGTATCCACCCCGATCTCCCAAAGGAATTCGCGATGCGGCTGAGTTGTTTCATCTCGTCCGACCTGCATCGAGTGGAGGCTATCGGTGTCGGTTACCCTTCGCGATCTCATGGGCATTGTGGTGGATCTAGCGTTGTTTGTCTTCGGCGCGGTGACATCGCCCGTGTGGCTCTTTTCGCTTTGGCGCAAAGGAAAGCTGCGCACAGACTGGCTCGCTCGATTTGCGATTTCGGTTCCGAAACTTGGTGATCCTGGGCGCGTTTCGGCTGACAGCCGGCGTCGACCGCGCATCCTGATCCACGCTGTCTCCGTCGGGGAAGTCAACTCGGTTCGACTCCTTGTTGAGATGCTTGCGAGCGCTCCGCTGAACGCCCAAGTCGTCGTCAGCGTTACGACCGACACAGGAATTGCTCGCGCGAAGTCGCTCTTTGGCGCGAAGCATGTCGTCGTTCGATATCCACTGGATTTCTCATGGAGCGTTCGTCGCTTTCTGAGTGCAGTCAAGCCAGACCTCACGCTGCTGACAGAACTCGAGGTTTGGCCAAACTTCACACGCGCGTGCGCTGCCATGCAGATTCCCGTGGCGGTCATCAACGGGCGGCTGAGTTCGAGGAGCTTTGCACGGACGGCGCGCGTCCATTGGTTGTTGTCCCCGATGTTTCGCAGGCTGTCGCACGTTGCAGCGCAGGATCAGGTTTACGCAGATCGCTTCGCGGCGATGGGGATCGCAACGGATCGAATCAGCGTGACTGGCACCATGAAGTGGGACACAGCGGAGATCGCCACGCAGGTCGAAGGGGCGAACGAACTCGCGGCGGAACTTGGAATTGAGAAGGGCAAGCCCCTCGTCGTAGCCGGATCCACCGCGCCAGGTGAAGAACAACTCATCAGCAATGCTTGCCCAAGTGGCGTTCAAGTTCTTTGCGCTCCGAGGAAACCTGAGTGGTTCGACCAAGCAGCAGGAGACCTTCGTGGTTGTGTACGGCGAAGCAGCGGAGCGGTCGGAAGCAGCACTGGGCGATTCTTGCTCGACACCATTGGAGAACTCCGCAAGGCGTACGCACTTGCGGACGTCGTCGTTGTCGGGAGAACGTTTGGCGCGCTCCACGGCTCCGACATGATGGAGCCAGCAGCGCTTGGCAAGCCCGTTGTGGTGGGTCCTCGAGTCGGCGACTTTCAGGCAACTGCAGATGCGCTCCTGAAGTGTGGAGGCTTGATCCAGACCACAGCACAGGAACTGCCAGTGGTCATCGCCGAACTTCTCGCTGATGCGCCACGCCGTCGAGCGATCGCAAACGCGGCGCGCGAAGAGATCCGCAAGCAGCAGGGGGCATCCCGCAAACATGCCGATCTTGCGGCGCAACTCTTGAAGGGCAAGGGCTTCGGAGCAGTCGGCAATGTTTGACCTTCGCTCAAACAGAGGATTGTCCTCGGATGCGACCGTCAACGAACGAGACATACTCGCGCTCGTCGCCGCGGCCAATCCTGCGCTGCCAGCCAACATCCTGATCGCGCCGGGGGACGACATGGCACTCATCCGACTCGCAAGTCGAGATGTGCTCGTTGCGGTGGACCAAGTCGTCGAGGGGAGACACTTCAGTTCGCAAACGCCTCTCGACCTGATCGCGCGAAAGGCCATCGCACGAAACGTGAGCGATGTCGCGGCAATGGCAGCGCTCCCCGCAGCGACGCTTGCGAGCGTGGCGCTGCCGAAGTCCATGAGCGCCTCCGATGCGGCGAGCCTCCTCGCGTCGGTTCAGAAACACGCTGCGGCGTTCGGATGTCCGTTGATCGGCGGCGACACCACAGTTCACGCGGACGAGACAGGGGTGCTGACTCTCTCGGTGACGATTCTCGCATCACCGCGAGCCGATGGAATCGTTGTCACACGTTCCGGTGCGCTCTCGGGAGACCAATTGATCGTGAGCGGCAGTTTGGGCGGATCGCTCGGGAAAGATGGAATGGGCAGACACTTGACGTTTGACCCCCGCGTTGCTGAAGCCCACACACTCGTCGATCTGCTTGGGAGCGAAGTGCATGCCATGATTGATCTCAGCGACGGTCTCGGAGTCGATACGGCTCGAGTCATCGAGGCGTCGAGCGCCACGTGGCAGAAGCGCCTTCAGGCCACTCTGAAACGCGAACAGATCCCGTGCCACACAGGGGTTTCCGTCGAGCACGCCGTCAACGACGGAGAGGACTATGAACTCCTCGCTGCGATCTCTGCGCGATCCACGGTGCCGAACGGTTGGACGACGATCGGCACGATCCGAGAAGCAAAGGCAAGTGATGCGCCAGCGGTCCTCCTCATGTCAGACAACTCGGTCACTGACATCTCGCACCACGGGTGGATCCATTGATCGCACTCGCTGATGAATCGGCGACAGAAGCACTCGGCTGCCGGATCGGCAAGTCGATTCGCGCAGGGGACTTCATCGCGCTCGACGGCGAACTCGGCGCTGGCAAGACATCACTCGTGCGCGGCATCGCGCGTGGGCTCGGGATTGATCCGCTCGTTGTGACAAGCCCGACCTTTGTGACGATGCAGGTCTATTCCGGAGGGCGTATGCCGCTCGTGCATATCGATGTGTGGCGATTGAAGGACTGCCAGGAACTTGAAACGATCGGCTGGAACGACCTCATTCGCGGCGGCAGCAGTGTGATCATCGTTGAATGGGCACAGAAAATCGAACCTGCGCTACCGAATTCAAGACTGTCCATTCGACTTCAAGTCGTCGCCTCAGTCGACGGTCTTGCTCCCGCAACCCGCGCTGCATACATCAACGATCAGCGGGACTTCCCGCCAACCTGAGCCTCTGGACTCACCGCGTAGATCTGGAAGCGATGCCCGACCGCTGACCAGCCAAGTTCTTTGCAAATCCGATTTCGCAGCGCCGTCAGTTCGGGGCTCTGGAACTCAACGATTCTTCCAGTCTGCATGCAGACCATGTGATCACGTTGGTCCTTGCCATAGATCAGTTGGAAATGCGACTGCTTGGAATCGAAGAGTGTCTGAACAATGATCCCGGCGTTCTGGAGCAAGTGGATCGTGCGATAGGTCGTCGCCTTTGAGACGCGATGCCCACGCTTGCGCAGTTCAAGCAGGAGTTCCTCAGCCTCGAAGACTCCATCGCGTGCGATGATCGCGTCAAGAACATCCGCGCGTTCGGTTGTGTACTTCAGGTTGCGCGACTTGAGGTACCGGCGAAAGACCGAGCAGAGCGGCGCCATGGATTGAGCGCCAGAGTGATGCGAGGTTGGATCATTTGAAGGCATGGATTTGATTGGCAGCGAAGTAGTCGAATACGTCGAAAGTCCGATAATATATGTTCTGTACAATCTCGTATACCACTGCAAACCAAGGCTAACAGAGCGAATTCACTCCTCGCTATTTCGGATTCGACCCCGATTCCCCTTGAGGCTCGACTGCGGCTACCGGGGCACGATCTCGTTCGATCGAATCGATGAGACGCGCGATCTCGTTGATCTGCTTTTCGGTGTTCCCCGCAATCGCATCG